>NZ_JBHYXN010000028.1:0-111733 GCF_042752335.1 Streptomyces sp. NPDC059355 | reverse complement strand
TCGCCGTCCTGGCCACGCACGGGCGCATCGACCAGGACGCCCTGGCGAGCTCCTTCGCCCACCACCACGACTTCGACCGCGGCTACGGTCCCGCCGTCAACCGGATGCTCCGCCTCGTCCGGGAGGGCGAGGACTGGCGCACGCTGGCCGCCGAGCTGTTCAACGGGCAGGGCTCGTGGGGCAACGGCGCGGCCATGCGGATCGCGCCGCTGGGCGCTTGGTACGCCGACGATCCGGAGCAGGCCACGCACCAGGCGGAGATCTCCGCCTACACCACGCACCAGCACCGCGAGGCGGTGTGCGGGGCCATGGCCGTGGCCGCGGCGGCCGCACTGGCGGCGGATCCGGCCGGTCCGCCCAAGGCCGGCGACCTGCTGGACGGGGTGATCGCGCTGGTGCCGCGCAGTGCCGTGGGAGCGGGGCTGCGGCGGGCGCGGGACATGCTGGACTACGGCGACGCCACGACGGTCGCGGCGGTGCTGGGGTGTGGGCGGCGGACGAGCGCGCACGACACCGTGCCGTTCGCCCTGTGGTCGGCGGCGCGCTCGCTGGACGACTACGAGCGGGCGTTCTGGACCACCGCCCAGGTGGGCGGGGACGTGGACACGACCTGCGCCATCGTCGGCGGGGTGCTGGGGGCGCGCGGCGACGCGGTGCTGCCGGCCGCTTGGCTGGCCCGTACGGAGGCCCTGCCGGCCTGGCTGCCGGAGACGGCGGCACACTAGCCGAGGGACCGGCCGCCGGGCGCCCGGGTGGCCGGTCGGCGGGCCGGCGATACGGGCCGTTTAGATTGTCACGGTCCTGCCACAGCGGACTTCTGGCCGGGCTGACACCGCACGTCACGGGCCTAACCTGTCGGCGCTGCCGCCTCCGTCGTAACGGCGAGGGCGGCCGACAGGGGAGGGGAACCCGATGCCAGAGAACACCGCCGGCGAGCCCGACGAGGCGACCGGCGACGCGACCGGCGGGTCGCCTGCCGGTCCCGAGCAGCAGACCCCGCCGCCCCGGCCGCCCGGTGAGCCGGAGGCGGCCGCCGACCTGCCCGCCGCCCCGGCGCAGGCCGCCGGCCAGCACGCGGGTGGGGCCGGCGCGGGGCCGCCGCCCGGGTGGGACCCCAAGGCGTGGCAGGCCTACCAAGTCCGCCGGCAGCGGGCCAAGTCCGGGGCGTGGTCCGTCATGCCGCTGGCTTGGGCCGAAGCCGCGCGACCGGCTCCGGCCGGGCCCGTACCCACCGCCGTGCTGCTCGCCGCCGCGGCGGCCGGCCTCGCCTCGGGGCTGTTCCTCGGTGACGGCCTGGGCCTCGGGCTGCTGCTGGCCGTCGTGCCCGCCGCGGTCGGCGCGTACCTCGCCGCCCGGGCGGCCCGGCGCCGCGCGCGGCCCTGGAGCGTGGCCTGGGCGGTGGGCTGCGTCGCCCTCCTCGCCGTACCCGCCCTCCGCGACGCCGACTGGCCGTCCACCCTGGCACTGCTCGCCGCCGTCCTGCTCGGCGCACTGGCCCTGCACGGCAGCCGCACCTGGCCCGGTGTCCTGCTCAGCCCGTTCGGCTTCGCCGACTCCACCGTGCTCGGGATCCGCTGGGCCTGGAGCGGGCTGCGCTCGCGCGGCAGCGGGGTCGACCGCGCCCGCTGGCTGCCCGTGGTCAAGGCCGCCGCCGTGGCCCTCGTCCTGCTGGTGCTGTTCGGCACCCTGTTCGCCTCCGCCGACGCCGCCTTCGCCGGCCTGTTGGACGGGTTCACCCCGGAGATCTCCCTCGGCGACGGACCCGTACGCCTCGTGCTCTTCCTGCTCGGAGCCGTCCTCGCGCTCGCCGCCGCCCGCGCCGCCGTCGCGCCCTCGCGCTGGGACCGCATCCGGATCGCGCCCGGAAAGGCCCGCTCCCGCGTCGAATGGGCGCTTCCGCTCATCGTGCTCGACCTGCTCTTCGCCGGGTTCAACGCCGTCCAGCTGGCGGTCCTGTTCGGCGGCTACGACAAGGTCCTGCAGAGCACCGGGCTCAGCTACGCCGAGTACGCCCGCCAGGGCTTCTGGCAGCTGCTCTGGGCCACCCTGCTCACCCTCGCCGTGATCGCGATCGCCCTGCGGTGGGCCCCGCGTTCCGGAGCCGGCGACCGCCGCTTCGTCCGCGTCGTGCTCGGCACGCTGTGCGTCCTGACCCTGGTCGTGGTCGCCTCCGCGCTGCGCCGCATGGACCTGTACGTGGACGCGTATGGCCTGACCCGGCTGCGCGTGTCGGTGGCGGCGATGGAGCTCTGGCTCGGGCTGGTCATCGTACTGATCATGGCCGCCGGGGTGTTCGGCACGCGCTGGCTGCCGCGCGCGTTCGCGGCCGGCGCGGCCGCCGCCGTCCTGGCCTTCGGGCTGCTGTCCCCGGACGGCATGGTCGCCGAGAAGAACGCGGCCCGCTTCGAGCAGACCGGCAAGCTCGACCTGGCGTACTTCCAGTCCCTCTCGGCGGACGCCGTGCCCGCGCTGGACCGGCTGCCCGAACCCCGCCGCTCCTGTGCCCTGCGCGGGATCAACAACGACCTGTCGAGCCGCGGCCAGGTGCCCTGGTACGCGATGAGCCTCGGCGAGTACCGGGCCCGACGGATCTTCCGCGAGCGTCCGGTGAGGGCCTCGTACGAGGTGTGCCGCACCCTGGGCACCTTCCACAGCCGCATCGAGTAGCCGCCGGGGAGATGTACGGGGACCCCGGCGCGGGATCACCTCGCGCGCCGGGGTCCCCGTACGCCGGCGCTGCAGCGCTCAGGCCGCCGGACCGGCCTCCGCGACGGCGCCGTTCAGGGCTTCCAGGTCGCTCTTGCGTACCCGGATCACCAGCAGCGCGGTGGCCAGGGCGATTCCGGCCATGGCCACAGCCGCGGTGAACGCGGTGGAGATGCCCTGGGTGAGGACGAGGTCCCCCCAGGGGTCGGGAAGCCGCCCGGTCTCCTGGAACGCGGCCATCTGATCGGGGTCCGCGTGGGTCATGAAGTCCGGCACCTGCTTCGCGCCCTCGTTCCGGCTGGCCGTGCCGAAGACGGTGACCAGGATGGACAGGCCGAGCGAGCCGCCCACCTGCTGGCTGGCGTTGAGCAGCCCGGAAGCCGCGCCCGCCTCCCGCTGGGCGACCCCGGAGACGGCGGTGAGGGTGAGCGTCACGAAGTTCAGGCCCATGCCGAAGCCGAAGAGCAGCATCGGCCCGAGCACCCCGGACACGTACGAGCTGTCGGTGCGGATGAGGGTCAGCCAGGCGAGGCCGATGCCGGTGAGGGCGGATCCGGCGACCATGAACGGCTTGGGGCCGAAGCGGGGCAGGAAACGCTGCGAGAGCCCGGCGGCGGTGACGATCGCGACGGTGACCGGCAGGAAGCCGAGCCCGGACCGGATGGGGGAGAAGTCCAGCACGTTCTGGACGAACTGGACGATGAAGAAGAACATCCCGAACATCGCGGCGGCGAGGCCGAGCATGATCAGGTAGGTTCCGGCGCGGTTGCGGTCGGCGAACATCCGCAGCGGGATGATCGGCTCGGGGGCCCGCGTCTCGACGGCCACGAAGAGCCCGAGCAGGACGACGGCCACGGTGAAGGAGACGAGGGTGCCCCCGTCGCGCCAGCCGTCCTCGGACGCGCGGATGAATCCGTAGACGAGGGAGGCCATGCCGCCGGTGGAGGTGAGGGCCCCCGCGATGTCGAAGCGGCCCGGGTGGCGCTCGGACTCGGTGATGTAGAGCGGCGTGAGCACGGCGATCAGCAGGCCGATCGGCACGTTGACGAAGAGCACCCAGCGCCAGTCGAGCCACTCGGTGAGCATGCCGCCCGCCAGCAGGCCGATCGCGCCGCCGCCCGCGGAGACGGCGGCGAACACGCCGAACGCGCGGTTGCGCTCGGGGCCTTCGGCGAACGTCGTGGTGATCAGGGCCAGCGAGGTCGGCGAGGCGATCGCGCCGCCGACCCCCTGGAGGGCGCGGGCGGCCAGCAGTTGCCAGGGCTCCTCGGCGAAGCCGCCGAGCAGGGAGGCCAGGGTGAAGAGCAGGATGCCGGTCAGGAACACGCGGCGCCGGCCCAGGATGTCGCCGGCCCGGCCGCCGAGCAGCAGGAGGCCGCCGAAGGCCAGGGTGTACGCGCTGATCACCCAGGACAGGTCGGTGGTGGAGAAGGAGAGGGCGGTCTGGATGTGCGGGAGCGCGATGTTCACGATCGTCGCGTCGAGGACGACCATGAGCTGACAGGCGGCGATGACCGCGAGTGCCACGCCGGGCCGCCCTTCCCTGCGGGCCGCGCCCGGTATCCGGGGCGTGGCGAGTGGAGAGCTTTTCACCGAGGATCCCCCCATAGTGAAATAGTGAACGCAGCCGTTCACTGCGGCCCCACGGTAGGAGCCCCCGGTTAGTGAACGCAACCGTTCACTAAGGCTGAAAATGCGTACGAGGGGCGCGTGGGCGGGTCGAAGGTGGAGGTGATGGTGGGTTCGCGCTGGTCAGTGACGTCACCGGGCCGCAGGCGGGGTCCGGAGCTCGAACGGGCGATTCTCGACGCGGCGTTGGAGCAGCTGAGCACGGTCGGTTGGAACGGGCTCACCATGGAGGGTGTCGCGGCCCGCGCGCACACCGGCAAGGCGGCGGTGTACCGGCGGTGGCCCTCGAAGGCCGACCTGGTGACCGAGGTGCTGCGGGCCGGGCTGCCGCCGATCGGTGAGATCGCCGACGGCGGATCGGTCCGTGGAGACTTCCTCCGGTTGTGTGTGCGGATGCGTGACGTGATGGAGTCGCGCGCTGGTCAGGCGCTGCGTGCGGTCCTTCACGAATGCGACCACACCCATGCGGGAAGGTTCCATGACGTCGTCCGGGCCGGGCTGCACGAGCCGGCCCATCGTCTGATCAGGGAGCTTGTGCAGCGCGGAATCGAGCGGGGCGACGTCCGGCCGGACGCGGCGAGTCCGTTCGTCGCCGACGTCATTCCGGCCATGATGATGTACCGCGCGAAGGTGTGCGGGAGTGAATGGACGGATGGGGACATCACGGAAATGATCGATCAGGTGATGGTGCCGCTGCTCAGGGTGTGAGACGGCGTGCGGACTCCAGCCGGGGTGGGGTGTGCAGGCGGCGCGGGGCGGCGTACCCTTGCTGGCGCCATGCCGTACGAAGCACCCACCCACACTGTCGAACGCTCCCTCCGTGCAACCACCGGCGCCAAGGTCATCGCCGGGGTCGACGAAGTCGGACGAGGGGCCTGGGCCGGTCCCGTCACCGTGTGCGCGGCGATCACCGGTCTGCGCCGGCCGCCCGCAGGTCTCACCGACTCCAAACTGCTCACCCACAAACGACGCGACGCGCTCCTCGACGTCCTGGAGGACTGGGTCACCGCGTACGCGCTGGGACATGCCTCCCCGGAGGAGATCGACGCGCTCGGGATGACGGCCGCCCTGCGGCTCGCCGCGGAGCGCGCCCTGGAGGCGCTGCCCGTGCGGCCCGACGCGGTGATCCTCGACGGCAAGCACGACTACCTCGGCGCGCCCTGGCGGGTCCGCACGGTGATCAAGGGCGACCAGTCCTGCGTCGCCGTCGCCGCCGCCTCGGTGATCGCCAAGGTCAGGCGCGACCGGATGATGGCCGAGCTTGGCCAACAGGACGGCGGATGCGCCGAGTTCGCCTTCGGCGACAACGCCGGATATCCCTCGCCGGTGCACCGGGCCGCGCTCGAGGAGCTGGGGCCCACCCCATACCACCGGCTCTCGTGGTCGTACCTCGACGGGCTGCCCAAGTGGCGGCACCTCAAGAAGGTGCGGCGCAGCGAGGAAGCGACGGAGCTGGAAAACGGAGGCCAACTCGGCTTCGATTTCTGATCGCACCCACGTGCCACCCGCCGGTACGTTTCGTACCGGTGTTTGATAGACATCAACTCATGCCTCTCACCCCCGAGGAGCCTCAGATTCACGAGAGTGCCCAGGGTCCCCGCGTCACGCCGGCCGCGAGCCGCACCGCGCAGACCCCCCGCCCCGTACCTGGTCCGCGTCCCGCCGCCGTCCCGCGGCCCGGACGCCCCGGTCCCTCCCCCGCGGCGGCGAGCCGTGCGGGCGGGGCTCCCAGGCCCGTACCGCCCGCGCAGCGTGCGCCGCAGGCCACCCCCGGACCCGTAGCCCCCACCGCACCGTCCGTCTCCGCGGCGGTGCCCCAGATCCAGCTGATCCCGGCCTCCGCCGAGGGTGCGCTGGACGCGGCCGAAGAGGCCGTCGACCTGCTGCTCGACACCGGGCGCGCGCCCGGCGACATCCTGGTGCTCACCACCGGCGACCCGCACCCGTGGGCCGCGCACGAGCTGTCCTTCGGCGAGGCCGCGTACTGGGCCCTGCACGACGCCGGGGACGACGTCTTCTACGCGGACGCGGCGCAGGTCCAGCGCGCCGCGGGGCGTCCCGTCGTGGTCTTCGCGGCCAACGGCGGACCGGCCGGGGCGACCGCCGCCGCCCTGCCGACCGCGCTCGCGCGGGCCGGCGCCCTGCTGATCGTGTGCGGCGACGCACAGCAGAGCAACTCCGTGCTGGGCACGGGCGTCTGACGCCCCGTACCCGGCGCGGGCACGGGGCGGGGCCGGTCGGACCGGCCCCGCTGAAGCCCGAGGCCTGACCAGCCGTACGCCCGATCCAGGGTGTACGGCCGTGAGGGCTGCCCGCGTGCGGGAACGGCGCGCGGGCGGGCTTCGGCGCACCGCGCGGGTCCGGCCCCGGTTAGGGCTCCGGCGTGCGGTGCGTTCTCAGCGTGCGGCGGTACGGCTCCGCATGACCTCGGTCGCGCCGCCGCCGGTGCGCAGGGTCACCGCGGGGAATTCGGCCACGCTGTCGCCGAGGCGCTCGGGCCGCGAGTCGGAGCTGGGATGCCTGCCGCCCCGGCCCTCGCCCAGCACCTGCCAGCCGCCGCGGGTCAGCGTGATGTACGCGCCGCAGCGCAGCCCGTGCAGGGTGCAGGCGTCCCGCAGCCCCCACATCCAGGCGCCGTCCTCCTCGGTCCACCGCTCGTCGCCCTCGCGGCAGTACAGCAGGACCGCGGTGCGCACCGGGGTCCGGCGCCGCAGGTCGTGCGGGATGACCCGGCGCAGCGCCGCGAGCAGGGCGTTGCGGTACTCCCAGCCGTCGGCCGACGCCGAGCGGCGGGCGAAGGAGGCGCTCGCGACGAGCCGCTCCTCGGGTCCGAGCACGGCGATCACCGCGGTCGAGGGCGCCGGGGCGTGCCGGGAGTGCAGTCCGTGGACGACCTCGCGCGGATTGCGCAGCAGGGGGATGCCTGCCGCGGTCCACTCGGAGGGCTCCAGCAGTCTGCCGTGCCGGCTGGCACCGCCGGCTGCCGTTGTCAGTGACGACGTCGAGGGCGGGGCGAATCCGAAGGCCACGGTCCTCCCTTCGGGTACACGCCCGCGGACGGGCACAGCTGTCGTGCGGGCGCGCCGCGGCGCGGCCTGGGAGAGCGCCGTCCGGCCGAGCGGGAGCATGCCAATTCTCGCGTGGCCCGTGAGCCTGCGGCAACGAGCAATTGGCGCCGCCGACCGGAATTCGCCGGTATGCCGTTCATATCCTTGCCCCGTCAAGCCGAAGATGACTCATCCGACTACGGCTGAAGCCCCAGTACCAGCGGAAACACCCCTTTGAGGACAGGATCGAGGCCGGGTGGAGCGTGCGTCCGACAGGTGGACGATCCGCGACGCTGTTCTCACGCTGGGTGAATTGGCCGATTGTCCTTGCCATCCGGTTGCATGGGGGGCATGGACAACCTGGAGCTCCGCACCGAAGCAGACGCCATCCTCGCTGAGCTCATCGGCGCCCCCGGGAGCGGGGCGAGGCTGCGGGAGGACCAGTGGCAGGCCGTGGCCGCCCTGGTGGAGGAGCGCCGGCGGGCCCTGGTGGTGCAGCGCACCGGCTGGGGCAAGTCGGCGGTGTACTTCGTCGCCACCGCACTGCTGCGCCGCCGCGGCTCCGGCCCCACGGTGATCATCTCTCCGCTGCTGGCGCTGATGCGCAACCAGGTCGAGGCGGCGGCCCGGGCCGGCATCCAGGCGCGCACCATCAACTCGGCCAACCCGGAGGAGTGGGACGCCATCTACGGGGAGGTGGAGCGCGGCGAGACCGACGTGCTCCTCGTCAGCCCCGAGCGCCTCAACTCCGTGGACTTCCGCGAGCAGGTGCTGCCCAAGCTCGCGGCCACGACCGGTCTGCTCGTGGTCGACGAGGCCCACTGCATCTCCGACTGGGGCCACGACTTCCGCCCCGACTACCGCCGGCTGCGGGCCATGCTCGCCGAGCTCGCCCCCGGTGTGCCGGTCCTGGCCACCACCGCGACCGCCAACGCCCGGGTCACCGCGGACGTCGCGGAGCAGCTGGGCACGGGGGCCGGCGAGGCCCTGGTGCTGCGCGGTCCGCTGGACCGGGAGAGCCTGCGCCTCGGCGTGGTCGAGCTGCCGGACGCCGCGCACCGGCTGGCGTGGCTCGCCGAGCACCTGGACGAGCTGCCCGGCTCGGGGATCATCTACACGCTGACGGTGGCCGCGGCCGAGGAGGCCGCCGCCTTCTTGCGCCAGCGCGGCTTCCCGGTCGCCTCGTACACGGGCAAGACGGAGAACGCCGACCGGCTGCAGGCCGAGGACGACCTCCAGGCGAACCGGGTCAAGGCGCTGGTCGCGACCTCGGCGCTCGGCATGGGCTTCGACAAGCCCGACCTCGGCTTCGTGATCCACCTCGGCTCGCCGTCCTCCCCGATCGCCTACTACCAGCAGGTCGGCCGCGCCGGGCGCGGAGTGGAGCACGCCGAGGTCCTGCTGCTGCCGGGCAAGGAGGACGAGGCCATCTGGCGCTACTTCGCCGACACCGCGTTCCCGCCCGAGGCCCAGGTACGGCAGACCCTGTCGGCCCTCGCCGACGCGGGGCGGCCACTGTCCGTACCGGCCCTGGAAGCGGCGGTGGAGCTCCGGCGCACCCGGCTGGAGACGATGCTCAAGGTGCTCGACGTCGACGGAGCCGTGAAGCGGGTCAAGGGCGGCTGGAGCTCCACCGGCCGGGAGTGGACGTACGACTCCGAGCGGTACGCCTGGGTCGCCCGCCAGCGGGCCGCCGAGCAGCAGGCCATGCGCGACTACGTGAGCGCATCCGGATGCCGGATGGAGTTCCTGCGCCGGCAACTGGACGACGAGGGGGCGGCCCCGTGCGGCCGGTGCGACAACTGCGCGGGCGCCTGGGCCGATTCCTCCGTGTCGGCGGAGACCCTGACCGGCGCGGCGAAGGAACTGGAGCGCCCGGGTGTGGAGGTGGAGCCGCGCCGGATGTGGCCGACCGGCATGGCCGCCCTCGGCATCAACGTCAAGGGACGCATCCCGGCCGGGGAGCAGTGCTCCACCGGGCGGGCCCTGGGCCGGCTCTCGGACATCGGCTGGGGCAACCGGCTGCGCCCGCTGCTCGCCGAGAACGCCCCCGACGGGCCGGTCCCCGAGGACGTCCTGCACGCCGCCGTGGCCGTGCTCGCCGACTGGGCGCGCTCCGCGGGCGGCTGGGCCCCCGGTGTCCCGGACGCCTCCGACCGGCCCGTGGGCGTCATCGCCGTACCGTCCCTGGCCCGTCCGCAGCTCGTGGGCTCCCTCGCGGAGGGGATCGCGCGCATCGGTCGCCTCCCGTACCTGGGCACCCTGACGTACACGGGGCCGGACGGCGCGCACGCGGCGCGGCGCAGCAACTCCGCCCAGCGCCTCAGGGCCCTGTCCGGCACGTTCGCCGTCTCGGAGGAGCTGGCCGCGGCGCTGGCGCAGTCGCCCGGGCCGGTCCTCCTCGTCGACGACTACTCCGACTCCGGCTGGACCCTGGCCGTCGCCGCCCGCCTGATCCGACAGGCGGGCGGAGGCCGGGTCCTCCCGCTGATCCTCGCGACGGCGGGCTGACCACCGGCCCGGGCGTAGACGGCCCGCGCGGCCTCTGGCCGGGGGAGAGGCCTCGTCGGCCGAGACGGTGCCGATTCCGGCGCGCGGAACGCCCGGCGGGCCCGGACCGGCTGCCGTTCGGCGGGCAACAGGGCATGGCGGACGGTGCGGATGCGTGTTCATGTCCCCATGGAACCCGACGACTCTGACATCGCGTCAAGGGCACGGAAAACCTGTGGATGTTGAGCAGTCAACAGTTATCCACAGGGCTTTCGGGATCCGATCGTCCGCGGGACCGTCGGGGCATGACGAACGACCGCGAATCACGCACCCCGTCCGACCGGCCCGCCATCGGCCCGTCCGGGCCAGCCCTCGCCCCTCGGATCACCCTGCGCAGCCCGGCCGAACTGGCCGACGCGCTGCCCTACATGCTCGGATTCCATCCGAGCGACTCCCTCGTCATGGTCACCGTGCACGGCGAGGGCGGGCGCTTCGGCGGCCGGCTCCGCGTCGGCATCCCCACGGCCCCGGCCGAATGGGAGGACACCGCCCGGCAGGTCGCCGACTGCCTGGTCCGCGGCAGTGAACGGCGCGGCGCCAAGCCCGACGGCATCGTCGTCTACCTCTGCCAGGACCCGGTGGACGGCGAGAGCGGCCAGCGGGTCATGACCCGGCTGCGGCCGCTGGCGCAGCGCATCCGGCTGGCCTGCGGCGCGCTCGACGTGCCCGTGATGGAGGCACTGTGCCTGTCCGCCGGTCGGTACTGGTCCTACTGCTGCCCCGACGAGCGGTGCTGCCCCGCGGAGGGCAGCCCGCTGGCCGCGACCGGCACCTCGGTGATGGCGGCGACGGCCACCTTCGCCGGACTCCAGGTCCGGGGCTCCCTCCGGGAGATCGAGGGCCGGCTGGTACCCCTGTGCGGCGGCGTTGCGGCGGAGATGGAGCGGGCCCTGGACCGGGCGGCAGCCGCCCTCGTGCCGAAGATCCTCGACGGCGCCACCCGCGAGGAGGTCGGCGCGGAGACGGTCACGCTGGCCCGCACCCTGGTGCAGCGGATGACCCTCGCCCCACCCGTCGAGGGGGGACCGGGAGCCGACGACTGGGACGATGCGCTGCTGGGCCACGACGAGGCCGCCACCGTGATCCTCGGTCTCCAGGACCGCGAGGTCCGCGACATCGCCGCCGAGTGGATGGAGGGTGAGGAGGCGGCCCCCGCCCTGCGGCTGTGGCGGGCGCTGGCCCGCCGCTGCGTCGGCGCCTACGGCGAGCACGCGGCGGCCCCGCTCACCCTCGCCGGCTGGGTCTCGTGGTCCACCGGGGACGAGCCGACGGCACGGATCGCCCTCGGGCTGGCCCTGCGGGCCGACGCCGAATACCGCTTCGCCCAACTGCTGCACCACGCCTGCAACGAGGGCATCGACCCGGAGGGGCTGCGTGCCTGCCTGCGGGAGGAGCGGCGGCGCCGGGAACCGCGCCGGGGGCGCGTCGCGGCCACCACCCGCCCGCCGGGCCGCCGGGAGGCGAAGCCCCGCCGGGAGCCCCGCCGCGCCGCGGGGGGCGACCAGTGAGCCGGGACCGGGACCGGGGCCGGGGTGCGGGGAGTTCCGTGCGGCGGATCCGGGGCGTGGCCGTGGCCGTCCTGCGGCGCGGGATCCGTCACCGGCACGGCCCAGTACGGGCGCAGCCGCCACCGGGGCCCGTGACCCGGGCGGGGGCGGGGCCGTTCAGCTGGAGGGTGGCGGGGGCCCGGCCGCGCCGCCGCCCAGCGAAACAGGCCGGAGCGCAGACAGCCCAGACAAGGCGACCCATGGCCCCCTCCGTACCGCCCGCCCGCAGGACCGAGTTGCCGCCCGTGCACGGCGCCGTCATCTGCGTCGCCGCACCCTGCCTGGTCATCTCGCCGGAACACGGCCAGTTGACCGGGCGTGGGATCGACGGGATCTACCGCTCCGGACGCAGGCTGCTCTCCCGCTGCGTGCTCCGGATCGGCGGCCGGGACCCGGTCGCCGTCCAGGGGCGCAGCCTCGGTTCCGACCGGGCCTCCTTCACCGCGACCGTCCGCACCGGGGCCGACGCGGGCCCCGATCCCGACATCGGGGTGGAGCGGGTCCGGCACGCGGACGGCACCGAGCGGATCACCGTGCGGAGTTTCACGGCCCGGCCGCTGCGCCTGCCCGTGGAGCTGCTGCTCGGCACCGACCTGGCCGAGCTGGCCGCGGTGGCGGCCGGCCGGGCCGGTCCCGAGCTGCCGGCCGGGGTGCACGCCGCCGGGCTGCGCTGGACCAGCGGGGAGGCGCAGGCCGTCATCACGGCCGAGCCGGCCCCGGACGACGCGCTGGCCTCGGCGGGGCTGCTGCGCTGGCAGCTCGAACTGGGGCCCGGCGAGTCACGCACCATCGAGCTGCGGACCACGCAGGACCGCGTTTCGCGGGCCCCGGCCGGTCAGGTGGCCAATCCGCTGGCCGGCGCCCGGGCCGAGGGGGACGACCCGCGGGTCGAGGTCTGGTTCCGCCGCAGCGTCGAGGACCTCGGCGCGCTGCTGATGCGGGACCGGGAGGAGCCGGCCGACGCCTTCGTCGCCGCCGGGGTGCCGTGGCGGCTCGGGCTCGCTCCGGCGGAGTCCCTCTGGGCCGCCAGGATGGCGCTGCCGCTCGGCACCGGGCTCGCGGCGGCCACCCTGCGCACCCTGGCGCGGACCCAGACCGGCGGCCGGGGCCCCGACGCCGGGAAGATTCCGGGGCCGCTGCGCGGGGCGGGGCCGCAGCTGCCGCCCGGGTGCACCGGCACCGAGGCGACCCTCGCCTTCCCGGCGGTGCTCGCCGAGGCCCGGCGCTGGGGGATGCCAGAGGAGGAGGTGGCCCGGCTCCTCCCGGCGGCCGAGCGGTGCCTGGACTGGCTGCGCGGAGCCCTGGGGCCGGACGGCTTCCTGGCCGATCCCGATCCCGGGCCGCGGCGCTGCGAGACCCAGGCCCACGCCCACCGGGCCGCGCTGCTCGGGGCCGACCTGCTCGCCGGATGCGGGCGGCCCGGGGCCGAGGAGTGGCGGGAGTGGGCGGCCGCACTCGGCAAGCGCTTCCAGGACGGGTTCTGGATCGACGGCCCGGACGGCGGCCGGCCCGCGGCGGCCCTGCACCCCGACGGGAGGCCGCTGCCCCGGCTGACGGGAAGCGCGGCCCACCTCCTGGACACCGGCCTGCTGGGAGGCGGCCTGCTCGCCCCCGGGCTGCTGGACCGGGTCCGCACGGAACAGCTGGCCC
Source organism: Streptomyces sp. NPDC059355 (assembly GCF_042752335.1). Taxonomy (NCBI): domain Bacteria; kingdom Bacillati; phylum Actinomycetota; class Actinomycetes; order Kitasatosporales; family Streptomycetaceae; genus Streptomyces; species Streptomyces sp. NPDC059355. The sequence continues at coordinate 98,604 of NZ_JBHYXN010000028.1, read as the reverse complement.
GCCTCCTCGGGGCCCCCGCCATGGATTCCGGCTGGGGCCTGCGGAGCATGGCGTCGCGCGAGCCGGGCCACAACCCCTTCGGCCACCGCTCCGGAGCGGTGCGGGCGTACGAGAGCGCCGTGGCGGTCGCCGGGCTCGCCCAGGCAGGTTTCGAGAAGGAGGCCGCCGGTCTGCTGCGGGGTCTGCTCGACGCCGCGGAGAGCTTCGGGTACCGGCTGCCGGAGATGTACGCCGCCGAGCAGCGCACCGCGGGCAGCGCGCCCCTCCCGCATCCGGCGGCCTGCCGCCCCGCCGCGGTGGCCGCGGCGGCCGGGGTGCACGCCCTGACAGCCCTCGCAGGGATCCGTCCCGACGCCCCTGGGGGTACCGTCGCCGTCGTCCCGCTGCCGGGTGCTCCCCTCGGCGCCCTGCGCTTCTGCGACCTGCGGGTATCGGGGCAACCGTTCGCCGTCCGGATCAGCCGGCTCGGCCTCGGCATGGTGGAGGAGGCGGCCGATGCGCTCCAACTGGGCGGGTAGCTTGGGGACCGCCGCCTGCGGGATCACCAAAGCTCTGTTTATCGTCAAGCAGACGACTATGATCGCGGCATGTCGCCCTACGACCCGTCGGCCTATCCGCCCTTCGCTGTCACCGTCGACCTGGTCGTGCTCACCGTGCGGCGTCACGCGCTCTGCGCGCTGGTCGTCCGGCGGGGTGAGCAGCCGTTCCAGGGACGCTGGGCCCTGCCCGGCGGCTTCGTCCGCGGAGACGAGGACCTGTCCGCGGCCGCCGCCCGCGAGCTCTCCGAGGAAACGGGCCTGTGCGCGCACGACCCGGCCGATCCGGGCGCGGGCAACGGGGCACACCTCGAACAGCTGGCCACGTACGGGGATCCGAAGCGTGATCCGCGCATGCGTGTCGTCAGCGTCGCGCATCTGGTCCTGGCTCCGGACCTGCCCGCACCCCGGGCGGGCGGAGACGCCAACAGCGCGCGCTGGGCCCCCATCGACGAACTCCTGGCGGCCTCCGACGAGGCGGCCGCGGGGCTCGCCTTCGACCACGCCCGGATCCTCGCCGACGGCGTGGAGCGGGCTCGGTCCAAGATCGAATACTCCTCGCTGGCCACGGCCTTCTGCCCGCCCGCGTTCACCGTCGGCGAGCTGCGCCGGGTCTACGAGGCCGTGTGGGGCGTGGCCCTCGACCCGCGCAACTTCCACCGCAAGGTCACCGGGACCCCCGGGTTCCTGGTGCCGGCCGGAGGGACGACGACCCGTCAGGGCGGCCGTCCCGCCCAGCTGTTCCGGGCCGGCGGCGCGACCCTGCTCAACCCGCCGATGCTGCGCCCCGAAATCTGACGCGTCGACACGGGCGCGAACGCGCCCCGGCTACCCAGAAAATCGGACATATCGCGTTATCTTGTTTGCGGTACTCACATTGCCGCAGAGCGGTCTCACCCCCCGCGAGAGAAGCGATGCTCCAGGCCATCGGACTCACCAGCACACCCCGTCGAGACCTCCCGCCCCTGGTGGACGACCTCACCCTCGAGGCCCGCCCGGGAACCGTGACCGCCCTCCTCGGCGAACCGGGATCGGGCAAGACCACCGCACTGCGGCTCATGCTCGAACTCGAACCGGGCCGCGGCGTCACCTACTTCCGCGGCCGCCCGCTGCACCGGATCCCGTACCCCGGCCGTGAGGTCGGGGTACTGCTCGCAGACGTGCCCGGCAACCCGTCGCGGACCGTCCTGAGCCAGCTGCGGATGCTGTGCGCCGCCGCCGGGGTGCCGGCCTCCCGGGCCGACAGCATGCTGGAGGTGGTCGGCATCGCGGGCCTGCGCGACCAGCGGCTCGGCTCGCTCTCGCTCGGCATGGAGCGCCGGGTGGCACTGGCCGCGGCCCTGCTCGCCGACCCGTGCACGCTGCTCCTCGACGAGCCCGCCGCCGGACTCTCGCCCCGAGAACACGGCTGGCTCCACGGGCTGCTGCGCGGACACGCTTCCCAGGGCGGCGCGGTGCTCTTCACCACCGCCGACGCCAAGGAGGCCGCCCGCGGTGCGGACCGGGTCGTCAGCATCGCGGCGGGCCGGCTCGTCGCCGACCAGGACGCGGCCGAGTTCGCCCGGACCCGGCTGCGGCCCCGGGTCGCCGTACGCAGCCCGTACGCCGGCCGGCTGGCCGACGTGCTCGGCCGGGAGGCCCGGGCCGCCCAGCGCGCGGTGGAGATCGTCGAGGAGAGCGGCAGCCGCCTGTCGGTGTACGGCAGCAGCTGCGCGGAGGTGGGCGAGGCGGCGTTCCGGCACGGCGTGCTGGTCCACCAGCTCGCCGACGAGACCGGGGACGCGGGCGCGCCGCGCCCGCCCGTACCGCCGGCGCCGCAGGCGCGCACCGAGCCGGATGGCGCGGACCCGGCACCCAGGAGATCTGCCGCCGCCACCTCCGGCAGTGCGCGGCCGGCCTCCACGGTGCGCCGGGTGGGCGGGCCGCTGCGGCCGCTGCGCTACGAGCTGTGCCGGGTCTTCGGCACCGCCACGCCCCTCCTGACCGCGGCCGTGGTCGTCGCCGTCTCCGCCGTCACCGCACTGGCGCTGGCCCGGGCCGGCGGCACCCCGCAGAACCGGCTGCTCGCCGCCTGGCCGGAGCTGCTGCCCCTGCCCCCCGCCGCCCTCGGCGCCGGACTGCTGGGCGCCCTGGCCTTCGGCGAGGAGTACCGCTACCCCGCGCTCGCCGCAGACCGCGGCACCGTGCCGCGCCGCATGGGCCTGCTCGCCGCCAAGCTCGCGGTCTGCGCCGCCCTCGCCCTGGCCTTCGGCGCGCTCGCGGTCACCGTCGACGCCGCCGCGCTGAAGCTCGTCTTCGACCGCGGCCCGCTGCGCGCCCCCGGGGAATGGCTCTCCCCCGTCGTGAGTTGGGCCGGACTGCTCATCGGCTGCGCCTGGGCCGGGGTGCTTGCCTCCGGCGTCTTCCGGTCGGCGGTCGCGGGCCTTGCCGCCGTGCTCGCCGTACCGGTCATCGTCGTGCCGCTCGTACGCAAGGCGCTGGACGGGCCGTCCGCGTACGCGGCGAGCGGGCTCGCGGCCCGGCTGCGCGGGCTGGCCTGGGCGCAGTGGCCCCCCGAGGCGGACCGCCTGGTCCTGGGCGCCCTGCGGGTGATGGCCCAACCCGTCGGCACGGCGCTGCTGTTGTCGCTGATGGTTCTGTTGTGCGCCTATGCGTTCACAGGACTGCGCAGCCGCGTCCGTTGGTAAAGGACCGTTGCTGATCGATGTGGTGCCGGAGAAGGTCTGAAGGGGACCGATCCGGTCCACATCACGTGAACCGGACCACAACTCCTCGCAAAGGGCCCGGTTCTTTACGATAAGTCGTCAATTGCGTAGGTGGCACCGATCACCCTTTCGTGTGCTTTTCACCAAAGACCTCAAGGGTCATCCAGGCGCGGCCGACAAAGGATTCGTGAGTACCCTTGCGCACACCATGATGACCGCCGCCCGCCATGCAGACTCCGGCCTTGCCGGCCCGGGCGAACTCGACCGCTACCCCTACGCGGAGGCCTCCGGGACCGACCGCGTCGCAGTGCCCCACTGGGACGGCGCCGACGTCGAGTTGAGCCGGGTGGGCCGCCGCGCGGCAGGCAGCCGCGGCCGCGGACTGCACGGCCAACTCGTCCAGCAGCTCGGCCAGATGATCGTCTCCGGCGACCTCGGCGCAGACCGCCCCCTGGTCCCCGAGGAGATCGGCCAGCGCTTCGAGGTCTCCCGCACGGTGGTCCGCGAATCGCTGCGCGTGCTGGAGGCCAAGGGCCTCGTCAGTGCCCGCCCCAACGTCGGCACCCGCGTCCGGCCGGTCGCCGACTGGAACCTGCTCGACCCCGACATCATCGAGTGGCGCGCCTTCGGCCCCCAGCGCGACGACCAGCGGCGCGAGCTGAACGAGCTCCGCTGGACCATCGAGCCGCTCGCCGCCCGCCTCGCCGCCGGCCACGGGCGCCCGGACATCCAGCAGCGCCTCGCCGACATGGTCGAGATCATGGGCCACGCCCTCGGCCAGGGCGACGCGATCACCTTCGCGCGCGCCGACAACGAGTTCCACGCGCTCCTCATCCAGGTCGCGGGCAACCGCATGCTGGAGCACCTCTCCGGCATCGTCTCCGCCGCCCTGCAGGTCTCCGGCACCCCCATCACCGCCTGCGACCGTCCGAGCGAGACGTGCGTCGCGCACCACGCGCGCATGGTCGAGGCCCTCGCGGCAGGCGACGCAGTGGGCGCCGAGAACGCCATGCGCCAGCTCCTGACGGTGCACCCGGAGGTCGAGCGCGTGGTCCCCGCCCCGCGCGAGCACTGACGCGCAGAGGCCCGGCGGCGCGGGCGGCGGGGCGGTCGGGCGGTCGGGGTGTGACTCGGGCCACGAAGATTGGGCGTAACACTCCGCGAGGTCGAGCGATGACCTAGAGAGGTGATGGCCGACGGAGGGAAGACAGCAGCCCTTGCGGGTGCTGTGCAGCTCCCCGGCCCCTGCCCGCGCCCCCGGCCCATCCCCAGTCGGTGGTCGTCGGCTCCGGTTCAGCACCATCCGGCCGGGGTCGGAAGCCGTTTCCATCGTTCCGAGAGGTTGTTCGTGTCGGCCAGCACATCCCGTACGCTCCCGTCGGAGATCGCCGATTCCGAGTCTGTGATGGCGCTCATCGAGCGGGGCAAGGCCGAGGGGCAGATCGCCGGCGATGACGTGCGTCGGGCCTTCGAGGCTGACCAGATTCCTGCGACCCAGTGGAAGAATGTTCTGCGCAGCCTCAACCAGATCCTCGAGGAAGAGGGTGTGACGCTGATGGTCAGTGCCGCGGAGTCGCCCAAGCGCACCACCCGCAAGAGCGTCGCAGCGAAGACCCCGGCCAAGCGGACGGCCACGAAGACCGTCGCGGCGAAGACGACGGCCGCGCAGACCGTCGCCGCCGCGGCACCCGCGGCCGAGACGGTGGACCCGGAGCCCGTGGACGCTCTCGCGGAGGAGCCCGGAACCGAGCCGGCCGCGAAGAAGACCGCGGCGAAGAAGACGGCGGCCAAGAAGGCGGCCCCTGCCAAGAAGACCGCCGCGAAGAAGACCGCGGCGAAGAAGACCGCGGGGAAGAAGGACACCGACGAGGCCGGCGAGGAGGAGTCCTCCGAGGAGGGCCCCGGCGCGGTCAAGGCGGAGGGCGAGGAGGAAGAGGACGGCGGCGAGAGCAAGGGCTTCGTCATCTCCGATGACGAGGACGACGCCCCGGCCCAGCAGGTCGCCGTGGCCGGAGCCACCGCCGACCCGGTCAAGGACTACCTCAAGCAGATCGGCAAGGTCCCCCTCCTCAACGCCGAGCAGGAGGTCGAGCTCGCCAAGCGCATCGAGGCGGGCCTGTTCGCCGAGGACAAGCTGGCCAACTCCGACAAGCTGGCGCCCAAGCTCAAGCGCGAGCTGGAGATCATCGCCGAGGACGGCCGCCGCGCCAAGAACCACCTGCTGGAGGCCAACCTCCGCCTCGTGGTCTCCCTGGCCAAGCGCTACACCGGCCGCGGCATGCTCTTCCTGGACCTGATCCAGGAGGGCAATCTGGGCCTGATCCGCGCGGTGGAGAAGTTCGACTACACCAAGGGCTACAAGTTCTCCACGTACGCGACCTGGTGGATCCGGCAGGCGATCACGCGTGCCATGGCCGACCAGGCCCGCACCATCCGCATCCCGGTGCACATGGTCGAGGTCATCAACAAGCTCGCCCGTGTGCAGCGCCAGATGCTCCAGGACCTGGGCCGCGAGCCCACCCCGGAGGAGCTGGCCAAGGAACTCGACATGACCCCCGAGAAGGTCATCGAGGTCCAGAAGTACGGCCGTGAGCCGATCTCCCTGCACACCCCGCTCGGCGAGGACGGCGACAGCGAGTTCGGCGACCTCATCGAGGACTCCGAGGCGGTCGTCCCGGCCGACGCCGTGAGCTTCACGCTCCTCCAGGAGCAGCTGCACTCGGTGCTCGACACCCTGAGCGAGCGCGAGGCCGGCGTGGTCTCGATGCGCTTCGGCCTCACCGACGGCCAGCCGAAGACCCTCGACGAGATCGGCAAGGTCTACGGCGTCACGCGCGAGCGGATCCGTCAGATCGAGTCCAAGACGATGTCGAAGCTGCGCCACCCGTCGCGCTCGCAGGTCCTGCGCGACTACCTGGACTGATCCCTGGACCGGCCGGGCACGCGGTGGTCCGGCCGGGGCCGTACGGAGGTGGCCGTGCGCGGGTGCGCACGGCCACTTGGCGTCCCACTCTGGGTGGAGTCATGCACACTCGGAGTCAGGAGGCCTCATGCGTCGTCCCTTTTCCCGTGCTCTGGCGGGCGCGCTGACCCTGGTGGCGGGGGCGGCCGCGGCGCCGCTGGCCCAGGCGCCGCAGGCAGCCGCGGACAGTGTGGTGATCGGCGGGAAGCCGGTGAAGGCGGCCGACAGCCCGTGGGTGGTGGCCCTCGCCAGCCGTGACCGGTTCGGGGGTACGCGGGGCGGCCAGTTCTGCGGCGGCGTCATCGTGGGCCCGACCAAGGTCCTGACCGCCGCCCACTGCCTGGGCCGCCAGGTGCTGGGCGGCCCGATCGAGTCCGTCCCCGACTTCCGGGTGATCACCGGGCGTACGGAGCTGCGCGCGGAAGAGGGCCGCGAGATCCCGATCCGCTCGGCCCGGGTGAACCCGGCCTACGACGCCCGCAGCAATGCCGGGGACCTGGCCGTACTGGAGCTGGCCGAGGCCGTGCCCGCCCACTACGTGCTCCCCATGGCCGGGGCGGGGCATCCGGGCTACGCGGCGGGCGGCGAGGCGGCGGTGTACGGCTGGGGGGACACGAGCGGATTCGGCGACTACGCGTACGCGCTGCGGGCCGCGCGCGTGACGGTGCTGGCGGACGACGTCTGCCGGCGCGCCTATCCGGGAGACGCCGACGGGCAGTACCGGCCCGACTCCATGGTGTGCGCGGGACACCGCGACGGCGGCCGGGACGCCTGCCAGGGGGACAGCGGTGGGCCGCTCGTCGCCCAGGGCAGGCTCATCGGGCTGGTGTCATGGGGGCGCGGCTGCGGGCGCCCCGACAGCCCGGGCGTGTACACGAAGATCGCGCCGCTCACGGGCTTCGTGACAGCCCCGGAGGCGGCCCCGCGGCGAAGCGACGGCCACGACATCGCGTGGGGTGCCGAACGGGGCTCCGTACCGGCCGCACGGCCCGTACGGGGGCATGTGGCGCAAGAGCCGCCGGGTTCCGCGGGAGCGCCGGGGGGCACACACCGGCCCGGGGGGCGCTAGGCCGCCCCGCCATCCTGGCTCCGGACGTGAGGACGGGCGGCACTCCTGGGTCTCAGGGGTGCCGCCCGTCGACCGGCCTGGCCGGTCCTGGCTCGTCGGATGCGAGGTATAGGCCTGTGTCAGCGGTCCTCGGTGTCGGCATTGGCCGTCGGAGCGGACGTGAGCCGCTCGGTCTCATCCTGTATATCCGCGGCGATCTTCTTGAGTTCCGGCTCGAACTTACGCCCGTGGTGGGCGCAGAACAGCAGTTCACCGCCGCTCAGCAGGACGACGCGCAGATATGCCTGGGCGCCGCAACGGTCGCATCGGTCAGCGGCCGTCAGCGGGGTCGCGGGTGTCAGAACAGTAGTCACGTCGCCTCTTCTCTAGCTCGACGAGCTGTCGTACCAGGGTCAACATCCAACCAGGCCGAAAACGTTCCCGCTCGCGGCTTTTCCTCGAAACTTCCTTCCGAAGCTGGCCGGCTGCTGCCGGTTGGCGGCGAAGGAGCCGTATTGCGTTGCTTTACGGTTTCGCGTTGTCAGTCGTTCGCTTGTTGCAGTTCCGTCCTCCCCGGCGGAGTGCCGGTTGTTCATGAGGACGTGCCCGAACCCTAAATGGTTCATGCCTCGAAGGGAACGTGATGTTTGCTTCACCCGACCGGGGGATCGAACACCCGTGCGGTCCTGCACTAGGCTGATGAAGGCGCGAGGGTGGCGTTGCATCGGCTCTACCAGGCCTCGGTACCCTTCGACGGGCAACCGAGCCACCCTGCGCCCGACGGGCCAGAAAAAGAAATTCAGCGAGGAGCGAACTGCGTGACCGCCGACACGTCCGTGCCTTCCAGCGCACTGCTGTCCGGAGCAGACCGGGACGGCTCCAACTACACCGCGCGGCACCTGCTCGTCCTCGAAGGCCTCGAGGCCGTCCGCAAGCGCCCCGGCATGTATATCGGGTCCACCGACTCCCGAGGCCTCGTGCACTGCCTCTGGGAGATCATCGACAACGCCGTGGACGAGGCCCTGGGGGGCTACTGCGACCACATCGAGGTGATCCTCCACGAGGACACCTCGGTCGAGGTCCGGGACAACGGCCGCGGCATCCCCGTCGACGTCGAGCCCAAGACCGGGCTGTCCGGCGTCGAGGTCGTCATGACCAAGCTGCACGCCGGCGGCAAGTTCGGAGGCGGCTCGTACGCGGCCTCCGGAGGCCTGCACGGCGTCGGCGCCTCCGTGGTCAACGCCCTCTCCGCCCGGCTCGACGTCGAGGTGGACCGGGGCAGCTCCACCCACGGGATCAGCTTCCGCCGCGGCGTCCCGGGCATGTTCACCGAGCAGGGCCCCGACAGCCCGTTCGACCCCGCCAACGGCCTGCGCAAGATCAAGCGAGTCGCCAAGGGCAAGACCGGCACCCGGGTCCGCTACTGGGCCGACCGGCAGATCTTCCTGAAGGACGCCCGGCTCACCCTGGACACGCTCTACCAGCGTGCCCGCCAGACCGCCTTCCTCGTTCCCGGCCTGACCATCGTCGTCCGCGACGAGCGCGCCATCGACGGGGCCGGCAAGACGGAGGAGACCTTCCGCTTCGACGGGGGCATCAGCGAGTTCTGCGAGTACCTCGCGCAGGACAAGGCCGTCTGCGACGTGCTGCGCCTGACCGGCCAGGGCACCTTCAAGGAGACCGTCCCCGTCCTCGACGAGCGCGGCCACATGACTCCTACCGAGGTCACCCGCGAGCTCGGCGTGGACATCGCCCTGCGCTGGGGCACCGGGTACGAGACCCAGGTCAAGTCCTTCGTCAACATCATCGCCACGCCCAAGGGCGGCACCCACATCACGGGCTTCGAGCGCTCGGTCGCCAAGACCGTGAACGAGGTGCTCCGCTCGGCGAAGCTGCTGCGCGTGGCCGAGGACGACGTGGTCAAGGACGACGCGATGGAGGGCCTGACGGCGGTCGTCACCGTCCGGCTGGCCGAGCCGCAGTTCGAGGGCCAGACCAAGGAGGTGCTCGGTACCTCGGCGGCCGCCCGGATCGTCGCGGCCGTGGTCGCCAAGGAGCTCAAGGCCTTCCTGACCAGCACGAAGCGCGATGACAAGCAGCAGGCCCGCGCCGTGATGGAGAAGATCGTCGCGGCCGCCCGGACCCGGATCGCCGCCCGCCAGCACAAGGAGGCGCAGCGCCGCAAGACCGCGCTGGAGACCTCTTCGCTGCCCGCGAAGCTGGCCGACTGCCGCAGTGACGACGTGGAGCGCAGCGAGCTCTTCATCGTCGAGGGCGACTCCGCGCTCGGCACCGCCAAGCTCGCGCGGAATTCGGAATTCCAGGCGCTCCTGCCGATTCGCGGCAAGATCCTGAACGTCCAGAAGTCCTCGGTCTCGGACATGCTCAAGAACGCCGAGTGCGGGGCGATCATCCAGGTCATAGGGGCCGGCTCGGGCCGGACCTTCGACATCGACGCCGCGCGCTACGGCAAGATCGTCCTGCTCGTCGACGCCGACGTCGACGGCGCGCACATCCGCTGCCTGCTGCTCACGCTCTTCCAGCGGTACATGCGGCCGATGGTCGAGGCGGGCCGGGTGTTCGCGGCGGTGCCGCCGCTGCACCGGATCGAACTCGTCCAGCCCAAGAAGGGCCAGGACAAGTACGTCTACACGTACTCGGACAACGAACTGCGCCAGACCCTGCTCGAATTCCAGCGCAAGAACGTCCGGTACAAGGATTCGATCCAGCGCTACAAGGGTCTCGGCGAGATGGACGCGGACCAGCTGGCGGAGACCACCATGGACCCGCGCTTCCGCACGCTGCGCCGGATCAACATCGGCGACCTGGACTCCGCCGAGCAGGTCTTCGACCTGCTGATGGGCAACGAGGTGGCGCCGCGCAAGGAGTTCATCACGAGCTCCGCGGCGACCCTGGACCGCTCGCGCATCGACGCCTGACCGGGACGCACACCGGGACCACGGCACACCGGTGCTCTTCGCTCCATCACCTGTTGGAGTGAAGAGCACCGGGACACCAGTCCGGAAAACGTCCATACCGCACATCCTTGTGGGCACGCGGCCAATGCGGCAGCGGACAAGGAGAGTTCGGTGGACAAGCACGAAGGTCCCGATGCCGGAACGATCCGGCTCGACGACCCCTGGTACGACGCGCTCGCCGTCGGCTGGGGGGAGGGCGAGGGCGGGGATCCGCCGCCCCCGCGTCCGGCGGCCGGAGGCCGGGCCGCGCCCGGGGCGTCGGACATCTACCTGGAAGTGCAGCGCAGCGCCGCCTTCCAGGAGGTCCGCAGCCGCTACCGCGGGTTCGTCGTCCCGGCGACCGCCGGATTCCTCCTCTGGTACGTCGCCTACGTGGTCGCGGCGACCATGGCGCCCGGCGTCATGGCCCGGCCCGTGTTCGGTGCCGTCAACGTGGCGCTGCTGGCGGGCCTCGGCCAGTTCCTCAGCACCTTCCTGCTGACCTGGGCGTACGCCCGGCATGCGCGGCTGCGCCGGGACCGGGCCGCGCTCGACCTGCGCTGGACGGTCTTCGAGCAGGAGCGCGACCAGGAGCGGAACCGGAACCAGAACCGGGGGTCCGGCCGGTGACCACCGAACACCAGACGCTCGCCCTGATCCTGTTCAGCCTCTTCATCGCGGTCACCCTGGGCATCACCACCTGGGTCAGCCGCAACCGGCACGGCTCCGCCGAGGAGTTCTACGTCGGAGGACGGCTGTTCTCCCCGATGGAGAACGGTTTCGCCATCGCCGGCGACTATATGTCCGCCGCCTCCTTCCTCGGCATCTCCGGCCTCATCGCCCTCTTCGGCTACGACGGCCTGCTGTACTCGGTGGGCTTCCTCGTCGCCTGGCTCGTCGTGCTCTTCCTCGTCGCCGAACTGGTCCGCAACTGCGGGCGCTTCACCCTCGCCGACGTGGTCGCGGCCCGGATGAGCGAGCGGCCCGTACGGATCGCGGCCGGCGCCTCCTCCGTCACCGTCTCGGTGCTGTACCTCGTCGCGCAGATGGTCGGCGCGGGCAGTCTGGTGGGCCTGCTGCTCGGAGATTCGGGCACCGCCGCCCGGACGCTGACCGTGATCGGGGTCGGCGCGCTGATGGTGGTCTACGTGTCCTTCGGCGGCATGCGGGCCACCACCTGGATCCAGATCGTGAAGGCCGTGCTGCTCATGGGCGGGGCCGTCACCCTCACTGTGCTCGTACTGCTGCGCTTCCACGGGGACTTCGGCCAGCTGCTCACCAGCGCCGCGGAGCGCAGCGGGCACGGGCGGCGGTTCCTGAGCCCGGGGCTCAAGTACGGCGCCGACTGGACCTCCCGCTTCGACTTCATGAGCCTCGGTCTCGCGCTGGTGCTCGGTACGGCCGGGCTGCCGCACATCCTGTCGCGCTTCTACACGGTCCCCACGGCGCGGGCGGCCCGCAGGTCGGTGGTGTGGGCGATCGCGCTGATCGGCGGCTTCTACCTGATGACCATCGTGCTCGGCTTCGGGGCGGCCGCACTGGTGGGCCCGGACGAGGTGCGGGCCTCCAACGCCTCGGGGAACACGGCGGTTCCGCTGCTCGCGGCGTTCCTGGGCGGCGGGGCCGAGTCGACCGGGGGAGCGGTGCTGTTCGCCATCGTGGCGGCGATCGCCTTCGCCACGATCCTGGCCGTGGTCGCCGGGATCACGCTGGCCTCCTCGGCCTCGGTGGCGCACGATCTGTACGCCTCGCTCAAGCGCCGCCACGCGCGCCAGCGCAGCGAGGTGGCCGTGGCCCGGGTCGCGGCCGTCGGGATCGGTGCGGTGGCCATCGCCCTGGGTCTGCTCGCCCAGGACCTGAACGTGGCGTTCCTGGTGGGGCTGGCCTTCGCGGTGGCGGCCTCGGCCAATCTGCCGGTGCTGCTGTACTCGCTGTTCTGGCGGGCGTTCACCACGCGCGGCGCCGTCTGGTCGGTGTACGGGGGCCTGGTGCCGGCGGTGGTGCTGGTGCTCCTGTCGCCGGTGGTCTCCGGCAGCCCGGAATCCCTGTTCCCGGGTGTGAGCTTCCAGTTCTTCCCGCTGCAGAACCCGGGCCTGGTCTCGATCCCGCTGGGCTTCCTCGCGGGCTGGATGGGTACGGTCACCTCGGCCGAGGAGCCGGACGAGGCGAAGTACGCGGAGACGGAAGTCCGCTCGCTGACCGGGGCCGGGGCCGTCTGAGCAGGACGTCCGTCCCCGCCCGCCGGGTCACGAGCCCTCGGACGGCAGCCAGGAGTAGCGGTGTTCCGGGCGTCCTGTCTCGCCGTACCGCAGGGCCAGGGTGACCCGGCCGGTGCGCTCCAGGAGCTTCAGGTAGCGCTGGGCGGTCTGGCGGCTGATGCCGGCGCGGTCGGCGATCTGCTGGGTGGAGAGCGGGCCTTCGGCGGAGCGGAGAACCTGGCGGACCAGCTCGGCGGTGGTGGCCGAGTGGCCCTTGGGCAGCTCGTTCGGGGAGCCGGCCGCGGCGAGGGCGCCGAAGATCCGGTCCACCTCGGCCTGTTCGGCCTCGCCGCCCGTCTCCAGGGTGCGACGCAGGGAGCCGTACGCCTCCAGCCGGGAGCGCAGGCCGGCGAAGGTGAAGGGCTTGACCAGGTACTGGAGGGCGCCGAGGCGCATGGCGGACTGGACGGTGGCCAGGTCGCGGGCGGCTGTGACCATGATCACGTCGGTGCGGTGGCCGAGCTGGCGCAGCCGACGGACCAGGTCCAGGCCGTTCTCGTCCGGCAGGTAGTGGTCGAGCAGGATCAGGTCCACGGTGTGGGTGTCGAGGCAGGCCAGCGCCTCGGCCGCAGAATGGGCCTGGGCGACGACGCGGAAGCCGGGAACCCTGGCCACGTAGGCCGCGTTGATCCGGGCAACACGCATGTCGTCGTCGACGACCAATACGTGGATGTCGTGGATCGGGGTCTCCTTCATCGCAGGGCCTCCGGGAGTACGACGGAGAACTCCGCCCCTCCGTCCGCTGTCTCGCCGGCCCGGGCCGTGCCGCCCTGCCGCTCCGCGAGGCGGCGTACGAGCGCGAGGCCCAGTCCGCGCTCGCGATGTGCCTTGGGCTGCTTGGTCGACCAGCCCTCGGTGAAGATCTCCTCGCGGCGGGCGGCCGGGACGCCGGGGCCGCTGTCCCGCACCCGCAGGATCGCCGTACGGCCTTCGGCGCGCAGCTCGACCTCGACCAGGGGCGTGGCGGAGCCCGCCGCCGCGTCCAGGGCGTTGTCCACCAGGTTGCCCGTGATGGTGACGAGCCCGCGGGGGTCTACGAGGCCGTCGGGCAGGAAGGTTGCGTCGGCGAGCCGCAGCGGGACGCCGCGTTCGGCCGCGACGGTCGCCTTGCCCACCAGCAGGGCGGCCAGCAGCGGATCGTGGACCTTCTCGGTGACCTGTTCCGCGGTGCTGCGGTGCACGCCGACGACCTCGGTGACGAACTCCACCGCCTCCTCGTGCAGGCCCAGCTCCAGCAGGCCGAGGAGGGTGTGGAGGCGGTTGGCGTGTTCGTGGTCCTGCGCGCGCAGGGCGTCGATCAGGCCCTTGGTGGAGTCGAGCTCGCGGCCGAGGTGTTCCAGCTCGGTGCGGTCGCGCAGGGTGGCGACGGCGCCGCCGTCCTCGGTGGGCATCCGGTTGGCGACCAGTACCCGGGGGCCCTGGACGGTGAGCAGATCACGGCCGGTGACGCGGCCGGCGAGGACGTCGGTGGTGCGGCCGGCGCCCAGTACGTCGTCCAGCGGACGCCCGGCGACGGTGGCGGCCGTGTCGGGAGCCAGGCCCAGCAGCCGGGCGGCCTCGTCATTGACCAGGCGGACCCGGCCGTCGCGGTCGAGGGCGATCACGCCCTCGCGGATGGAGTGCAGCATCGCCTCGCGCTCGGCGAGCAGTCCCGCGATATCGGAGAAGGCCAGGTCGCGGGTCTGCCGCTGGATCCGGCGGGACAGCAGGTAGGCGGCGAGCGCGCCGGCCGCGAGGGCGCCGCCCGCGTAGGCGAGCAGGCCCGGGATCGCGCCGAGCAGCCGGTCGTGGACGCTGTCGTAGGCGATGCCGACGGAGACCGCGCCGACGATCTCCCCGTCGGCCGCGACGAGGGGGACCTTGCCGCGGGCGGAGCGGCCGAGCGTGCCCTCGTCGATCTCCATGACGTCGCGGCCCGCGAGGGCGTCGCTCGGGTCGGTGGAGACGGGCAGTCCGATCCGGTCGGCGCCGGGGTGCGAGCGGCGGATGCCGTCCAGGTCCATGACGACCACGTACTCGGCGCCCGTGGCCCGCCGGATCCGCTCGGCCGAGGCCTGCACCGGGCTGTCGGCCGTCGGCCCGGAGTCCAGGAGGTCCGCGGCCAGCGACGGGTCCGCCGCCGCGCTCTGGGCGATGGCCAGGGCGCGCCGCATGGCCTGGTCGTCGAGCTGCGCGCCGAGCGGGGCCAGGAAGAGCCCGGTGGCCAGCACGACGACCCCGGCGGCGATGGCCAGCTGGGTGAGCAGGATCTGCGAGACGGCCCGTCTGGGCAGCCCGAGGCGCCGAGCGCTCATGTGGAGGAACCGCATGACCAGCAACGGTAGGTCGCCTTCGGTCGAAGCGGAATTTCCCATGTGCACGCAAATGGCTTGCGTGATGTGCGTGCAGCTTGTGCAAGGGATGACGGCATAGAAATGTGGTCAGAGCGGTAGACGACTCGGCAAGGCTCTGCAACTCTCGCACGGCACGCCGCAAATTCCTGCCTCACCTGGTTCGGAAAACTCATGCCGAGGGACGAGGCGGCTCGCTCGCGTGGCTGCCCGCGCCGCCCGGGGTGCCGGCCTTCGCCCGCCCCGACGGGCTGGTCTGCGCGGTCAGCCTGTCCGGCGCTCCGGTCGCGTTGCCGACCGCCGGTACGACATCGCGCGCGGGCCGGCGCGCGTCACGGCATCGGCTGCGGCGGGCGGGGCCCCTGGTACTGGCCGCTCGGGCGCATCCGCAGCGGCCGCTCCTGGTACTCCTCCAGCGCGTGCGCCATCCAGCCCGCGGTCCGGGCCACCGCGAACACCGTTTCCCCGGCCTCCGCGGGCATCCCGCCGGACACCGTCAGCACTGCCAGTGCCAGGTCCACATTGGCGTGGAGCCCGCCGCGCCGGGCCGCCGCCGTCGCGACGACCTCCCGGGCGGCCGCCAGCGCCGGCCCCGCCTGCGGTACGCCCTCCAGCCGGGCGAACAGCGCCGTGGCCCGCGGGTCCTCGCCCTCGTACAGCCGGTGCCCCAGCCCCGGAACCCGCCGCCCCGCCCGCAGGTGGTCGGCGACCACCGGCGCGGCCCCACCCCGCTCCAGCGCCTCCACCAGCATCCGGTGCGCGAGCCGTCCGGCCGCGCCGTGCAGCGGTCCTTCGAGCGCCCCGAGGCCGGCCGAGACGGCCGCGTACGGATGGGCCCGCGCGGAGGCGGCCACCCGTACGGCCAGGGTCGAGGCGGCCAGGTCGTGATCGATGAGCAGGGTGAGGGCCAGGTCCAGCGCGGCCAGCGCGTCCGGATCCGGCTCACGCGGCGTCAGCCGCGTCCACAGCTGCCGGGCCAGCTGGCCGTCCCCGCGCCAGCCGGGCCGGCCGAGCTCGGGCAGCGCGCCGACCAGGGTCGGGATGAGGCAGCGAGCGGAGCCCAGAACGGCCTCGGGCGAGAGGTCGAAGCGCAGCGGATCGGCGACCGCGGCGGCCGCCGTCGCCACCCGCAGCCGGTCGATCGGACCGCTGTGCTCGGGCAGCGCGGCCACCGCGCGCCGGGCGGCGGCGAGCGCCTGCGGGGGAGCGGTGAACCGCGCGCCGCGCGGCAGCGCCCCGGTCCAGAGCCACTCGGCGACCTCCTCGTAGGGGTACCGCGAAGCCAGCTCGACGGCGTCCACGCCCCGGAAGTAGTACCGGTCGGGCTCGATGAGCGTGAGCGAGGTGCGTACGGAGAGCTCCGCGCCCGGGGGCGCCGCCGCCTCGCGCCGGCTGCGCAGGGCCAGGGCCTCCACCTCGCGTGCGTCGAAGCTGCTGCCGCGGCCGACAGGATCGCGGCGGCTGGCGAGCTGGCCGCGGCTGACGTACGCGTACACGGTCGCGGGCTTCACCCCCAGCAGTTCCGCCGCCTGCCGGGTGCTGAGCCGGCGTTCGCCATCCGCCTGGTCGTTCATGACACCAACCCTACATATATTGATTCAATCAACATTGACAAGGATTCAATCCATGATGGATGGTCGATTCATGAACACCACCGTCGATGTGCCCCGCGGTCTCGCGGGAGTCGTGGTCACCGAGACCGAACTCGGTGACGTCCGAGGCCGCGAGGGCTTCTACCACTACCGCCAGTACTCGGCCGTCGAGCTCGCCGCGAGCCGCAGCTTCGAGGACGTGTGGCACCTGATGTTCCGCGGCGCCCTCCCGGCCGACGCCGCCGAGCGGGCCGCGTTCGCCGCCGAGATCGCCCCGCTGCGCCGACTGCCCGACGCGGTGCAGGGCGCCCTGCCCGCCCTCGCCCGGGCCACCGCGCTCTCCGGCCCGCTCGCCGGGCTGCGGACCGCGCTCTCCCTGCTCGGCGCCTCCGCCGGGTTCCGCCCCGTGTACGACATCGACCCCGGGCGGCGGGCCGCCGACGCGCTGGCCGCCTGCGCCGCCGTACCGACCCTGCTCACCGCCCTGCACCGGCTGGGGCAGGGCCTGGAGCCGGTCGAGCCGCGCGCGGACCTCCCGTACGCCGCCAACTACCTGTACATGCTCACCGGCCAGGAGCCCGACCCGGCCAAGGCGCGGGCCGTGGAGCGGTACCTGATCTCCACCATCGACCACGGCTTCAACGCCTCCACCTTCACCGCCCGCGTGATCGCCTCCACCGGCGCGGACGTCGCCGCCGCCCTCACCGGGGCGATCGGCGCGCTTTCCGGCCCGCTGCACGGCGGCGCGCCCAGCCGGGCCCTGGACACCCTGGACGCCATCGGCACGGCGGAGCGCATCGAGCCGTGGGTCCGCGAGCGGGTGCTCGCCGGGGACCGGATCATGGGCTTCGGGCACCCCGTGTACCGCACCGAGGACCCGCGTTCGCGCATGCTGCGCGACATCGCGCTCGGGTTCGGCGGTCCGCTCGTGGACTTCGCGGTGGAGGTGGAGCGGCACGTCGAGGAGATCCTCGCCGAGCTCAAGCCGGGGCGGGAGCTGCACACCAACGTGGAGTTCTACGCCGGCGTGGTCATGGAGCTGTGCGGGCTGCCGCGCGAGATGTTCACCCCGACCTTCTGCGCGGCCCGCGTGGTCGGCTGGAGCGCGAACATCCTCGAACAGGCCGCCGACTCGAAGATCATCCGTCCGGCCGCCCGGTACGTGGGCCCGAACCCGCCCGAGCCGGTTCCGGTGCTCGGCTGACTACGATCGGCCGTGTGAACAGCAGTCAGCCCGCCCAGCGGTCCGCTCCACCGCCCGCCCAGCCGATTCCCGTCGTCGTGCTGTCCGGATTCCTCGGATCCGGCAAGACGACGCTGCTCAACCACCTCCTCGGCAACCGGGGAGGCACCCGGATCGGCGTTGTCGTCAACGACTTCGGCTCGATCGAGATCGACGCGATGGCCGTGGCGGGCCAGGTCGGCGACTCGATGGTCTCGCTCGGCGGCGGCTGCCTGTGCTGCGCGGTCGACGGCAGCGAGCTGGACGCGTACCTGGAGAAGCTCTCCGCACCCGTCCACCGGATCGACGTGATCGTCATCGAGGCGAGCGGGCTGGCCGAGCCCCAGGAGATGATCCGGATGCTGGTGGCCAGCGAGAATCCGGCGATCCGGTACGGCGGGCTGGTCCAGGTCGTGGACGCGGCGGAGTTCGACGCGACCCGGGCCAAGCACCCGGAGACCGACCGCCACCTGGCCGTCGCGGACCTGGTCGTGCTGAACAAGACCGACCGGGCGGAGCCGGCCGGCCTCACCCGGATCGAGGCCGAGCTCGGCAGGCTCTGCCCCGGCACGCCGGTGGTGGCCGCCGACCACGGCCGGATCGACCCGGAGCTGCTCTTCGACCGGCGACCGTGGACCGAGACCCGGGGCCAGCTGTCCTTCGAGGACCTGATCTCACAGGCCAGGGACGGCGACGACGCCGATCACGAGGACCACACCGGGCACGCCCACACGGTCTACGACAGCACGGAGTTCGTGTCCGAGCAGGCCCTGAACCCGCGCCGCTTCATCGACTTCCTCGACCGCCGCCCGGTTGGGCTGTACCGGATCAAGGGCTACGTCCACTTCGGCGTCCCCGGCCACGAGGAGCGCTACGAGGTCCACGCCGTCGGCCGCTTCCTCCGCTTCGTGCCGGGCCCCTGGGGCCGTGGCGAGCCGCGCCGGAGCCAACTGGTCCTGATCGGCGCCGGTACGGACGGCCCCGCCCTGCTCCGCGAGCTGGAGGCCTGCCGCGAACCGGCCCCGCAGCACGCACCCCCGGAGAGCATGTGGGGCGTCCTGCGCTACGTCGACCGCCCGCCGCAGCCGGAGGCCGGGCAGGAGCCCGAACCGGAGCTGGAGCCCTGCGAAACCGATCCGTACGGCGATCCCGACTCCGACTGATCAGGCGACCTCGACGCCGTACTCGCCCAGCAGGTCCTCCAGGCCGCCGCGGTAGCCCTTTCCGCCGATCACGAAGTCCCAGTCGCCGTTGGAGCGGCGCCGGAAGGAGCCGAGGACCAGAGCGGTCTCCCCGGCCCGCCCGTCCGAGACGTCCAGCCGGCCGAGCTCCTCGCCGCCGGCGGACAGCAGGCGGATGTGGGCGTCCGTGAATCCGGCGAGGTCGGCGCGCGGATCGACCTCCGGGTCGATCGCGGCCACGAGGACCAGCCGGTCGGCCGACTCGGGCAGGGAGTCGAAGGAGACCTCCAGCGCCGCCTTGTCGGGCGCCGCGTGCGCGCGGGACCGGACCGAACCGTCCGGGGTCCGCGGGTTGTTGAAGAACACGAAGTGCTCCTCGCTCAGCACCCGGCCGCCCGTGCAGACGAGGGCGCACACGTCCAGCGCGACGGACCCCGTCCAGGACATGCCGAGCACGTTGTGGTCCGCCGAGGGGGCGGCGGGCTCGGGCTCGGGCGCGCGCTGCGCCGGACCACCGCCCAGCCGCCCGCGCAGCCCGTACTGGTGCAGGAGCTCGACGAGATCCGCCCCGGGAACCAGCTCCAGCGGCTTGCCGTTGGCAAAGGTGTACGACCCCGGACCGAAGGACGCGGTGGTGACGAGGACCCCCTTGTTCGCCCCCTTGTCCTGGACCGTGCCGTACAGATCACGCACGGCCGTCGGCGGCACCGTGTTCCGGTAGCGCTTGACCTGCACGACGATCCGCCCGCCCCGGATCGGCGCCGGGTCCAGCGCCTCCACGTCCACCCCGCCGTCGCCCGACCGCTGCGTGGTCACCGCCTCCATGCCCATCGCCCGGAACAACTCGGCGACCAGGTTCTCGAAGGCGATCGGATCCATGACGAAGAGGTCCGGCTCGTCCTCGTCCGCGTCGCCCGCCTGCCCGCCATGGCTGACGACCCCTCCGCCGACCTCGTCCGGCCGCCGCCCGGGGCGCACCGCCGCCAGCTGGTCGGGCCGTCCTGACAACTGCCCGCCCAGCCCCGACACCAGACAGTCCACGGCGCTGACCTGCTCCAGGCGCAGCCCCGCGAACGCGCTCCGCGCCGCCGGCACCGTGGAGAGGACGAACCGCGCCTCCTGCCCGGTCGCCGGATCGTGGCAGTCCACGAACCCGTTGACCACGACCGAGTCCAGTACGCCGAACTCGTCCGCCGCGAACAGCTCGCGCACCACCAGCAGCATGCACTGCGCCAGCAGGTCCCGGTACAGGGCCCGACGCTCCGTCACCCGGCGGGGCTTCACCCTGTCCTGGTCCGTACTCGGCAGGTACTGCACCGCACCGGCTTCCGGCACCACCGCGTACCCGGGGAGCTCCCAGTCCAGCACCAGCTGGCGCGCCGCCGGGTCGTACGCGGCCGCCACCTGCCTCGGCAGCGCCTCCGGCCAGGCCGTCGATGCGTACAGGGCGGCCGAGAAGTACTCCACCGCCGCCTCCGCGTCGCCCGTGCGCAGGGCGGCGGCCAGCTCGGTGAGCCCGCTGTTGTGCGCCCGTACCCCGGCGAGCTGCTCCGCGGCCCACCGGTCGTACTGCTGCCGGTACGCGGCCAGTTCCTGCTGCCGCTGCGCCTCCGCGGCGCTCGCGGCCTGCCAGGCCTCGGTGTACCGGGCGTGGGCCTCGCGCTCCGCCTGCGCCCGGTGGCTCGAGCCGAGCGTCCAGCCGCTGCTCTGCTGCTGGAACTGGTCGATGCGCGGCATCGGCACCGGATGCGCCAGGGCCCCGGGGTTGAAGGGTTCCGGCTGCTCGGACCGGGCCAGGGCGGATATCCGGAACGCCGGCGCCCGGCAGCCCGAGACCAGCAGCCCCTTGAGGGCCTCGACCTCGGCGTCGATCTGTGCGGTCCGCCGCAGGGCCTCGGCCTCGCGGTACTGCCGGTGGCTGCGGTTCGCGTCCCGTTCCTGGGTCCGCTGCCGGTCCCGTTCGTACGCCAGCAGCCGGCGCTCCGCCTCCCGCTGCTGGATCACCTGTGTCTGCTGCTGCCGGCGCTGGGCCTCGGCCCAGTCCCCGATCAATCCGCCCGACCGACGACTCATCAGCTGTGTACTCCCCCCACCAACACCCAGAGGGAAAACACTAGTCGGCATTCGGGTGGTACGTCCTCCCGGTCGGACCACCCGAATGCCGCGCTACGTCCTACAGCGCGCCCCCCGCCAGAGCGGCGACGACCGCGGGCAGCGCGACCCCCGATCCGTCACGGCGCGGGTCCACGGCCGGCAGTTCGGCCGGGCTGCCGTTCGCCGCGGCCGCGCGGACCGGAGCGGTGCCGGCCCAGGCCAGGACCAGCAGGTCCTCGCCCTTCAGGAACCGCTGGCAGCGCACGCCGCCGGTGGCCCGGCCCTTGCGCGGGTACTGGTCGAACGGGGTGAGCTTTCCGGACAGCATCGAGTCGTCCAGCGTCCCGTGCGAACCCGCCACCGTGAACACCACGGCCTGGCGGGCCGGGTCCACCGCGGAGAAGTGGATCACCTTGGCGTTCTCGGCGAGCTTGATGCCCGCCATGCCGCCCGCGGGGCGGCCCTGCGGGCGCACCTGGCCCGCCGGGTAGCGCAGCAGCTGGGCGTCGTCGGTGAGGAAGACCAGGTCCTCCTCGCCCGTGCGCAGTTCGACCGCGCCGACGATCCGGTCGCCCTCCTTGAGGGTGATGACCTCCAGCTCGTCCTTGTTCGCCGGGTAGTCCGGCACGACCCGCTTGACCACGCCCTGCTCGGTGCCGAGCGCCAGACCCTGGGAGGACTCGTCCAGCGAGGTCAGGCAGATCACCTTCTCGTCCGCCTCCAGCCCGGAGAGGAACTCCGAGACCGGGGCTCCTCCCGCCAGGTTCGGCGCGGCGTGGGTGTCCGGCAGCTGCGGAAGGTCGATCACCGCGAGCCGCAGCAGCCGCCCGTACGAGGTCACCACGCCGACGTCGGCCCGGGCCGACGCCGCCACCTGCGAGACGATCAGGTCGTGCTTCGCGCGGGAGCCGCCCTCCTCCTCCGGCAGCGGCTCGCCGTTGGCGGTGCGCGCCAGCAGGCCCGTCGAGGACAGCAGGACCCGGCACGGGTCGTCCGCGACCTCCAGCGGAACCGCGGCGACCGCCGTGCCCGCCGACTCCAGCAGGACCGTACGGCGCTCGGTGGCGAACTTCTTCGCGACCGCGGCCAGTTCCGCGGAGACCAGCTTGCGCAGCTCGGTGTCGGACTCCAGGATCCCGGTCAGCTCGTCGATCTCGCCCGTCAGCCGGTCGCGCTCGGACTCCAGCTCGATCCGGTCGAAGCGGGTGAGCCGGCGCAGCGGGGTGTCCAGGATGTACCGGGTCTGGATCTCGCTCAGCGAGAAGCGCTCGATCAGCCGCTCCATCGCCTGCGCCGAGTTGTCGCTGTCCCGGATGATCCGGATGACCTCGTCGATGTCGACCAGGGCCACCAGCAGGCCCTCGACCAGGTGCAGCCGGTCGCGCCGCTTGGTGCGGCGGAACTCACTGCGCCGCCGCACGACCTCGAAGCGGTGGTCGAGGTAGACCTCCAGCAGCTCCTTGAGGCCCAGCGTCAGCGGCTGGCCGTCGACCAGCGCGACGTTGTTGATGCCGAAGGACTCCTCCATCGGCGTGAGCTTGTACAGCTGCTCCAGGACGGCCTCCGGGTGGAAGCCGTTCTTGATCTCGATGACCAGGCGCAGGCCGTGCGAGCGGTCGGTGAGGTCCTTGACGTCCGCGATGCCCTGGAGCTTCTTGGAGCCGACCAGGTCCTTGATCTTCGCGATGACCTTCTCGGGACCGACCGTGAAGGGCAGTTCCGTGACGACCAGGCCCTTGCGGCGGGCCGTCACGTTCTCCACGGCGACCGTCGCGCGGATCTTGAACGTGCCGCGGCCGTTCTCGTAGGCGTCCTTGATCCCCGAGAGGCCCACGATCCGGCCGCCCGTGGGCAGGTCCGGACCCGGCACGAAGCGCATGAGCGCCTCCAGGTCCGCCTGCGGGTAGCGGATCAGGTGGCGGGCGGCCGCGATGACCTCGCCCAGGTTGTGCGGGGGCATGTTGGTGGCCATGCCGACCGCGATCCCGGAGGCGCCGTTGACCAGCAGGTTGGGGTACGCCGCGGGCAGCGCGACCGGCTCCTGCTCCTGGCCGTCGTAGTTGGCGGTGAAGTCGACGGTGTCCTCGTCGATCGACTCCGTCATCAGTGACGTGGCGTCCGCCATCTTGCACTCGGTGTAACGCATCGCGGCCGGCGGGTCGTCGTTGCCGAGCGAACCGAAGTTGCCGTGGCCGTCGACCAGCGGCAGCCGCATCGAGAAGGGCTGGGCCATGCGCACGAGGGCGTCGTAGATCGACGCGTCACCGTGCGGGTGCAGCTTGCCCATGACCTCGCCGACGACGCGGGCGCACTTCACATAGCCGCGGTCGGGGCGCAGGCCCATCTCGTTCATCTGGTAGACGATGCGCCGGTGTACCGGCTTCATGCCGTCCCGGGCGTCGGGCAGGGCGCGGGAGTAGATCACCGAGTACGCGTACTCGAGGAAGGAGCCCTGCATTTCGTCGACGACGTCGATGTCGAGGATCTTCTCCTCGAAATCCTCCGGCGGCGGGGTCTTCGTGCTGCGGCGGGCCATCGCTGCGCGGCTCCTTAACCAAGAAAGAGAGTGTGCTGGGGGTCTGGCGGGTGGTCTGATCGGCGTTGACGGGGTTGTCGCGGACCATTGTGGCCCGAGGCGCCGACAACGCCGACTCCGACCCTGGGGTCACCCCCGGACGGAGGGGTGGGCGAGTGTGAGTCGGGAACTTCTCCGGTGCCCGACGCGCTTGCATACAGTGGCAGGTCTGACGGAAAACTCTGCATCGCGATCGAAGGGACCACATGCCCATGGGTCACACGGCCACAGCCCAGGCCGGCTCCGGCGGCCTGACAGCGACCGAGCACCGGCTGGCCAACGGCCTGCGCGTGGTGCTCTCCGAGGATCACCTGACCCCGGTCGCCGCGGTCTGCCTCTGGTACGACGTCGGCTCGCGCCACGAAGTCAAGGGACGGACCGGCCTGGCTCACCTCTTCGAGCACCTGATGTTCCAGGGCTCGGCGAGCGTACCCGGCAACGGGCACTTCGAGCTGGTCCAGGGGGCCGGCGGCTCGCTCAACGGCACCACCAGCTTCGAGCGCACCAACTACTTCGAGACCATGCCGGCCCACCAGCTGGAGCTCGCGCTCTGGCTGGAAGCCGACCGCATGGGCTCGCTGCTGGCCGCCCTGGACGACGAGTCCATGGAGAACCAGCGCGACGTCGTCAAGAACGAGCGCCGCCAGCGGTACGACAACGTCCCGTACGGCACGGCCTTCGAGAAGCTGACCGCCCTCGCCTACCCCGAGGGCCACCCGTACCACCACACTCCGATCGGCTCCATGGCCGACCTGGACGCGGCCTCCCTGGAGGACGCCCGCGCCTTCTTCCGCACGTACTACGCGCCCAACAATGCGGTGCTGTCGGTCGTCGGCGCCATCGACCCCGTACAGACGCTCGCCTGGGTCGAGAAGTACTTCGGCTCCATCCCCGGGCACGACGGCAAGCCGCCGCCGCGCGACGGCACGCTGCCCGAGATCATGGGCCGCCAGCTCCGCGAGGAGATCGTCGAAGAGGTTCCGGCCCGCGCGCTGATGGCCGCCTACCGGCTCCCGCACGACGGCACCCGCGAGTGCGACGCCGCCGACGTGGCGCTGACCGTCCTGGGCGGAGGCGAGTCCTCCCGGCTCCACAACCGCCTGGTACGCCGCGACCAGAGCGCCGTCGCGGCCGGCTTCGGCATGCTGCGGCTCGCCGGCGCGCCCTCGCTGGGCTGGCTGGACGTGAAGACCTCCAGCGGGGTCGAGGTGCCCGCCATCGAGGCGGCCGTCGACGAGGAGCTCGCGCGGTTCGCCGCCGAGGGCCCGACGGCCGAGGAGATGGAGCGCGCCCAGGCGCAGCTGGAGCGCGAGTGGCTGGACCGGCTGAGCACGGTGGCCGGGCGCGCCGACGAACTGTGCCGCTTCGCGGTGCTGTTCGGCGACCCGCAGCTGGCGCTCAGCGCGGTCGGGCGCGTCCTCGACATCACCGCCGAGGAGGTGCAGGCCGTGGCCGCGGCCCGACTGCGCCCCGACAACCGCGCGGTGCTGGTGTACGAGCCGCTCCCGGCGGAAGCCGGGGAAGCGGACGAGGCCGACGTGAACGACGAGAACGAAGGGGCGGAGCAGTGAGCGACACCGCAGCCGTCACGATGACCTTCCACCCGCAGCCCCAGGCCGGCGAGGCCCGGCCGTGGGCCTTCCCGGCCCCCGAGCGCGGCTCGCTGCCCAACGGCCTGACCGTGCTGCGCTGCCACCGCCCCGGGCAGCAGGTCGTCGCCGTCGAGGTGAACCTCGCCGCCCCGCTGGACGCCGAGCCCCAGGGCCTGGACGGCGTGGCGACCATCATGGCCCGCGCGCTGTCCGAGGGAACCGACAAGCACTCCGCCGAGGAGTTCGCGGCCGAGCTGGAGCGCTGCGGCGCCACGCTCGACGCGCACGCCGACCACCCGGGCCTGCGGGTCTCGCTGGAGGTCCCGGCCTCCCGCCTGCACAAGGCGCTCGGCCTGGTGGCCGAGGCGCTGCGCGCGCCCGCCTTCGCCGACGGCGAGGTCGACCGGCTGGTGCGCAACCGGCTCGACGAGATCCCGCACGAGCTGGCCAACCCGCAGCGCCGGGCCGCCAAGGAGCTCTCCCGGCAGCTCTTCCCGCCGACCCTGCGGATGTCCCGGCCGCGCCAGGGCACCGAGGAGACGGTCGCCCGGATCGACTCCGCGGCCGTACGCGCCTTCTACGAGGCCCACGTACGGCCCGCCACCGCCACCGCGGTGGTCGTCGGCGACCTGACCGGCATCGACCTGGACGCCGTCCTGGGGGACACCCTGGGCGCCTGGACCGGCAACTTCGCCGAGCCGCTCCCGGTCCCGCCGGTCACCGCCGACGACACCGGCCGCGTGGTCATCGTGGACCGGCCCGGCGCGGTCCAGACGCAGCTGCTCATCGGCCGGATCGGGCCGGACCGGCACGACCGGGTCTGGGCGGCGCAGGTGCTCGGCACGTACTGCCTGGGCGGCACCCTCACCTCGCGCCTGGACAAGGTGCTGCGCGAGGAGAAGGGCTACACGTACGGCGTGCGCGCCTTCGGCCAGGTGCTGCGCTCCACGGCCGACGGCAAGGGCGCCTCGATGCTCGCCATCAGCGGCTCGGTGGACACCCCCAACACCGGCCCGGCGCTCGACGACCTCTTGAAGGTGCTCCGCACCCTCGCGGAGGGCGGCCTGACCGACGCCGAACGGGACGTGGCGGTGCAGAACTTGGTGGGCGTGGCCCCGCTGAAGTTCGAGACGGCCGCGGCCGTCGCCGGCACGCTCGCCGACCAGGTCGAGCAGGAGCTCCCGGACGACTACCAGTCGCAGTTGTACGCGCAGCTGGCCCAGACGGGAACGGTGGAGGCGACTTCGGCGGTCCTGGCCGCCTTCCCGGTGGACCGCCTGGTCACGGTCCTGGTGGGGGACGCGGCACAGATCGAGGAGCCGGTTCGGGCGCTCGGTCTCGGTGAGGTCTCCGTCGTCACCAACTGACGGACATTTCAAGGGGCTCCGGCGGCTTGTCCGCCGGGGCCCCTTTTGTCTGTTTCGTGGAGAGGTTGCTCGTATGGGGTGTGGCGTATGCAACAAAAACGCGTGTGTGTTTGGCGATTGACTGATGATCCGCCTAGCGTCGGCCGTGCTGTCCGTCAGTTGTACCCGCCGCATCCGCGGCACCGGGCAGCGATCGCCGAGTCCCCGTCAGGCGCGAGCCTGGGGAGCCGGGGACCCACATGTGTCCCTGGGGTGAATCGGACCGCCTCGTCAGAGGGGGCCCGTAGGAGACCTTCCTGCTCCGAACCCGTCAGCTAACCCGGTAGGCGAGAAGGAAGGAAAGGATCAGCCCCTTCATGGCGTTTGGCAGTCGTGCCGCCGGTAAGCACCGTGGTTCCAGTCGTCTGAGCCGCAAGACCGCCGGTTACGCCGGCATAGCCGCCCTCGCCACCACCGGTGTCGTCGGCTCCCTCGCAGGCCCGGCGTTCGCCGCGTCGGACAAGGCCCCCTCCATGGAGGACACCGGCCTGAACGCCGTCGTGACGGCCGAGGACCTTCCGGGGCAGATCGAGGCCCAGGCCGATGCCCAGGAGCACGCGGCCGAGGCCGCGGCCCTCAAGGCGAAGGCGGAGGCCGACGCGAAGGCGCGCGCCGCCGAGGCCCGGCAGAAGGCCGAGGAGAAGGCGAAGGCCGAGCGCGAGGCCGCCGAGCGTGCCGCACGCGAGGAGGAGCGCAAGCGCCTCAACACCTTCGTCGCCCCCGTCGACGAGTCCTACATCAGCACCCAGTGGCACGCGGGCGGCGGCATGTGGTCCTCCGGCAGCCACACCGGCATCGACTTCCACGCGGCCTCGGGCACCACGGTGCACGCGGTCGGCCTCGGCACCGTGGTCGAGGCGGGCTGGGGCGGCGCGTACGGCAACAACGTCGTCATCAAGCACGCCGACGGCACGTACACGCAGTACGGCCACATGTCCTCGCTGAGCGTCTCCGTCGGCGACCAGGTCGCCGCCGGCCAGCAGATCGGCCTGTCGGGCTCCACCGGCAACTCCAGCGGCCCGCACCTGCACTTCGAGGCCCGTACCGGTGCCCAGTACGGCTCGGACATCGACCCGGTCGCGTACCTGCGCCAGCACGGCGTCAACGTCTGACCCGCAGCACTCCACCGAAGGCCCCGGCTCCCCGAGCCGGGGCCTTCGTGTTGGCCGTAAACCTCCGCTATTCACGCCCGCACTCGGAATTTATCGCGTAGTGCAATAGAGTCCCCGTACGATCGGGATACGGTCGCGGCAATGGCGTCGGCAGTCGGAAATAGGCGGAGGTCCGGACTTGCGTATTCCTGCGCACGCGGTATGCACGGCAATCCGCGAAGACATCGTCTCAGGGGTCTTCGAACCGGGTGCCCGGCTGACCGAGGAACTGCTGGCCCGCCGGTACGGCGTCTCCCGCGTCCCCGTCCGCGAGGCGCTGCGGACCCTGGAGTCCGAGGGCTTCGTCACCACCCGCCGGCACGCGGGCGCCTGCGTCGCCGAGCCCACCGAGCAGGAGGCGGCCGACCTCCTGGAGCTGCGGCTGCTGCTGGAGCCGCTGGCGGCGGCCCGCGCGGCCCGGCGGCGTACCGAGGGCCACCTCAAGGTGCTGCGCGGGCTGGTCAGGCTGGGCCAGGAGCGGGCCAGACGGGGCCAGGGGGAGGATCTGCGGTCCCTGGGCGGCTGGTTCCACGAGACCCTCGCACAGGCCTCCGGCAGCCCCGGGCTGATCGCGCTGCTCACGCAGATGCGGCACAAGGTCGCCTGGATGTACGCCGTGGAGGCGCCGGCCCGGCCCGTGGACTCCTGGGCGGAGCACGGCGCGATCGTGGACGCCGTCGCGCGCGGGGACGCCGAGCGGGCCCGGGCGCTGGCGGCGATGCATGCGGAGCGCGCGGCGGGGGCGCACCGGCTGCGGGTGAGGACTTCGCAACATGCCGTAAACATGTCGAGCGGCCCGCATTAACAAAAGGCGCGTATCAAAGAGTGAGAGCGTCTTGAGGAATAAAGGCGGCTTGAAAAGCAGGGGCGGCTCGACGGGCGGGGGCTGCGGTTGAATTCCCGCCGCATATCCGCTCGTCCTGTACGCGTGCGCTGAATTCCCGAATGCGGCGGAACGGAGAAGCCGCGGCCACCGGAATGCCGGTGGCCGCGGCTTCTTCGTGCACCCGGGGTGAACCCGAAGGGTCAGACGGTCTCGGGGAGCTCCTCGAGGCCCTCGGTGACCAGCTTCGCGAGGCGGTCCAGCGCCACCTCGGCGCCCTCGGCGTCGGACGCGAGGATGATCTCCTCGCCGCCCTGCGCACCCAGGCTCAGCACCGCGAGCATGGACGCGGCGTTGACGGGGTTCCCGTCGGCCTTCGCGATGGTCACCGGGACGCCGGAAGCGGTCGTCGCGCGGACGAAGATCGAGGCGGGACGAGCGTGCAGGCCCTCGGCCCAGCCGACGTTGACGCGGCGCTCTGCCATGGTGATGCCCTTCAGGTTCTTACGGTTGTCTAGACCAGTCTCTCACGACGCCCCTCATGCTCCGACCGACCTTCGGCCCGGATCCACCGCCGCTCGACCTACCCCAGCTTGCACTGGTTTGCCCATGCTTGCCGCGTGCGCCGCGCAGGAGCTATTCGGCCAGTCCTGGCCTTAAGATCGCCGCATGACCACCGCGTCGGACCCCTCGTACCCGGCCCACTGGGAAGCGGACGTCGTCCTGCGCGACGGCGGTACCGCCCGGATCAGGCCGATCACCACGGAGGACGCGGGCCGGCTGGTCAGCTTCTACGAGCAGGTCTCCGACGAGTCGAAGTACTACCGCTTCTTCGCGCCCTACCCCCGGCTCTCGGCCCGCGACGTGCACCGCTTCACCCACCACGACTACGTGGACCGGGTCGGCCTCGCGGCGACCGTCGGCGAGGAGTTCATCGGCACCGTCCGCTACGACCGGATCGGCCCCGACGGCCGGCCCGCCTCCGCCCCCGCCGACGAGGCCGAGGTCGCCTTCCTCGTCCAGGACGCCCACCAGGGCCGCGGGGTCGCCTCCGCGCTCCTCGAACACATCGGCGCGGTCGCCCGCGAGCGGGGCATCCGCAGGTTCGCGGCCGAGGTGCTGCCCGCCAACAACAAGATGATCAAGGTGTTCAAGGACGCCGGGTACGAGCAGAAGCGCAGCTTCGAGGACGGCTCCGTCCACCTCACCCTCGACCTCGAACCCACCGCCGAGTCCCTGGCCGTCCAGCGCGCCCGCGAGCAGCGCGCCGAGGCCCGCTCCGTGCAGAGGCTGTTGACCCCCCGCTCCGTGGCTGTCATCGGAGTCAGCCGCTCCGGCGGTGGCGTCGGAGCGGCGGCCCTGCGCAACCTGCGCGACAGCGGCTTCCGCGGCCACCTCTACGCCGTGAACGAGGCCGCCACCACCGATCTGCTGGACGGCGTACGGGCCTACCGCACGCTCGCCGCCGTCGACGCCCCCGTCGACCTCGCGGTGATCGCGGTCCCCGCCGAGCGGGTCCCCGAGGCCGTGGCCGCCTGCGGCGAACACGGGGTGCAGGGGCTCGTGGTGCTGTCCGCCGGGTACGGGGAGAGCGGTGCCGCCGGGCTCGACCGGCAGCGCGAACTGGTGCGCCAGGTGCGCTCGTACGGGATGCGGCTGATCGGGCCGAACGCGTACGGCGTGATCAACACCGCCCCCGAGGTCGGGCTCAACGCCTCCCTGACCCCGGCGCCCGCGCCGATCCGGGGCCGCATCGGGCTGTTCACCCAGTCCGGGGCGATCGGCATCTCGCTGCTCTCCGCTCTGCTGCGGCGGGGCGAGGGGCTCTCGTCCTTCGTCTCGGCGGGCAACCGGGCGGACGTATCCGGCAACGACATCCTCCAGTACTGGTACGAGGACGAGGCCACCGACGTCGCGCTCATGTACCTCGAAACCCTCGGCAACCCGCGGAAGTTCACCCGGCTCGCGCGGCGGACGGCGGCCGTGAAGCCGGTGGTCGTCGCTCGGGGCGGCCGCCACACCCCGGCGGGGCACGTGGTCCCCGGGACCAGGCTGCCGGACGCCACCGTCTCGGCCCTGCTGCGGCAGGCGGGGGTGATCCGGGTCGGCACGGTGACGGAGCTGGTGGACGTGGGGCTGCTGCTGGCCTCGCAGCCGCTGCCGGCCGGACCGCGCGTGGCGATCCTCGGGAACTCGGAGTCGCTCGGAGTCCTCACGTACGACGCCTGCCTCGCGCAGGGGCTGCGGCCCGGGGCCCCGCGGGACCTGACGACGGCGGCGACCCCTGAGGACTTCCGGACGGCGCTGCGCGCGGCGCTGGGCTCCGCCGAGAACGACGCGGTGATCGTCACCGTGATCCCCTGGGTGAACGAGCAGGATCCGCAGGACGACCTGGCCGACGCCCTGCGGGACGCGGTGGCCGCGTACCCCGGCAAACCGGTCGCGGTGGTCCACGTGGAACTGGCCGAGCTGGTCGACGCCCTGTCCCCGGCCGGGCCGGGCACGGCGCCCGCAGCGCCCACGACGGGGCCGCTGCGCGCGCGCCCCCGCCCCACGGACGAGGACGAAGGCGGGTACGCCGGACCGGACGTGCGGATCCCGGCGTACCCCGCCGCCGAGCGGGCCGTACGGGCCGTCGCCGAGGCCGTCCGGTACGGCCAGTGGCGGCGGGCCAACGCCGACGCCGGCCAGGTCCCCGAGTACGAGGACATCGACGAGGCCGGCGCCGCCGCCCGGCTCGCCGCCCTCCTGGCCGGCGTGGGCGACGGCGTGCTCACC
Source organism: Streptomyces sp. NPDC059355 (assembly GCF_042752335.1). Classification (NCBI taxonomy): domain Bacteria; kingdom Bacillati; phylum Actinomycetota; class Actinomycetes; order Kitasatosporales; family Streptomycetaceae; genus Streptomyces; species Streptomyces sp. NPDC059355. Next base: position 67,394 of record NZ_JBHYXN010000028.1, on the reverse strand, counting down.
CTCTCGGAACCCGACGCGGCCGCACTGCTCGCCCACTACGGGATCCGGGTGCTCCCCACCCTGCCCGCGCCCACCGCCGACGCCGCCGTCCGGGCCGCCCGGAGCATGGGCTATCCCGTCGCCCTCAAGACCACCGCCCCGCACCTGCGCCACCGTGCGGACCTCGGCGGCGTACGCCTCGACCTCGCGACCGAGGCCGACCTGCGCCGCTCGTACGAGGAGCTCACCGACCTCCTCGGGACCCCCGACGAGCTGCTCCCCGTGGTCCAGGCCATGGTGCCCCGCGGGGTCGACACCGTCGTGCGGTCCGTCATCGACCCCGCCGCCGGCGCCGTCCTCTCCTTCGGGCTCGCGGGCGTCGCCTCCGAGCTGCTCGGCGACACCGCCCACCGCCTCGTCCCCGCCACCGACCGGGACGCCGCCGGCCTGATCCGGTCCATCCGGACCGCACCCCTCCTCTTCGGCTGGCGCGGCAGCGACCCCGTCGACACCGCCGCCCTCGAAGAGCTCCTGCTGCGGCTGTCCCGGCTCGTCGACGACCACCCCGAAGTGGTGGGCGTCACGCTCGAACCCGTCGTCGTCGCCACCGAGGGCCTCTCCGTGCTCAGCGCCGCCGTCCGCGTGGCCCACCCGCCCGCCCGCACCGATCTCGGCCCCCGGACACTGCCGAGCTACTGACCGGGCCGTTAGTCCAGCACCTTGGGCGCCCTGGGCGCCCCGTACGGGCCTTAGGATGGGCCTCATGGCGAAATCCGGTACGACGACCCAGGGGCTGCGCACGGCGATCGAGCGCAGCGGCTACTACCCGGCCCTCGTGGCCGAGGCCGTGGAGGCCGCGGTGGGCGGCGAGCCGATCTCGTCGTACCTGGTCCACCAGGAGACGACCTTCGACTCCAACGAGGTGCGCCGGCACGTCACCGTCCTGGTCCTGACCGGTAACCGCTTCATCGTGAGCCACACCGACGAGCAGGCCGCCGACGCCGGGTCCCCGTCCCCGTACGCGACCACCTCCACCGAGTCGGTCAAGATCGGTGCGATCTCCTCCGTGGTGCTCAGCCGCGTCGTCGCCAACCCCGAGTCGTACACCCCCGGCACCCTGCCCCGCGAGGTCGTCCTGACCATCGGCTGGGGCGCGGTCTCCCGGATCGACCTGGAGCCCGCCGCCTGCGGCGACCCGAACTGCGACTCCGACCACGGCTACACCGGCAACTCCACCGCCGACGACCTCAGCCTGCGCGTCAGCGAGGCCGGCGACGGCCCGGAGGCGGTCCGCCAGACCCTCGTCTTCGCGCAGGCGCTCAGTGAAGCAACTGCGGCGACATCCGGACCCGCCCGCTGATGTCCTACTCCGCACCATCGAACTGGGACGAGCCGGAGCTGCTGGACCTCACCGGCGCCCCCGTCCCGGAGTACGGAACCGGCTCGCTCGCCGACCTGCTGCCGACGCTCGTGGCCGGCCAGGGCGTCCCGGGGTTCACCGCCGCGATCCCCGAGCTCACCCCGGCCGACCGGAACTGCGTGTTCCTGGTCGACGGCATGGGCTGGGAGCAGATCAAGGCCCACCCTGACGAGGCCCCGTACCTGACCTCCCTCCTCGGCAGCTCGCGCGGCGGCACCGGCCGCCCGATCACCGCGGGCTTCCCGGCGACCACCGCCACCTCGCTGGCCTCCGTCGGCACCGGTCTGCCGCCCGCCCGGCACGGCCTGCCCGGCTACGCCGTGCGCAACCCGGCCACGGGCGAGCTGATGAACCAGCTCCGCTGGTACCCCTGGACCCCGCCGAAGCCCTGGCAGCCGTACCCGACGGTGTTCCAGCAGGCCGACAAGGCGGGGGTGGCGACGGCGCAGGTGTCCTCGCCCGCCTTCCAGACCACCCCGCTCACCAAGATCGCGCTGAGTGGCGGCACCTTCCTCGGCCGGATGACCGGCGAGGAGCGGATGGACCTCGCGGCCGAGCGCCTCGCGGCCGGCGACCGCTCGCTGGTGTACACGTACTACAGCGAGCTCGACGGGGCCGGCCACCGGCACGGCGTGAACTCCGACGCCTGGCGCGGCCAGCTGATGTACGTCGACCGGCTGGTGCAGCGGCTCGCCGAACAACTCCCGCCGCGCACCGCGCTGTACGTGACCGCCGACCACGGCATGGTGGACATCCCCTTCGACGAGGACTCCCGGATCGACTTCGACGAGGACTGGGAGCTGGGCGCGGGTGTGGCCCTGCTCGGCGGCGAGGGCCGGGCCCGGCACGTGTACGCCGTCCCGGGCGCCGAGGCCGACGTGCTGACCGTGTGGCGTGAGGTGCTGGGCGACCGGTTCTGGATCGCGAGCCGCGAAGAGGCCCTGGAACTGGGCTGGTTCGGGGCGCCGGGGGAGTGCGACGAGCGCGTGCTCGGCAGGATCGGGGACGTGGTCGCCGCCGCGTACGCCGATGCCGCGATCACCGCGTCCGTGAAGGAGCCCAACGAATCGGCGCTCGCCGGGATGCACGGCTCCATGACCGCGGCCGAGCAGCTGGTCCCGCTGCTCGAAATCCGCACCTGACCGCCCGCTCCGCCGTCGTCCGCCCCCCGCTCCGCACCTCCCCCCCCCACGACCCGAAAGGTCCCGTTCCCGCCATGCCCGAACTGGTGTTTTTCTCCGGCACGATGGACTGCGGGAAGAGTACGTTGGCGCTCCAGATCGGCCACAACCGGTCGGCGAGGGGCCTGCAGGGCGTGATCTTCACCCGTGACGACCGTGCGGGCGAGGGCAAGCTCTCCTCGCGCCTCGGCCTGGTGACCGAGGCGGTCGAGGCCCGGCCGGGCATGGACCTGTACGGGTACCTGGTGGGCCAGATGTCGAAGGGCGCCAAGGTCGACTACGTCATCGTGGACGAGGCGCAGTTCCTCGCCCCCGACCAGATCGACCAGCTGGCGCGCGTCGTCGACGACCTGGACCTGGACGTCTTCGCCTTCGGCATCACCACGGACTTCCGCACCAAGCTCTTCCCCGGCTCCCAGCGCCTGATCGAGCTGGCGGACCGGATCGAGACCCTCCAGGTGGAGGCGATGTGCTGGTGCGGGGCGCGCGCCACGCACAACGCCCGCACGGTGGGCGGGGAGATGGTCGTGGAGGGCGAGCAGGTCGTCGTCGGCGACGTCAACCGGTCGTCGGAGGAGGTCGGTTACGAGGTGCTGTGCCGCCGCCACCACCGCCGCCGCATGACGAGCGCTGCGGCCCACGCCGCCGCCCTCTCCCCGGACGTCCTCCCGGTCAACCCCGCCTGAGCACGCCGGCGGTCAGCGGCCGTTCGCGGGGCGGGGCTCGACGAGGGTGAAGACCGCGCCCTCCGGGTCGGTGACCGTCGACACCCGGCCCGTCAGCCCCTCGTGGGGCGGCTGGACGACGCGCCCGCCGAGGAGGTGGACCCGGGCCGCGGCCGTGTCCACGTCCTCGACCTCGAAGTACGTCATCCAGTGCGGGCCCCGGTCGTGGGGGAGCGAGCGCCCGACCCCGTGCACGGCGGCGACCGGGTGTCCGTCCAGCAGCAGCGTCACGTAGTCGAAGTCGGAGGTGGCGGTGGCGTGTGTCTCGGCCTCGTGGCCGAAGACGTGCTCGTAGAACTTGCCGACGGTCGAGGTGTCCTGCGTGACCAGCTCGGCCCAGACCGGGGTCCCGGGGACACCCGACAGCCGGGTTCCGATGTGCTCCTCGGCCTGCCAGATCCCGAAGATCGCCCCCAGCGGGTCCGAGCAGATCGCCACGCGCCCCTCGCCGCCCGCGTCCAGCGGGCCCACCGCGACCGTGCCGCCGCAGGCGCGGATCGTCTCGGCCGTCGAGTCCGCGTCGTCGGTGGCGAAGTACGTGGTCCAGGCGACCGGGAGATGCCGGTCCGGCGGCATCTCGCCGATGCCGGCCACCTCCTGGCCGTCGAGCAGGGCGTGGACGTACGGGCCGAAGGGCTGGGGGCCGGGCTCGTACTCCCAGCGGAACAGGTCGGTGTAGAAGGCCTCGGTGGTCCCGAGGCCGTGCACCATCAGACTCGACCAGCACGGCGTGCCGGGCGTGCGCCGCGTTTCTTCCGGTTCCTCGGTCATGTCAGCCGTCTCCTCCGTCGTCGCTCATCCCGGACCAGATGCTTCCACTACGGCGGGTCCGGCGCGCCTCGACCGGCCGGGTTTCGCCGACGCGGGGAGAGATGACCGAATCGATGCGGCCTGTCGATGTCGGGCTTGTTACACGGGCCGTGGAGCGGGGAGGAAGATGGGCCGCATGACTGCGAACTCTGCGCCCCCCGTGATCGTTTCCGCTGTCGAACTGATGGACGAGCTGGCCGGTTCCCGGCCGCCGGCGCTGCTCGACGTCCGCTGGCAGCTGGGCGGTCCGAACCTGCGCTCCGCGTACGAGGCGGGCCACCTGCCCGGGGCGGCGTACGTGGACCTCGACCGCGAACTGGCAGGTCCGCCGGGAGCCGGCGGGCGCCACCCGCTGCCGCAGCCGAAGGAGTTCGGCGCGGCGATGCGCCGCGCCGGGGTGTCGGCGGACGCGCCGGTGGTCGTGTACGACGGGGGTCTGGGCTGGGCCGCCGCACGGGCGTGGTGGCTGTTGCGCTGGACGGGTCACACGGACGTACGGGTGCTGGACGGCGGGCTGGTCGCGTGGACGGCGGCGGGCGGTCCGGTGACAGCGGATGCCGTCACCGTTACGGAGGGCGATTTCAAGCCAAACCCGGGGGCGCTGGGGCTGCTGGACGCGGACGCCGCGGCGTCGCTCGCGCGCAGCGGGGTCCTGCTGGACGCGCGGGCGGGGGAGCGGTACCGGGGAGAGGTCGAGCCGATCGACCCGGTGGGCGGGCACATCCCGGGTGCGGTGTCGGCGCCGACGACGGAGAACGTGGACGCGGACGGGAAGTTCCTCGCGGCGGAGGCGCTGGAGGCGCGGTTCGCCGGGCTGGGTGCTTCGGGCGGGGCGCCGGTCGGCGTGTACTGCGGTTCGGGGGTCTCGGGGGCGCACGAGGTGCTGGCGCTCGCGGTGGCGGGGATTCCGGCCGCGCTGTACGCGGGCAGCTGGTCGCAGTGGTCCGCGGACCCGGCCCGGCCCGTGGCCACGGGCCCGGACCCGCAGTAGCGGGGCCGCGCCCGGGCCGGATCCCCGGCCCGGGCGGGCGGCGCCGCCCGGGCTACTCCTGTTTCTTGCGGCGGGTGCCGAAGACGATCTCGTCCCAGCTCGGGACCGCCGCGCGGCGGCCCGGGCGGACGCCGTCGGCCTCCGCCTGCCGGTCCGTGGTGCCCGTCAGCCGGTCGCGGTGGCCCGCGACCGTGCGCGGCATCAGGACGTCCGCGTAGGCGGAGCCGGCACCGGCGCTCGCCGAGGCCGCCGGGGGCTCCTCCACCTCGGGCTCCTCCTCCGCCGGGGGTTCGGGGCGTTCCGGGACCACCAGGTCGCCGCGGAAGCTCGGCACGGCCTCCAGCAGGCTCGTCAGGGTGTCCCGTTCCTCCTCGGGCTCGGGCGCCGGAGCCGTGTTGCCGGGGGCTCGCTCCAACTGCCGGTCCAGGGCGCGGTCCAGCGGCCGGTCCCTGGGCAGCCGCGCGATCCTCGGCACGAAGGGGAAGCTCGGCTCCGGCGTCGCCGGCAGGTCGTCGGCCTCGCCGATCAGCGAGCGGGCCTCGTCGTCCACGGCGACGACCAGCCGGCGCGGCGGGTCGTACGTCCAGCTCGCCGAGTGCGGTTCGCCCACGACCCGGTAGACCAGCAGGACCTCCCACGTGCCGTCGTCACGGCGCCAGGAGTCCCACTGCACGGACTCCTTCTCGGCGCCGCGCAGCGTGAGCCGCTCCTGCACGGCCTCGCCGAGCTGGGGTCCGGTGTTCTCCCCGGGGCGGCGCACGGGCGTCTTGCGGGCCCGCTCCGCCATGAACGCCCGCTCGGCCAGCACCGGGCCCTCGAAGCGGCGTACGCGGTCGACGGGGATGCCGGCGAGTTGAGCGACCTCCTCGGCGGAGGCACCGGCTCGTATGCGGGCCTGGATGTCACGGGGGCGGAGGTGGCTCTCCACCTCGATCTCGATCTGGTTCAGGCGCGCGCGGTCGTTGCGCACGGCAGCCCGCAGCCGCTCGTCGATCGGAAGCGTGTACTCCGTGCTGTCCGCAGCCTTGAGCACCAGTCGTGTGCCGTCATTTGAGACGGCCACGACACGCAGTTCGGGCATGGGGACCTCCCGGGTGGTGCCTGCCGACGTCACGTGCGTCGCTGCTTCCGCTAGTCGAGTGTGGCCTGCCCGGGTGCAGCCTGCCACAACCTTGCCGAGTTCAACCGGCGTGTCGGGCATGCGCCCTTGATCGCCGTTATGGCACGGTTACCTGTTGGGCACGCACAGTGACCGAACGGTTACTGTGCGCATCAGGAATGCGTGCAATGCCGCGGCATCACCGGTCTCGAGTGCCGTTTCTCCATCGGTCGGCCCCCTCTCCCGAGTCCGGACATCCGTAAGGAAGGACGGCCCCAGGGCTCGCCATAGTACTCCATTCGGGCCACCTGGGTGGACCGCCGCGCCGCCGAACTTGTCGCGGGCGGCGGGAGTTGGGCTGCCCTGAATCGGGCGGGACCTGCGCCCGCACCCGAATCCGCGTGTCCTGCTTCACAGAATCACCAGAAACGGAACTATCCGTTTCGCTCAGCTGTCAGTAACTGCTGAGAGCGGTGAAGCGCGAAACGTCGCGAGAGGCAGAACACGCAGGGGATGAGGATGGGTCAGAAGGCCACGCCCGAGATCGGACCGGGGTCCTGGACGGACGGGACGGACGGACCGGACGGCGCGGACAACGCGGGCGGCGCGGGCGGCGCGGACGGCGCCGAGAAGAAGAAGCTCGATCTGAGCGTGGCCCAGATCGCGGGCTCTTCCCTCGCCACCGTCGCCGCGGCCCTGCTCGCCTCGAAGCTCGGCGTCTACGGGACCATCCTCGGCGCCGGCGTCGTCAGCGTGGTCGCCACCGCGGGCGGCCCCGTCATCCAGCACCTCTTCAACCGCACCGGCGACCAGCTCCGCGAGAGCGCCCGCCCCAGGGCCCGTCAGGTCCCGCTGCCCGGCGGGGAGAAGGCGCCCGACGGCACCCTGCTGCTCCGTACGGCGGCGCCTTCCGGGGAGTTCGGCGCGGCCACCGTGCACGGCACCCGCGTACGGGGCTGGAAGCGGACGGCGGTGGCCTCGGGCGCGGCCTTCGCCATCGCGCTCGGCGGCCTCGGGGCGTACGAGGCCTTCTCCGGCACCGCGATCAGCCAGGGCGGCGGAACCATCTGGTCCGGCGGCACGCGCAAGGCGGGCGACGAGCGGCCCGCCGACCCCGGCAAGGAGCCCGGCACCGGCGGGAAGGGCGGGGCGAGCCCGGGGTCCGGGACCTCCCCGAGCCCTTCGGCTCCGCACGGCGGCCGGGACCGGAGCCCGAGTCCGAGCCCCGACCCGTCGTCCCCGGACCCCTCCGGTTCCCCCGACTCCGGTGGCCCGGCGCCCAGTCCGAGCCCGCCGACGCCGGGCCCGAAGCCCACGCCCACCCCGACTCCGACGCCCACACCCACGCCGGCCCCGGGCGGCAAGGGGCAACAGGACGCCCCCTGAGCCGGGTTACCCGCCCAGGACCCGGCGCAGGTAGTCGTTGCCGAACAGCCGGTCCGGGTCGAGCCGGTCCCGCAGTGCGGTGAACTCGCCGAAGCGGGGGTAGACGCCGGCGAAGTACTCCGCGTCCCGCGTGTGGACCTTGCCCCAGTGCGGCCGCCCGCCGTGCGCGGTGAAGATCCGCTCGGCGGCCGTGAAGTAGGCCTGGTACGGCGTGCCCTTGTACATGTGCACCGCGATGTACGCGGTCTCCCGCCCGGAGGCCGTCGACAGCGCGATGTCGTCGGCGGGAGCCGTCCGGACCTCCACCGGGAAGCTGATGCGCAGCCCGGAGCGGTCGACCATCGACCTGAGCTCGCGCAGCGCCTCGACCACCTGCTCGCGCGGGAGTGCGTACTCCATCTCCACGAACCGCACCCGGCGCGGGCTGGTGAACACCTTGTACGGGATGTCCGTGTAGGTGCGCGCCGACAGGGCGCGGCTGGCGATCCGGGCGATGGAGGGGATGGTCGCCGGGACCGCGCGGCCGAGGGAGTTGACGGCCTGGAAGACGCCGTTGGACAGCAGCTCGTCCTCGATCCAGGCGCTCACCGCTCCGGGCGGGGCGGCGGGACCCTGGCTGCGGTTGTTGCGCTTGGTGTTGCAGTTGCCGGTATGCGGGAACCAGTAGAACTCGAAGTGCTCGTTCTCCGCGAAGTGCTGCTCGAACTCGGCGGTCACCCGGTCGAAGCCCATGGGCTCCTCGCGCGCGGTCAGGAAGAAGACCGGCTCCACGGCGAAGGTGATCGCGGTGACGATGCCGAGGGCGCCGATGCCGATCCGGGCGGCCGCGAAGACCTCGCGTTCCTCGTCGTCTCCCTTCTCCGAGCAGTTCAGCAGCCGCCCGTCCGCCGTGACCAGCTCCAGGCCGCGGATCTGGGCGGCGATGGAGGCCGAGTCCCGGCCGGTGCCGTGGGTTCCGGTGCTGGTGGCTCCGGAGACCGTCTGCTCCATGATGTCGCCCATGTTGGTGAGCGAGAGGCCCTCCCGGGCCAGGGCCACGTTCAGGTCCTTGAGCGCCGTTCCCGCCCCCACCGTCACGGTCCCGGCGGTCCGGTCGATCTCCCGGATCCCGGCCAGCGCCTGCGGACGTACGAGCACCCCGTCGGTCGCGGCCGCCGCGGTGAAGGAGTGGCCGGTGCCGACCGCCTTCACCTTCAGTCCGTCCTCGGCGGCCCGGCGCACCGCCTCCTGAAGCTCCCCGACCGAGGCCGGGGTCACCACCCGGGTGGGCGTGGCCGTGACGTTGCCCGCCCAGTTACGCCACGCGGTCGCCGTGCTGTCGTGCCCTGCTGTCGCCGTCCCCATCGGTTGCTGGCTCCTCCCCTTGCGCCGGCCTCGTCAGCCGGCGGTATCCCGCGAACGCAACCGCCGCCGCGGCCACTCCCGACGAGATGGAGACGACGTACCCGCTGCGCGCCCCGGAGGCGTCGATGACCAGTCCGGTCACCGACGAGCCGACCGCGACGCCGACCGCGAGGCCGGTGCTGATCCAGGTCATGCCCTCGGTCAGCTTCGCGCGTGGTACGTGCGCCTCGATAAGGGCCATCGTGGTGATCATCGTGGGAGCGATGGCGAGGCCCGAGACGAAGAGCGCCACGGCCAGAAACGGAAGGTTCCCGGCCAGTAGGAGGGGGATCATACTCACGGCCATCGCACATACGCCCAGTACCCAACGGCGTTCGCTCTTGCCCTTGAGGTGGAGCAGGCCGAAGACGACGCCCGCCAGACAGGATCCGAACGCCCAGATGGCCAGGACGAAGCTGGCGGCGGACTTGTGGCCCTGCTCCTCGGCGAAGGCCAGCGTGGACACGTCGATGGAACCGAAGATCGCGCCGGTCGCCACGAACGTCGCGGTCAGGACCTGGAGTCCGGGGGAGCGCAGGGCCGACGTGCGGTCCCCGTGCTCCTCGCGCGGGTGCGGCTCGGGCTCGGTGGAGCGCTGCGCGGTGAGCAGCCAGACCCCGACGAGCAGGCAGAGTGCGGCGATCAGCGGACCGGCCTCGGGGAACCAGGTGGTGGACAGGCCGATGGCGATGATCGGGCCGAAGATGAAGCAGACCTCGTCCACGACGGACTCGAAGGAGTACGCGGTGTGCAGTTCGCGCGGGGAGTCCCGGTAGATCACGGTCCACCGGGCGCGGACCATCGAGCCGACGCTCGGGACGCAGCCGGCGACGGCCGCGCAGACGAACAGGGTCCAGTCCGGCCACCCGTTGGCGGCGGACGCCAGCAGGACGGCGACCGAGGCCACGCAGATGAGGGTGGCGGGACGGAGCACCCGCCGCTGCCCGTACTGGTCCACCAGGCGGGACACCTGGGGGCCGATGAACGCGGCGGCCAGGGCGAGGGTGCCGGTGAGGGCGCTCGCCATCGCGTAGCGGCCGGTGATCTCGGAGATCATCGTCAGGATGCCGACGCCGACCATGGATATGGGCAGGCGGCCTATGAGGCCTGCGGCGCTGAACCCCACAGTGCCGGGGGCCGCGAATATCGCGCGGTAGGGACTGGGCAAGGTGCCCTCCGTAAGGGACGTCATTGGCCCATACAGGTTACGACCGCCGGCAAGGCACCCGCACGGGGAGAATCCGGACCGGGGCCCGGCATGGAAACTTAGGGTTACCTTACCCAGGCTGTGGGTGGGGGCGCGCCGCCGGGCCGGTTCCCGGGCGCGGATCCCGGGTGGCAGGATTCGGACCATGTCAGACCAGCTCCGCGCCGCCGCCTCGCCCCCGGCCGAAGGCCTCGCCGCCCCGTACGACGCCCTCCTGCTGCTCTCCTTCGGCGGTCCCGAAGGACCCGACGACGTCGTGCCGTTCCTGGAGAACGTGACGCGCGGGCGCGGCATCCCGCGCGAGCGGCTCAAGGAGGTCGGGCAGCACTACTTCGGCTTCGGCGGGGTCAGCCCGATCAACGGGCAGAACCGCGAGCTGCTGGATGCCCTGCGCAAGGACTTCGCCGAGCACGGGCTGGACCTGCCCGTGTACTGGGGCAACCGCAACTGGGCGCCGTACCTCACCGACGTGATGCGGGAGATGGCCGCCGACGGGCGCCGCCGGATCGCGGTGCTCGCGACCAGCGCGTACGCCTCGTACTCGGGCTGCCGGCAGTACCGCGAGAACCTCGCGGACGCGCTGGCGGCGCTGGCGGAGGAAGGCGTCGCCGAACTGCCGAAGGTCGACAAGCTGCGGCACTACTTCAACCACCCGGGCTTCGTGCAGCCGATGATCGACGGGGTGCTCGCCGCACTGGAGTCGCTGCCGCGGGAGGTACGCGCCGGCGCACGCCTCGCCTTCACCACCCACTCGATCCCCACCGCGGCCGCCGACACCTCCGGCCCGGTCGGGGAGCACACCGCCGGCGGCGAGGGCGGGGCGTACGTCAAGCAGCACCTGGACGTCGCGCGGGTGATCGCGGACGCGGTACGGGCCGAGACGGGCACGGAGCTGCCCTGGGAGCTGGTCTACCAGTCGCGCAGCGGCGCCCCCCACGTCCCGTGGCTGGAGCCGGACGTCTGCGACCACCTGGAGGCGCTGCACGGGGCCGGGGCGCCCGCGGTGGTGATGGTGCCGATCGGCTTCGTCTCGGACCACATGGAGGTCCTGTACGACCTCGACACGGAGGCCACGGCGAAGGCCGCCGAACTCGGGCTGCCCGTCGCCCGGTCGGCGACCGTCGGGGCCGATCCGCGGTTCGCGGCGGCGGTCCGGGAGCTGGTGCTGGAGCGCGCCGCCGCAGAGCGGGGCCGGCCGGTGGAGCGGTGCGCGCTGGGGCTGCTCGGGCCCAGCCACGATCTGTGCGCGGTGGGCTGCTGCCCGGCGCGCGGGCCCCGGCCGGCGGCCGCGGGCGTCGACAGCCCGTACGCCTAGGGGGGTGTCTTGTGGGTCAGGCCGGGCTCGCGGCGTCCGGCACCGGGCCTCGCCGCGTTCTCGTCACTCGCCGACGTCCCCCAGCCACCGCTGGGAGGTGCCGCCACCGCGTCGACTCTCCCTCCTCGGCCTTGCGATCCACGGCACCGGACGCCGCTCCCTGATCCGGCCCGACCCACAAGACACCCCCAGGAAAGGACGAGCGTGATCTCCGAAGAGCTGAAGGCCGAACTGCTGGACGTGGGCCTGGACGCCGCCCGGCAGGCCGGGCGGCTGCTGCGGGACGGCCGGCCGGCCGATCTCGCGGTGGCGGCGACGAAGAGCAGCCCGATCGACGTGGTGACCGAGATGGACATCGCGGCGGAGAAGCTGATCACCGGGATCCTCGCGAGGCGGCGGCCCGAGGACGGGCTGCTCGGCGAGGAGGGCGCGGACGTCCCGGGGACCAGCGGGGTGCGGTGGGTCGTGGACCCGCTGGACGGCACCGTCAACTACCTGTACGCGCTGCCGAGCTGGAGCGTCTCGGTCGCCGCCGAGTACGGGGGCGAGACCGTGGTCGGGGTCGTGGCGGCCCCGATGCGGGGCGAGACGTACACGGCGGTGCTCGGGGGCGGGGCCTGGCTGGACGGGGTCCGCCTCGCCTGCCGGGCGGCGGCGCCGCTGGACCAGGCGCTGGTCGCGACCGGGTTCGCGTACCTCCAGGCACGCAAGGAGCAGCAGGCGGAGGTGGCCCGGCGGGTGATCCCCAGGGTGCGGGACATCCGGCGGGGCGGATCGGCGGCGCTGGACCTCAGCGACGTGGCCGCCGGGCGGCTGGACGCGTACTACGAGCGCGGGCTGAACCCCTGGGACCTGGCGGCGGGCGAGCTGATCGCCCGGGAGGCCGGGGCGCTCACGGGCGGGCGGCCCGGGCGGCCGGCATCGGGGGAGCTGGCGCTGGCCGCCACGCCGGCGGTGTTCGCCTCGCTCCAGCCGCTGCTGGAAGAGGCCGGGGCCTGGCACGACTGAGACCGCGCCCCGGCATGAGGGAACCCCGGCTGCCGCGTGCGGCCGCCGGGGTTCTTGCCGGACAGGAGGGGTCGTCAGCAGACGGAAACGGGAACGCCGTGTTCGGCGGCGAGGCGCTGGAGGTCTTCCAGTTCCGCCTGCTCCACTTCCACGAGGAAGTCGTCGCCCGTCTCGCGGGCCTGGTTGAGGTCCGTCTGCGTGGCCCGGATGCGCTGCAGGAGACCCGCGGTGAATGCGTCCATGGTGGGTTCGCCCCCTCTTCGTGGGTCGGCGGCGGCACGTGGCAGTCCGCCGTCAGGGAGTGGCTGGGGTGTGCTGACGTCCTCCCCGGCACCCTGGGCCCAGAAACCTCGGGAGGCGAGGGAATCCTCACTTCCGGCCCTCGCGGCCCCCGGAGGGGCGCCTTACAGCCGGTTTACGGCTGAAACGGGCAGGATGGACGACGCAATACACGTGTGCCCTCAGGGCTCGATGGAAGGAAACGACGTGCGCGTACTCGTCGTCGAGGACGAGCAGCTGCTCGCCGATGCGGTGGCCACCGGGCTGCGCCGGGAGGCCATGGCCGTGGACGTCGTGTACGACGGCGCCGCGGCCCTGGAGCGCGTCGGGGTGAACGACTACGACGTGGTCGTGCTCGACCGGGACCTCCCGCTCGTGCACGGTGACGACGTCTGCCGCAAGATCGTCGAGCTCGGCATGCCCACCCGCGTGCTGATGCTGACGGCGTCCGGCGATGTGAGCGACCGGGTGGAAGGCCTGGAGCTGGGGGCGGACGACTACCTGCCCAAGCCCTTCGCGTTCAGCGAGCTGACCGCCCGCGTGCGCGCCCTGGGGCGGCGTACCACCGTCGCCCTGCCCCCCGTGCTGGAGCGGGCCGGCATCAAGCTGGACCCGAACCGGCGCGAGGTGTTCCGTGAGGGCAGGGAGGTGCAGCTGGCGCCCAAGGAGTTCGCGGTGCTGGAGGTTCTCATGCGGAGCGAGGGGACGGTCGTCTCCGCCGAGCAGCTGCTGGAGAAGGCATGGGACGAGAACACCGACCCCTTCACGAACGTGGTGCGGGTGACGGTCATGACCCTGCGGCGCAAGCTGGGGGAGCCGCCGGTCATCGTGACCGTGCCTGGCTCCGGCTACCGGATCTGACGCGGGTGGCGGCGACCCCGGCACCGCCAACGGTGCCGCCGAGACCGACCTGGGACCCCGGCCAGCCCGAGGGTCCCTTCCCTTGGCTGCGGCCGACCATCCGCATACGCCTCACGCTGCTGTACGGCGGGATGTTCCTGATCGCCGGCATCCTGCTGCTGTCGATCATCTACCTGCTGGCCGCGCAGGCGCTGCGGGAGGGCAACGGCCTGCCGTTCAAGATCGTGGGCGGCACGGACATCCAGGTCACCAGCACGTGCCCCGGCGTGGTCGGCAAGGGCCAGATGTACGACCAGTTCAACGCCGCGATCAACACGTGCATCCTGGAGCAGCGCCGGCACGCCCTGGACGACCTGCTCAGCCGGTCGCTGATGGCCCTGCTCGGCCTCAGCATCATCGCGTTCGCCTTCGGCTACGCGATGGCCGGACGGGTGCTCATGCCGCTCGGCAAGATCACCCGGACCGCCCGCCGGGTGGTCGGGTCCGACCTGACCCGGCGGATCGAGCTGGACGGGCCGGACGACGAGCTCAAGGAGCTCGCCGACACCTTCGACGAGATGCTCGACCGGCTGGAGCGGGCCTTCACCGCCCAGCAGCGGTTCGTCGCGAACGCCTCGCACGAGCTGCGCACACCCCTCGCCATCAACCGGACGCTGCTGGAGGTGCACCTGTCGGACCCGGGTGCGCCGGTGGAGCTCCAGCAGCTGGGCAAGACGCTGCTGGCCACCAACGAGCGCAGCGAGCAGCTCGTCGAGGGCCTGTTGCTGCTGGCCCGCAGCGACAACCAGATAGTCGAACGCAAACCCGTGGACCTGGCGGAGGTCGCCTCGCGCGCCATCGACCAGGCGCGCGGGGAGGCCGCGGTGAAGGGCGTGGAGATCCGCGGCGAGCGTGCGCTCGCCGTGGTCCAGGGCAACGGCGTCCTGCTGGAGCGGATCGCGCTCAACCTGGTGCAGAACGCCGTCCGGTACAACGTGCCGGAGGGCGGCTGGGTGGAGGTCACCACCGAGTCCCAGCACGGCCAGGCGATCCTCACCGTCTCGAACACGGGTCCCGTGGTTCCCGCGTACGAGGTGGACAACCTCTTCGAGCCCTTCAGGCGGCTGCGTACGGAGCGCACGGGCAGTGACAAGGGTGTCGGGCTCGGCCTGTCGATCGCGCGCTCCGTGGCCCGCGCACACGGCGGGCGGATCTCCGCGACGCCGCGCGAGGGCGGTGGCCTCGTGATGCGTGTCACTTTGCCCCTGTGAGTCCCCGAGCTACTTGTTCGCTCTTGGCTGAATGGTGAGGAGGTGGCGAAGGTGGCGCCTGTGTGATCGATCACATTGTCGAGTGCTGGGGCATGTGCGTTCAGTGACCCCACGGAGGGCCGGAAAGCCCGGGAAGTCCGGGTTTCCCGCCCCTCGAACGGCGGGAAATACACGGGGTGGCGTTTGTGCAAGACGGCCCCCGGACCGTGTACGGTCCCGGTCGTCATCCCAGCCAATCGCTCCTTCAGGCGTGCGGCTGGGTGTCGATTGAGTAACAGACCTTGATGTGAGGCAAAATCTCCGCCTCAGGTCGGGCACAAGTCCGGCCTCTCGCGCGTTACGTGCGCTGAGACACCGCTAAATCCCAGAGGGGGAGAGCGAACAATGGCAACGGACTACGACACCCCACGCAAGACCGACGACGACGTCGACAACGACAGCATTGAAGAGCTGAAGGCCCGGCGTAACGAGAAGTCGTCCTCGAGCGTCGACGTCGACGACTTCGACGCGGCGGAGGGCATGGAGCTCCCCGGCGCAGACCTCTCCAACGAGGAACTGGCCGTTCGGGTGCTGCCCAAGCAGGCCGATGAGTTCACCTGCATGAGCTGCTTCCTGGTGCACCACCGCAGCCAGCTGGCACGCGAGAAGAACGGTCAGCCGATCTGCCGCGACTGCGACTGAGAGGCGTCGGCCGTGACCGGCTCGACACCTTTTCGGAAGCGACGCTTCCGGAAAGCTGGTGATCCGGCGGAGGCGCAAGAGGCGGTTACGGGCCCGGAAACGGGCCCCGCAGCCTCCGGCGTACCCGCCGTGTCGTCCGGCACCGCCGCGGCGGTGCCGTCGGCCGCAGAGTCCGGCGAGGGAGCCCGGCGCAGGTCCGGGGCTCGTCGGCTGCAAGCCGTCAAAAGCGGTGTGCGCAAGGGCGGCGAACATGCCAGGGCCTTCGTCCTGCACATCACGGACCGTGTCATCGAGAACGCACCGCGCGTTCCGGTTCGGGATCTCGCGACCCTGCGCGCGCAGTTCCCGGGCCTCGGTCCCGATCAGCTTGCCGACAAGCTGATCGCGGGCGCCGCGTACGGCACTTCCACGGTCGGCGCGGGCGTCGGAGCGGCGGCCATGCTGCCGGTGCCGCCCGCCATGCCCGCCGAGCTGGCCGCGGAGATCACCGGGGTCGCCGCCATCGAGCTGAAGCTCGTCGCGGAGCTCCACGAGGTGTACGGCCGGCGGCCGGCCGGGAACATCAAAGAACGCAGCCTCGCCTACCTGACCGCGTGGACGGAGGAGCGCGGGGTGGACCTGACCAAGCCGACGACGCTGAACATCGCGCTCGGCGGTCAGATGAAGCGCGAACTGCGCCAACAGATCATGAAGCGGACCTTCCGCAACCTGCCGAACCTGCTGCCGTTCATGGTGGGCGCCACCGTCGGCGCGGTCATGAACCACCGCGACACCCGCAGACTCGCCGAGAAGGTCCGTGCCGACCTGCGGAGCCGGGCCGTGGCCTGGGACTCCCTGCCGCAGCTCCCGCCCCTTGAGCAGCCCTCCCAGCCCCTTCCCGAGGCCACCAGGGCCGCACTCGAAGGTCCGACCGGAGACTGGCCCCCGGCCTGACCCCCGCCGGGCGCCGGCGTATCAGCCCTTGGCCGCCCGGATCGCCTTGACCAGCGCCTGCGGCTCGCGGGTGGAGACGTACGCGTACGGAGTCGGGTCCTGCGGGTCGGTGATCGGGATGCGCACCGCCGTCGGGACGTAGCTGCGCAGCAGCATGAAGGCGCGCGTGTCCGCCTTGTACGTGCGCCAGGCGCGCGCCTCCTCCGCGTCCAGCACCTCGGGCTCGCCCAGGGCCGCCACGGGGATCCGCGCCTCACCGGCCGCCAGCGCACCGTTCACCACGCGCACGCGCGCGGAGCCGTAGGAGCTCACCAGCAGTCCCGCCAGCGCCGTGCCCCCGACCAGCCCGGCCAGCAGCGGCAGTGTGCCCAGCGGCAGCAGCATCAGCGCGCACGCGAGGCCGATGAGCACGGCGATGGCCCACCAGGAGCGGGGGGCGGTCAGACGTTCGTCGTGGTGCGCGGGGGAGAGCTGCATACGGCCAAGCCTGCCACGAGGCGACCGGCGGGTAGCGGCGCGGGTAAGGTCTGCGCCTGTGAGTGGACGAAACACAGCGTTGACGCCCCCGGCCGATGCCGCCGCACCGGTCCGGCACCCCGACGCACCGGCACCCGGCGAGCTGCTCGGCGCGCACTACGGGCACTGCTTCGGCTGTGGCGAGGGCCAGCCCCACGGACTCCACCTGGAGGCCCGTGCCGGGGAGGGCGTCCGCGTCAGCGCCGAGTTCACCGTCAAGCCCGCGCACCAGGGCGCCCCCGGCCTCGCCCACGGCGGCGTGCTCGCCACCGCGCTCGACGAGACGCTGGGCTCCCTGAACTGGCTGCTGCGCGTCATCGCGGTGACGGGACGGCTGGAGACGGACTTCGTGCGGCCCGTGCCCGTGGGCACCGTGCTGTACTTGGAGGCCGAGGTGACCGCCGTCGCCGGACGCAAGATCTACTCCACCGCGATCGGCCGGATAGGCGGGCCCGAGGGCCCGGTCGCCGTGCGCGCCGACGCGCTCTTCATCGAGGTGAAGGTCGACCACTTCATCAACAACGGTCGGCCCGAGGAGATCCGGGCGGCGATGTCCGACCCGGACCAGGTCAGGCGCACACGCGCCTTCGAGGTGAACCCCTGATGTCTGAGAACAACCACGCCCCGGTCGACGTGCTCATCAAGCGTGTCGACCCCGAGGTGCCCCTGCCCGCGTACGGCCACCCCGGCGACGCCGGCTGCGATCTGGTGACCACCGAGGCGGCCGTGCTGGAGCCCGGCGAGCGCACCGTACTGCCCACGGGGGTGTCCATCGCCCTGCCCGACGGGTACGCGGCGTTCGTGCACCCGCGCTCGGGCCTGGCCGCCCGCTGCGGGCTCGCGCTCGTGAATGCCCCGGGGACGGTGGATGCCGGGTACCGTGGGGAGATCAAGGTGATCGTGGTCAATCTCGACCCGCGCGAGAGCGTCCGGTTCGAGCGCTTCGACCGCATTGCCCAGCTGGTTGTCCAGAGGGTCGAGAAGGTGCGCTTCCACGAGGTGGCGGAACTTCCCGGCTCGGCGCGGGCCGAGGGGGGTTTCGGCTCCACCGGCGGTCATGCGGCCGTGGCCGGATCCGGCGCTGGTCAGCAGGGTGGGAATGGCTACGCTTCGGTCGTATCCGACCGGGAAGGACAGTGACGTGTTCGGACGTCGCAAGAAGAACGACTCCGCCAAGGACGGCGGCGCGGCCGAGCAGGTCGTGGACGGCGTGGCTGCCGATGAGCAGGACGGCGGCGAGGAGCTCGACTCCGCGCCCCGCAGGGTGAATCTGCCGCCGGCCCCGCGGCCCGACGGCCCGTGGGACGTCTCCGAGGTGCCCGGTGCACCCGAAGAGGGTCGCGTCGACCTGGGCGGCATTCTCGTACCGGGTGTCGAGGGCATGGAGCTGCGCGTCGAGGTCGCCGGTGACGCGATCGTCGCCGCGACGGTCGTCCTCGGCGACAGCGCCGTACAGCTGCAGGCCTTCGCGGCGCCCAAGAAGGAAGGCATCTGGGGCGAGGTCCGCGAGGAGATCGCCACGGGCATCACCCAGCAGGGCGGCATCATCGACGAGGTCGAGGGTCCGCTGGGCTGGGAGCTGCGCGCCCAGGTGCCCGTACCGATGCCCGACGGCCAGACCGGCGCCCAGCTGGTCCGCTTCGTCGGCGTCGACGGCCCGCGCTGGTTCCTGCGCGGCGTCATCTCCGGCCAGGGCGCGGTGCGCCCCGAGTCGGCGGGCGTGCTGGAGCAGATCTTCCGCGAGACCGTCATCGTGCGCGGCGACGGCCCGATGGCTCCGCGCGACCCGATCGTGCTGAAGCTGCCGAACGACGCCCAGATGGTGCCGGACGGCGTGCAGACCGAGGACCAGGAGGGCTCCCGCTTCTCCGGCGGCATGGGCCAGCTGGAGCAGGGTCCGACGATCACCGAGGTCCGCTGACCGATCCTGACCGACCGGTTCCGGCCGCGGGCCGTACTCCTCCGGGGGTACGGCCCGCTGTCGTACCCGCGGGTCACGGCCCCGGGTGTCAGGAATCCGTCAGGGATGGGCGGACGGTCCCCGAAAGTGCGTGATCGGCGCAAACGTCCCCGAGAATGGGCGCATGGGACGCGGCAAGCTACGGATCTACCTCGGCGCGGCGCCCGGTGTGGGCAAGACGTACGCGATGCTGTCCGAGGCCCATCGCCGGGTGGAGCGGGGGACCGACTGCGTCGTCGGCTTCGTCGAGCACCACGGACGGGCGCGTACCGAGGTGATGCTGCACGGGCTGGAACAGGTCCCGCGCAAGGAGCTCTCGTACCGGGGCGCCGGCTTCACCGAGATGGACGTGGACGCCGTGCTGGCGCGCCGGCCTGCGATCGCGCTCGTGGACGAGCTCGCCCACACCAACGTGCCGGGCTCGCGCAACGCCAAGCGCTGGCAGGACGTGGAGGAGCTGCTGCGGGCGGGCATCGACGTCGTGTCCACCGTGAACATCCAGCACCTGGAGTCGCTCGGCGACGTGGTGGAGTCCATCACCGGGGTGCGGCAGCGGGAGACCGTGCCGGACGAGGTGGTGCGGCGGGCCGACCAGATCGAACTCGTCGACATGTCCCCGCAGGCGCTGCGCCGGCGGATGGCGCACGGGAACATCTACCAGTCCGACAAGGTCGACGCGGCCCTGTCCAACTACTTCCGGCCCGGGAACCTCACCGCCCTGCGCGAGCTCGCGCTGCTGTGGGTGGCCGACCGGGCCGACGAGTACCTCCAGCAGTACCGGGGCGAGCACGGCATCCGCTCCACCTGGCAGGCCCGCGAGCGGATCGTCGTCGGGCTCACGGGCGGGCCCGAGGGCCGTACGCTCATCCGCCGCGCCTCGCGGATGGCCGCGAAGGGCTCCGGCAGCGAGATCCTCGCCGTCTACATCGCCCGCAGCGACGGGCTGACGGCGGCCTCGCCGAAGGAGCTCGCGGTCCAGCGGACGCTGGTCGAAGACCTGGGCGGAACGTTTCACCATGTGATCGGCGACGACATCCCCGACGCGCTGCTCGAATTCGCGCGCGGGGTCAACGCCACCCAGATCGTGCTCGGCTCCAGCCGCCGCAAGGCCTGGCAGTACGTCTTCGGCCCCGGCGTCGGCGCCACCGTGGCCCGCGACTCGGGACCCGACCTCGACGTGCACATCGTCACGCACGGGGAGGTCGCCCGGGGCCGCGGACTGCCCGTGGTCCGCTCGGCCGCCCGGCTCGGCCGGCCCCGGATCATCGCCGGCTGGATCGTAGGGATCCTCCTCCCCGCCCTGCTGGCCGTCCTGCTCACGCACGTGAACGCCGACCCGGGCCTCGCCAACGAGATGCTGCTGTTCCTCTCGCTGACCGTGGCCGCCGCCCTGCTGGGCGGGCTCTGGCCGGCGCTGGCCTCGGCCGCCTTCGGCTCGCTGCTGCTGAACTACTTCTTCGCCCCGCCCGTCCACCGGTTCACCGTCTCCGACCCGAAGAACATCGTGGCCATCGCCGTCTTCTTCGGGGTGGCGGTCTCCGTGGCCTCCGTGGTGGACCTGGCCGCCCGGCGCACCCACCAGGCCGCCCGGCTGCGCGCCGAGTCCGAGATCCTCTCCTTCCTGGCCGGCAGCGTGCTGCGCGGCGAGACCACCCTGGACGCGCTGCTGGAGCGGGTGCGCGAGACCTTCGCCATGGAGTCCGTGGCGCTGCTGGAGCGCACCAGCGACGTCGAGCCCTGGAAACGGGCCGGCAGCGTCGGTCCGCGCCCGGTCGGCCGCCCCGAGGAAGCCGATGTGGACATGCCCATCGGGGACCACATGGCGCTGGCCCTGTCGGGCCGGGTGCTGCCCGCCGAGGACCGCCGCGTGCTCGGCGCCTTCGCCGCCCAGGCCGCCGTCGTCCTGGACCGCCAGCGGCTGGTCGGGGAGGCGGAGGAGGCCCGCCGGCTCGCCGAGGGCAACCGGATCCGGACCGCGCTGCTGGCCGCCGTCAGCCATGACCTCCGTACACCGCTGGCCTCCATCAAGGCCTCCGTGTCCTCCCTGCGCTCCGACGACGTGGACTGGTCCGAGGAGGACCGGGCCGAGCTCCTCGAAGGCATCGAGGACGGCGCCGACCGGCTCGACCACCTGGTGGGCAACCTGCTCGACATGTCCCGGCTGCAGACCGGCACGGTGACCCCGCTGATCCGGGAGATCGACCTCGACGAGGTGGTCCCGATGGCGCTGGGCGGCGTACCGGAGGACAGCGTGGTGCTGGACGTACCCGAGACGCTGCCGATGGTGGCGGTGGACCCCGGGCTGCTGGAGCGGACCGTGGCCAACGTGGTGGAGAACGCCGTCAAGTACAGCCCGGCCGACGAGCGGGTGCTGGTCCGGGCGAGCCACCTGGGCGACCGGGTCGAGGTACGCGTCGTGGACCGCGGGCCCGGCGTGCCCGACGAGGCCAAGGACCGGATCTTCGCCCCCTTCCAGCGGCACGGGGACGCCCCGCGCGGCACCGGGGTCGGCCTCGGCCTCGCGGTCGCCCGCGGCTTCGCCGAGGCCATGGACGGCACTCTGGCGGCCGAGGACACCCCCGGCGGCGGACTGACCATGGTGCTCACGCTGCGCGCCGCGACGCGGGACAGTGGACCGCGCCGCCCCACGGACGGCGGATCCGCCGACGCCGACGGCACCGAACTCATCGATCTCGACCCCATACGACAGAAAGCAGGACCTCAATGACCCGGGTGCTCGTGGTGGACGACGAGCCGCAGATCGTCCGAGCCCTCGTGATCAATCTGAAGGCACGCAAGTACGAGGTCGACGCCGCGGCGGACGGGGCCCAGGCCCTGGAGCTCGCCGCGGCCCGCCACCCCGACGTGGTCGTCCTCGACCTGGGCCTGCCCGACATGGACGGCGTCGAGGTGATCAAGGGCCTGCGCGGCTGGACCCGGGTGCCGATCCTGGTCCTCTCGGCCCGGCACAGCTCCGACGAGAAGGTCGAGGCCCTGGACGCCGGGGCCGACGACTACGTCACCAAGCCCTTCGGCATGGACGAGCTGCTGGCCCGGCTGCGTGCCGCCGTCCGCAGGGCCGAGCCGGGCACGGGCTCCGGCGAGGACGAGGTGATCGTGGAGACCGAGGGCTTCACGGTGGACCTGGCCGCCAAGAAGGCCGTGCGCGAGGGGCGCGACGTACGTCTGACGCCCACCGAGTGGCACCTGCTGGAGGTGCTGGTCCGCAACGGGGGCAAGCTGGTCAGCCAGAAGCAGCTCCTCCAGGAGGTCTGGGGGCCCTCGTACGGCACCGAGACCAACTACCTGCGGGTCTACATGGCCCAGCTGCGGCGCAAGCTGGAGGCGGACCCTTCGCATCCGCGGCACTTCATCACGGAACCGGGCATGGGATACCGCTTCGAGAGGTAGTGCGGGCGCCGGTACGCTTCCTGTATGAGTGCTGAACCGCGTCCCGAGAAGTCCGTCAAGCCGGTCAGGCCGACGGGCCGGTTCCGGCGGATGATAGAGCGGCTGTCCACCTCGCAGGAGGAGCTGCATTCGGCGGAACTGCAGGAGGCCGCAGAAGCCGCGGGGTGCACGCGGATCTGCGACTCCCACGACCGCCAGATAGTCAAGGTGACGGGAACCCTGCGTACCGTCACCCTCCGGCCGCGCGCCGGGGTGCCCGCCCTGGAGGCGGAGCTCTTCGACGGCTCGGCGGCGCTGGACGTGGTCTGGCTCGGGCGTCGCTCGATCGTGGGAATCGAACCGGGCCGGCGCATGATCGCCTCCGGGCGGATCGCGATGAGCCACGGCCGCCGCGTCCTCTTCAACCCGAAGTACGAACTCCGACCGCTCGGACAGGAGCAGTAGCCGGTGACGTCACTCGACAAACCGATCACCCCGGATCCCTCGGGCGAACCGACCGCGGACCAGAAGGCCGTGACGCAGGCGGCGCTCTTCGACGCGTTCGGAGGCGTGCGGGGCACCGTGGAGACGATGCTCCCCGGGCTGCTCTTCGTGATGATCTACACGGTCAACAAGGACGTGAAGATGTCCGCGATCGCGGCGGGCGCGGTCGCCGTGCTGCTCGTGATCGTGCGACTGCTGCGCAAGGACACCGTCAAGCACGCGTTCAGCGGGGTCTTCGGCGTGGGCGTCGGCGTGGCCTTCGCCCTGTTCACCGGCACCGCCAAGGGCTTCTACCTGCCCGGCATGATCTACGGCGCCGGGCTGGGCGTGGCCTTCACGCTGTCCGCGCTGGTCGGGTTCCCGCTGCTGGGCGTCATCCTGGGGCCGGTGTTCAAGGAGAACCTGTCCTGGCGGACGCGCAACCCGGGGCGGAAGAAGGCGTACACCAAGGCCAGCCTGGCCTGGGGGCTCATCTTCCTGGCGAAGTACGCGATCCTCTTCCCGCTGTACTGGTGGGGCGACGCGACGCAGCTCGGCTGGGTGCTGATCGCGCTGAAGCTGCCGCCGATGGTGCTCGCGGTGTACTTCACGTGGGTCTTCCTGGCGAAGGCACCGCCGCCGATCGACGTGATCGCCGAGTGGGAGGCCGAGGAGGCCGCGGAGAAGGCCCGCAAGACCCGGGCCAAGCACGCGAAGTGACGTAGCGCCCACGTGAAGGGGGCGGGCAGCCGACCGGCTGCCCGCCCCCTTCACGTGCACGTCCGTCAGTGACGGGCCTGGAGGAGGTCCTCCAGCTGCTCCTCACGGGCCTGCGCGGCCACGAAGAGCAGCTCGTCGCCCGGCTCCAGGGTCTCCTCGCCGTGCGGGGTGAGGACCCGGTTGCCGCGGATGATCGTGACCAGCGAGGTGTCCTCGGGCCAGGAGATCTCGCTGATCTGGGTGCCGGCGACCGAGGAGTCGGCGGGCAGGGTCAGCTCGACGAGGTTGGCGTCGCCGTGGCTGAAGCGGAGCAGCCGTACGAGGTCGCCGACGCTGACGGCCTCCTCGACCAGGGCCGACATCAGACGCGGCGTGGAGACCGCGACGTCGACGCCCCAGGACTCGTTGAAGAGCCACTCGTTCTTCGGGTTGTTGACCCGCGCCACGACCCGGGGGACCCCGTACTCGGTCTTGGCCAGCAGGGAGACGACCAGGTTGACCTTGTCGTCGCCGGTGGCGGCGATGACGACGTTGCACCGCTGCAGCGCGGCCTCGTCGAGCGAGGTGATCTCGCAGGCGTCGGCCAGCAGCCACTCGGCCTGCGGCACGCGCTCCACGGAGATGGCGGTCGGAGCCTTGTCGACGAGGAGCACCTCGTGCCCGTTCTCCAGCAGCTCGCCCGCGATGGAACGGCCCACCGCGCCGGCTCCGGCGATCGCGACCCTCATGCGTGTGCCTCCTCGGGGCCCTCGGCGAAGGACGCCTCGACCTTGTCGATCTCGTCCGTACGCATCATCACGTGGACGAGGTCGCCCTCCTGCAGCACTGTCTGGGAGGTCGGCAGCATGGCCTCGCCCAGCCGGGTGAGGAACGCCACGCGGACTCCGGTCTCCTCCTGCAGCTTGCTGACCTTGTGCCCGATCCAGGCGGCGGAGGTGTGCACCTCGGCGAGCTGGACCCCGCCGCTCGGGTCGCGCCACAGCGGCTCGGCCCCGGACGGCAGCAGCCGGCGCAGCATCTGGTCGGCGGTCCACCGCACGGTCGCGACGGTGGGGATGCCCAGGCGCTGGTAGACCTCGGCGCGCTTGGGGTCGTAGATGCGTGCGGCGACGTTCTCGACACCGAACATCTCGCGCGCCACGCGGGCGGCGATGATGTTGGAATTGTCACCACTGCTGACGGCTGCGAAGGCGCCCGCTTCCTCGATCCCGGCCTCGCGCAGCGTGTCCTGGTCGAAGCCGACCCCGGTGACGCGGCGCCCGCCGAATCCGGCTCCCAGCCGGCGGAATGCGGTGGGGTCCTGGTCGACGACTGCGACCGTATGCCCCTGCTGTTCCAAGGTCTGCGCGAGGGCGGAGCCCACTCTTCCGCAGCCCATAATGACGATGTGCACGGCCGTCCTTCCGGCTGTCAGCGCTCGCTGGTTCCCAGCCTCATTGCATGCTCTGGCTTCACAGGGTCTCAGACCATGGCCCAAGCTACACACGGGCGGTCCCCCATGTGACCTTTGCGGCACGCGCGGGGTCTCAATGCGGGTGTCATTGCCCTGTAATACGGGTGGGTGTTCGTCAGGCCGATTTCGAACGCTTACGATCCTCTGCGTGTCCAAACTGACCGACGTGCCCAAACGGATCCTGATCGGCCGGGCGCTACGCAGCGACCGCCTCGGGGAAACACTCCTCCCCAAGCGGATCGCCCTCCCTGTGTTCGCTTCCGACCCCCTCTCCTCAGTGGCATATGCCCCTGGCGAGGTGCTGCTGGTCCTGTCGATCGCGGGCGTGTCGGCGTACCACTTCAGCCCCTGGATCGCCGTCGCGGTCGTCGTGCTGATGTTCACCGTGGTCGCCTCGTACCGCCAGAACGTCCACGCGTACCCCAGCGGCGGCGGTGACTACGAGGTCGCCAACACCAACCTCGGGCCGAAGGCCGGACTCACCGTCGCGAGCGCACTGCTCGTCGACTACGTCCTGACCGTCGCCGTGTCGATCTCCTCCGGAGTCGAGAATCTCGGCTCCGCCGTGGATTTCGTCATCGAGCACAAGGTGCTCTCCGCGGTGATCATGATTCTGCTGCTCACGCTGATGAATCTGCGCGGCGTGAAGGAATCCGGGAAGCTCTTCGCCATTCCGACGTACGTGTTCGTCGGAGCCGTCTTCGTGATGATCGCCTGGGGCGCCTGGCGCGGTCTGGTCGCCGGCGACACCATGGAGGCCCCGACGGCCCACCTGGAGATCAAGGCCGAACACCAGGGGCTGGCCGGCTTCGCGCTGGTCTTCCTGCTGCTGCGGGCCTTCTCCTCCGGATGTGCCGCCCTGACCGGCGTCGAGGCGATCAGCAACGGCGTCCCCGCCTTCCGCAAGCCCAAGAGCAAGAACGCCGCCTCCACCCTCGCCCTGATGGGCGCCCTGGCGGTCACCATGTTCTGCGGGATCATCGGCCTGGCCATGGCCACCGACGTGAAGATGGCCGAGGCGCCCGCGACCAACCTCCTGGACAACGGCGTCCCCGTCGGCCCCGAGTTCGTCCAGCACCCCGTGATCTCCCAGGTGGCCGAGGCCGTCTTCGGCAACGGCAGCTTCCTGTTCATCGTGCTGGCGACCGCCACCGCGCTCGTGCTGTTCCTGGCCGCGAACACCGCCTACAACGGCTTCCCGCTGCTCGGCTCGATCCTCGCGCAGGACCGCTACCTGCCGCGCCAGCTGCACACCCGCGGTGACCGGCTCGCCTTCTCGAACGGCATCGTGCTGCTCGCGGGCGCGGCCATCCTGCTCGTGTGGATCTACGACGCCGACTCCACGAAGCTGATCCAGCTCTACATCGTCGGAGTGTTCGTCTCCTTCACGCTGAGCCAGATCGGCATGGTCAGGCACTGGAACCGCCACCTGCGGACCGAGAAGGACCAGGCCGCGCGACGCCGGATGCACCGCTCCCGGGCGATCAACACCTTCGGCGCGATCTTCACGGGCCTGGTGCTCGTGGTGGTCCTGGCCACCAAGTTCACGCACGGCGCCTGGGTCGCCCTGCTGGGCATGGTGATCTTCTACGGCACGATGTCCGCGATCCGCAAGCACTACGACCGGGTCGCCACCGAGATCGCCGCTGCCGAGGGCCCCAGTGACGACAGCGTGCGGCCCTCCCGGGTCCACTCCATCGTCCTGGTCTCCAAGGTGCACAAGCCCACGCTGCGCGCCCTGGCCTTCGCCAAGCTGACCCGCTCGGACACCCTGGAAGCGCTCAGCATCAGCGTCGATCCGGTCGAGACGAAGGCGCTGAAGGAGGAGTGGGAGCGGCGCGGGATCAACGTACCGCTCAAGATCCTCGACTCCCCGTACCGCGAGATCACCCGCCCGGTGGTCGAGTACGTCAAGGGCCTGCGCAGCGAGAACCCGCGCGACGCCGTCAGCGTGTACATCCCGGAGTACGTCGTCGGCCGCTGGTACGAACACCTCCTGCACAACCAGAGCGCGCTGCGGCTCAAGGGCCGCCTGCTGTTCACCCCCGGCGTGATGGTCACCTCGGTGCCGTACCAGCTGGAGTCCTCGGAGCTCGCGAAGAGGCGGGCGAAGAAGCGGCAGGAGTGGAACGCCCCGGGCGCGGTGCGCCGCGGACCGGTGGACACCCCGCGCCCGAAGGACCGCGCGGGCAAGTAGCGCCGCGGTCGGTGTGGCGAACGGCCGGACGAGATCCACGTAAACTGGTGGGTCGGTCGTCCGGCCGTTCCCATTTATGTTTTGGAGTCTCCCCACCATGACCGAGCAGAACGAGAAGCAGTCATTGGTCGGGGAGGAGTACGAGGTCGAGGTCGGTCCCGTCGCGCACGGCGGCCACTGCATCGCCCGCACCGCCGACGGACGCGTCCTCTTCGTCCGCCACACCCTGCCCGGCGAGAAGGTCGTCGCGCGCGTGACGGAGGGCGAGTCCGACTCCCGCTTCCTGCGCGCCGACGCGATCACCGTCCTCGACGCCTCCAAGGACCGGGTCGAGGCCCCGTGCCCGTACGCCGGCCCCGGCAAGTGCGGCGGCTGCGACTGGCAGCACGCCAAGCCGGGCGCCCAGCGCCGACTCAAGGGCGAGGTCGTCGCCGAGCAGCTGCTGCGCCTCGCCGGGCTCACCCCGGAGGAGGCCGGCTGGGACGGCACGGTCATGCCGGCCGAGGGCGACAAGCTGCCGGCCGGGCAGGTGCCGCAGTGGCGCACCCGCGTTCAGTTCGCGATCGACGAGGACGGCAACGCGGGCCTGCGCAAGCACCGCTCGCACGACATCGAGCCGGTCGACCACTGCATGATCGCGGCGCCGGGCGTCAGCGAGCTGGGCATCGAGAAGCAGGACTGGCCCCAGATGGCCACGGTCGAGGCGATCGCCGCGACCGGCTCCCAGGACCGCCAGGTCGTCCTGACCCCGCGTCCGGGAGGCCGCCTTCCGCTGGTCGAGCTCGACAAGCCGGTCTCGGTCCTGCGGGTCGAGGAGAAGGACGGCGGGGTCCACCGGGTCCACGGCCGCCCCTTCGTCCGGGAGCGCGCGGACGGCCGTACGTACCGCGTCGGCATGGGCGGCTTCTGGCAGGTCCACCCGCAGGCCGCGGACACCCTGATCAAGGCCGTCATGCAGGGCCTGATGCCGCGCAAGGGCGAGATGGCCCTCGACCTCTACTGCGGCGTCGGCATCTTCGCGGGCGCCCTCGCCGAACGCCTGGGCGAGACGGGCGCGGTGCTCGGCATCGAGTCCACGAAGCGCGCGGTCGAGGACGCCCGGCACAACCTGGCGGACTTCCCCCGGGTCCGCATCGAGCAGGGCAAGGTCGAGTCGATCCTTCCGAAGACCGGGATCACCGAGTGCGACCTCGTCGTCCTGGACCCGCCGCGCGCGGGCGCGGGCAAGCAGACGGTCCGCCACATCGCGGGCCTCTCCGCCCGCCGCATCGCGTACGTGGCCTGCGACCCGGCGGCCCTGGCCCGTGACCTCGGCTACTTCAAGGAGAACGGCTACAAGGTCCGCACCCTGCGCGTCTTCGACCTCTTCCCGATGACCCACCACGTGGAGTGCGTGGCGATCCTTGAACCCATCGCGAAGGCCGCCTGACCTGTAGGTTTCCCGGTGTGCGGTCTGGCTTTGCGGAGACTTGAAGAAAACCGGACCGTTCCGCCGTCGCTGGTTGCGGCGGCGGGCGCGCTGCCAGGCGTGGGATCGTGGCCGGCAGTCGGCAGAGTGGGTGCTCAGTAGCTGGGTCGGGCATCAGCGGTGAACCGTTGAGTGGATTCAGGCGTTGTGCGTGGCCCTCGGCCCAGGCGATTCACGCCTCGGCTTCGTCCTTGGCGGGTCCGAGCGGCGACTCTCCGCGTGGAGTCGGAGTGCGCCGACGTACTCGACAAGACCCGCCGCGCGCCTCCACGCCGCCTCCTGCGCGATTTCGGCGAGCTGGTCCTCAAGGGGGCGTGCGGCCGTGTCGGCCCATTCGTCAGCCCTGTGTCGCAGGCCGCCGCCGACGCAGATTCTCAGGCGTCCAGCGGGGGAGTGGTCGTACCGGGGAATCCTGACCCAGGATTGCTTCTCTGCGTCAGCGAGTTCCTGCGCATCGCGAGACGGCCCAGGTGTACCGCCCCGTGGGGTCGTTCAATCGGCCGGTGCTTCGGCGATCCACTGGGCGAGGGCGAGCAGGGTGGTTTCGACGCTGTTGGTCATGTAGTCGCGCAGGGAGTCGAGGTCGCCGCGGGTGGCGCCCAGTACGCGGTCGAGGCGCAGGAGTTGCCAGGACTGCTCGACGACGGTTCCGCGTCCCCGGGGGCTGCAGGTCCAGCTCCATTGCGCGATGCCGTCCTCGGCCCCGCCGACCACGAAGGCGAATGCGGCGCCGGGTTCGGCCCGTACGACCTGGGAGCGGGTGGTCCACTGCCTGCCGTCCTTGTGGTTGCGGCCGCTGAACCAGGCCCCGACCCGGGGCCCGGCGCCCTGGTCGAAGGTGACGTCGCTCGCGTTGGGGCTCCAGCGCCCGATGGCGGACACGTCACTGACCAGGTCGTAGACCCGGGCGGGCGCGGCATCGACCCAGGCGCGCCGGGTGAAGCTGAAATCCGATGCGTCCAGGACCTCGAAGAGGTCGTGTTCGCTGGTGGTGGTGTTCAAGGTGTCCTCCTGAAACGGGTGACGGGCGGGGTGGTGCCATGTCGGCGACGCCCACGTCACCACCAGTCCCGCCGGGGAGCCAGACCCGCTGGTGCCTATCCCCGCCAGGGGCAGGCTGTGCGGTCGGGCCCGGCCCATACTCGGATCCATGAACGCAAAAGTGCGGCTCGGGGAGTTCCTGCAGACGCGGCGCTCCCGGCTGCAACCGGAGGATCTCGGGATACGCGGCTACGGGGAGCGGCGCCGTGTGCCGGGTCTTCGGCGCGAGGAGCTGGCATCGCTGGCGGGTGTCAGCGTCTCCTACTACACCCGCCTGGAACAGGGGCAGTCCCTGAACGCCTCACCGCCGGTGCTGGACGCGATCGCCCGGGCCCTGCGGCTGGAGGAGGCCGAGCGCCTGCACCTGCACAACCTGGCCCGGTCGTCGGCCACGGGCTCGGTACGAGGCCGCCGGCCCGCCCCTGAGCGGGTGACGGAGGCGACCGGCCAGCTGCTGGAGGCACTGGTCCACGTCCCGGCGATCGTGACCGGCCGCCGCAGTGACGTCCTGGCATGGAACCGGCTGGGCCATGCGCTGTTCGCCGGACACCTGGACCGGGGCGCCCCGGACCGGCCGGCACAGCGGCCCAACATGGCCCGGCTGGTGTTCCTCGACGCGCACACCCGTGACCTGTACGCCGACTGGCCGGCCAAGGCCAGGGCCGTGGTGGGGAATCTGCGCCTGGTGGCGGGCCGGCACCCGGACGACACCGCGCTCCACGCGCTGGTGGGTGAACTGAGCGCGAAGAGCGCGGACTTCGCCTCGATGTGGGCCGACCACCGCGTCACGGCGTGCGCCGTCGCGACCTACGAGATGCGGCATCCGCTGGTCGGCCCGCTGACCGTCACCCAGCAGACCCTGAGCCCGGGCCAGGACCCGGATCAGGGGCAGAGCATCGTGGTCGCCACCACCGAGGCCGACTCGCCCGCGCGGACCACGCTGGCCCTCCTCGCACAGGTCACCCCGCAGCACGACCCGGCGTGCCCGGGAGTCCGGGCGACCGCCTCCGGCTGACCCGGCACACACCACCGGACGCCGCGCAGACATCCGCGAGCGCCCGTCCATCCCTCCGCTCACCCCGGTACGGGCGGCCACCGGCCGCCCCTCCCGGAAGCCAACCCCCAACTCCCGCGCGTCGGCGTACCGCTGCTGCATGCCCGAAAACAGTGAAGGAACCATGTCCAAGAACAGGTACACCTTGCCCAAGACCACCGCGGCAGCCGTCGCACTGACCGCGGCAGCGGTCGTCGCGGCCACCCCCGGCGCCGCGTCGGCCGTCTCCGCCCCGCTGAGCTGCGCGCACATCGCCACGCACTTCGACCTGGCCCGGCACCAGACCCCCGAGAACATCGCACTGGCTCCCGACGGCAGCGCGTACGTCACCTTCGCCGCCGCCCGCCAGATCGCCCGCATCACCCCCGAGGGATCCACCCGGACCCTGGCCACCCTCCCCGCACCCGGCGACGGCGGCATCCACACCCCGGTCCTGGGCTTCGCCCTGACCACCGGCATCGTCCGCGCACACGACGGCACCCTGTACTTCCTGTACGCCACCGGCACCGCCGACCTGACCGGCCTGTGGCGCCTGCGCCCCGGCGGCACACCGCAGCGCATCGCCGCGCTTCCCGCGACCGGCCTGCCCAACGGCCTGGCCCTGGACCCGCGTACCCGGACCCTCTACGTCACCGATTCCGTCCTCGGCACCATCTCGAGCGTCCCCACCACGGGAGGCACCCCCCACACCTGGTCCACCGCCCCCGAACTGGCCTCGGCCGGATTCCTCGGCGCCAACGGGTTGAAGATCCGGGACGGGGCGCTGTGGGTCACCAACCTCGACCGGGGCACCGTGCTGCGCATACCCGTCCTGCGGGACGGTCGCGCCGGCCAGGTCCAGACCCGGGCCACCGGCCTGGCCGGGATCGACGACTTCGCCTTCACCGGCCACGGCGACCAGATCCTGGCCGCCCTCAACGGCCCCGGCGAGGTCGCCCTCGTCCAGCCCGACGGCACCCACTCCGCCGTCCTGACCGCCGCCGACGGCCTGCAGAACCCCACCTCCATCGCCCTGCGAGGCGACACCGCCTACGTCCTGAGCGCCGCGTACGTCACGGCCAAGGACCCCAACCTCCTCCTGGCCCACCTGAACGGGTAGCCCCGATGCCGTGTAGTCAGGGCTCGCAGATCATTGACGCGCTGTCTTGTATCTCTGTCTTAAGGGCGGCTTCGTACGCGACGACTTGGAATGGGAGTCAGCTGCCGCAGGCCTTTCCCGGATGTGTACGTCACTGCCTGGTCCGGTTGGTGAGGGGCTGCTGAGAGGCGGTCGATGGTGTGAAGAGTGCCTGGACGGTTTCGGTGGCCCGCTCTCGCAGCCAGGTGTGGGCGCGGTCGTTGTCGTAGCGCTGGTGTCACAGCAGGTACGGGGGTACGTCGGGCAGCGAGAGTGGCGGCGGCAGTGTGGCCAGGCCGAGTTGTTTCCGGCGGTGGGCCCGGCGACGACGACGCGTCGTTCGAGGCCGCGCGTGGCCAGGGCGTCGTCGATCGGGTCGCGCAGGCTTCCGCGCCGCGAGACGGTGAGGTGTTAGGCGGCTGCGTAGCGCTCGATGCTCGGCGGGCCTTCGGCGAGCGGGTCTTGACGCTGGTTTGACGCTCGTGACGCACGTTTGAAGCACGCCCGACGGATTCCTGATGGATCGCCAGCACGTTGAGGCCGTCTCCCGCACCAGGGCTACAGCTGCGTGTTGGGTAAGGGCCGGTATGGAGGGGGAGGAGGCAGTGACGCCTCGACCACCGCCCCGTCGGCGTCGACGAGCTGCACGAGCATGGCCGCCACATCTCTTGCCGACTCCTGCGTGGCCGGACCAGCGACGAAGCGGCCATAGGGCCACTGACCCGAAAGAACTCAGTCAGTTGTGGTGTTCCGGCGGGGTCATGGAGGGCAGGCGCCGCCCCGGCCGATGGCGATCAGGCGGTCGCCGTACCAGGCCAGGGCGGGGGTCTCCAGGGTGCGGTACTCGTCCACCGGGGCCGCTGCCGACCAGGTCGATCCGTCCGAGGACCGCAGGTGCAGTGCGCCCTCGGAGTCGGGGAACAGCATGTACAGCGTCGGCCCGGTGACCGCGAGCCGGACGCTGTTGGAGGCCCGCACATCGTCCATCCTCTTCGCGATCCAGCCCTCGGGTGAGCCGTCCTTGGGGCGCGACCGTGTCCACACACTGCCGTGGAGGGAACGGAAGTAGCACGTCAGGTTCCCGTTCCACAGGACGAGTTCGGGGGTGTGGACCAAGAGCTGCGAACCGCCGCCGTCGCTCTGCCACTCGCCCTGGGCGTCGCGCCGACGATGGCCTGTGACCAGACCGACCAGCACCGTCCGTAGCGCCGCGTGCAGAGCGGTGCCGTCCCAGCAGAGCGCGACCCCGCCGCCGCCCACGGGGGCGGGCATCGCCGAAGCCGCGCCCCAGGACGTGCCGTCGATGCTGGTTCGGGTGAACTGCTCGCCGCCGGGGGCCTGGTAGGCGCAGACCAGCGAGGTGCCCGCGGCGGTCAGCGCGACCGGCGCCACCGCGGCCGGGCCGGGGGAGTTCGGCAGGGTCCGCCAGGTGCGGCCCCCGTACTCCGCCCATGTCAACTGCTCGCTGTCGTAAGGCCGGAACAGGAGGTGGAGTCTCCCGTCTCGCACGGCGATCGCGGGCGCGGCGGCGGCGGGGCCGAACGGCAGCCGGACCGGCTCGCTCCAGCGCCGCTGGCGCGGATCGAAGCTCCGCATGGACAGTTCCGGCCGGTGTTCCAGCCGGGTCGCGGTGAACGTCGGCACGGTGTGGGTGCGGGCCGCGATCCTGTCCGTGACGACCCCCCGGGTCGCGGTCAGGGTCGGAACCACGAGGTCCGGCACGGCGACCGTCACCCACACCGAGCGCACCGCCTCCGCTTCTCCGGAACCGGACGAGGAGGTGCCGCGCAGTTGGAAGAGGGTGTCCTGGGTGATGTTGTGGGCGGTGAAGCCGTCCCGGTCGGTGACGGAGATGTCCGCCTTGCCGTAGCTCAGCCGGAAGCTGCCGTTCGCCGCCTGCCAGCTGAGGGCGACACTGCCGCCGTACGCGACGCGCAGGGGGTCCGCGCGCAGTTCGCCCAGGCTGAAGGTGGGTGGGAACTTCGGTACGGGCAGCCTGACGGTCTCCGTGCTCCAGGGGTCCTCGCTGGTATCGCCGGGGACCCGCCAACGCACGGTCACGGTCAGCTGGGCGCGTCCCTCGACACGGTTGACGGGGACTTTGGCGATCGACAGCGCGAGACCGTTCGCCTTGTCGATCTCGGCGACGCCGCCGGACGGAGTGAACGTCACCGTTCCCGAGGCGGCGACCGTTGCGCCCCATCCGGCCGGGTTGGTGGAGGCCGTCATTCCGGTGGTCTGGGCGGCCAGCGCGGTCGCGCCGGTGCCGACGGGCAGGGAGACGGTGATACCGCCGCACTCGATCGGGCGGGCGGCGCGGCGGGTGAGGACGAGGGTCAGGTCCGCCAGGCGGTACGCGCCGGAGGCCGCGGACACCTCGACCGGGAAGGGCGCTGTGGACAGTGTGTACAGCAGTTCCACGCCGGCTTCCGTCGAAGCGACGGTCGCTGACGCTGCGCCCGGGTCGGCATCGGGTTCCGCGATGTCGGTGATCATGACGGGTCTCCTCCTCGGCGGGCGCGGCTGCACATACGGATACGGGTACGGTTCAGAACAGCCACATCCGACCCCCGGTCGCCACCAGAGCCGGGTCGTGGGCGTAGATCCGGTCGGAGACCGGCGTCGGACCGGTCCATGCCGTGCCGTTGTAACTCATGACCTGGGCCAGGCCGGAGACATCGCGGTAGACGCAGTACAACCGGCCCTCGTGAACCGCGAGTGAGGGCGGGCCCGCGGGCGCCGGCCCGGTCGGCAGTGCCGCGCCCGCCACCCACCGGTCGCCGTCGTGGTGGTTCATCCGATGACTGCCGTTGGAGGGGTACACGCAGACCATCCGGCCGCCGAACGCCGCGAGCGCCGGGGCGCCGGTGGCCGCGGCGCCCGGCATCCGGGCCCCCTCGGACCAAGTGGCCGGTTGGTTGTTGAGATGGCGCCGCCTCCAGTGCATCGGTGGCGAATCGGTGCGGTCGGTGACCGCGAGGAACAGTGAAGCGGTGTTCAGGTCGGCCAGGGCGGGGCGGAACTGGGTCGTGACACCACCTGGAGCGGGCACCGGACTGTCCCATTGCCCGTCGAACCGGATCCGGCGGGTCATCACCTGTGTGTTGTTCACGCCGCCGCGATATGCGGTCCAGAGCCGGATCAGGGGCAGGGGCAGCGGCAGGAGCCAGTCCGTCATGAGCGCGACGGACGGATCGGCACCCGGGCCGAGGGGTTCCTCGACGCGGGTCCACGCGTAGCCGTCGAACGACGACCACACCAGGTCCGATCCGCCGAGCGGCTGGTAGACCAACTCCACGTACGGGTGGAGCCCGGACTCCGAGGGCTGTCCCGTGGTGTGCGAGTACAGCGCCGGGGCACCGACCGGCAGTGCGCTCCGGATCCAGTGGCTGTCCTGCCATCCGAGTTTGTCGGTACGGTGCGCTTCCGGGAGTGTGGGCAGCCGCTGTGGAAAGACGAGCGGGGTGCCGGGAGAGGCCGCCGGGCCGATCTCCCCCACCTGCAGCGTCCCGCGAACGATCACCCGGCCCACCGACTCCACGGGACCGGAGACCTGCACCAGCACGGTGAGCGTGCGCTCCACGCTCCCCGCGCCCTCCTGCGCGACCGCCCGCAGATGGAAGAAGGTCGTCTGCCGCATGTCGGGGACGGTGACCGAGGACTCCCCGGTCACGGGGTGCGACTCACCGTCGTAGTACAGCGTGAGAGAGGTGGCGGCACTCGCATCCCAGCGAAGGGTGACCGAGCCGCCCTTGGGAACGCTCTGCGGCTCGGCGACGAACGACCGCAGATGGAATCCGAGCGGGAACTTGCCGACGCCCAGGCCGGTGGTCTGTGACTGCCAGTTGGTCGTGCCCATCGGACGCCAGGAGGCGCCGATGTCCACCTGGCTGAGTCCGACGCGCTGGTTGACCGGCAGGCCCATCACCTGGAAGGTCACGCCGGTGTCGGGCCCGAACTCCGTCTGCGCGGGGATACCGGTCCCGGGGGCGAAGGTGAGGGTGCCGGCCGACGCGTTCACCGTCCCTGTCCAGCCGGCCAGGCTGAACCGCCCGGTGACGCCGGTCAGGCTTGAGCACAGGTCGTTCTCGCCTGGGCCGACCTTCAGGGTGACCGTGAACGACCGGCATTCGACGCGTGCTTCGGCGGCCAGCGAGGCCACCACGATCAGGTCGCCCTTGGCCGGGGCCCGCTGGACGGGGAGACCCGCAGTGGGTCCGGGTGGACGGCGAGATCGAAGTAGAGCGGATCGGTGCCGGCGGCGGTGGCCCGGCCCGACGGCGGAGCCGTCACATGGCGGACGAGTGACATCAGACCTCCTCGGCGGTGGGCTCCGGCACGGCTGCCGCGCTCTGTGCGATCGGTGCCGCGATCCTGATCCGGTCCAGGGTGTGGCTTTCCAGCCGGTCGGTCCGGAGGGCGCCCGTGACGACCAGGTTGTTCACCTCGAAGTCCGGGTCGGCGACCCCGGCGATCGTGCCCAGCGTCAGTTCGGCGGCCCCGTGGCTGCCGCGCAGATAGAACACGGTGGTACGGCGCATGTCGGGCACCGTGAACTCGCTGCGCCCGGTGACGTCGTACTGCACGTTCTCGTGCAGCAGATGCAGGGTCGCGCCGTCGGAGGCCTGCCAGCGCAGCTCGACGTCCTTACCGTTGTCCACCACGGCCGGCACGGCGATGAAGTCCTTCAGGTGGAAGCCGGGCGGGAACTTGGCGACTTCGAAGATGGTCCTTCCGGTCCCTGATCCGCTGTTCCAGTACGCGGTGACGGTCACCTGTGACGAGCCGATTGCCTTGTTGACAGGGATGCGGTCGAGGGTGACGGTCAGGCTCGTGCCGGGTTCCACCACCTCACCGCCGGAGGACGGCATGAAGGAGAACGTGGACTGCTGCACACCGGTGTAGGTCCAGCCGGAGCGGTCGACCGCCGGCTCCACTCCGGCGAGCGAGGAGGCGAAGTGGGGGGAGTCGGACCCGGCCAGGACCTTCACGGTGATCTCGTTGAGGGTGATCTTCTCGCCGTCGGTCACCGATCCGACGACGGTGATCTTGGCGTGCTCGGTGTCCCCGGTTCCGGGAGAGACCCGCACCGTCTCCGGAACGGTGTCCAATCGGAAGGCCATGCGGCTCTCGGCGGCGCGTGGCGCGCCCGCCGGGACGTACTCGGTCATGGTGACGCTCCTCGTGACGTATGGGGGCGGGGTGACGGGCGGGGTGAAGGGCCTCAGCCCTCGCCGTCGCGGCTCGCCCCCGCCGCGTCGTCCAGCACCATGAATCCGCTGCGGATCCGGGGCCGGACCCCCTGGGGCCACACCGCCGGGTCCGGCGCCGACACGGACGAGCGGGGCCATGCGTCGCCGTCGCGCTCGGCCCACGACCAGGTGCCGGTGGCCGTCGCCGGATGCGGGGCCAGCACGGTGTCCGGCCCTGAGGTGCCCGGCTCGACGGCAGCGAGCAGCGGGCCCGCGCGGAAGGCCACCGCCACGGCCGCGACGGCCTCGTCCGTGAACTCCTGCGGCACGAAGACCTCTCCCGTCGGCAGGATCTCCGTCGTCGCGTGCACCGAGGCGCGCGCGTCCAGCAGGAGCGTCACCTGCGCCCTGGGGCCGTCGAACGACAGCTTCAGACGTTCCGCGGTGTCGATCCACCGCAGATAGCCGTCCTCGCCGGGGTTCAGGGTGGTCTCGAAGTGGTCGTAGTCGTCCCCGTGCGCGTATCCGACCAGACCGTCGTCCAGCTGGGCGGCCTCGCCCAGCCGCACACGCCACTGGTAGCTTCCCAGCTTCGGTTCCGGCTGGTCGAAGATGGTCCGCCAGTGCACGTCCCTCCGGGCCGGCCCGCACAGTTCCAGGCCCAGTTCGGCCCGTACGAGGGCCAGCGGGCGTCCGAAGAAGTAGGCGAGGCCCGCGTCGTCCGGGCCGTCCGGGTCGATTCCGGCGAGCGAGGCGTCCAGGTGATGGCGCAGCGCGTCGAAACCGGTGGGGCCCTGCCGGATCACCCCGGCGAGGAAGCCGTGGGCGTGCGGGGACAGGTTCGCGAGGCCGGCGAAGTCCGGGACGGGCGAGCCCGGCAGCGGATTCCAGTCGACCACTTGCTGTCCGGTCGTGCCGACGACGACCCGGATGTCACCGAACGCGGTGCCCTCGGGCCCGTAGCAGGCGATCGACCGGTCGAGCCGGTTGTGGATCAGCCAGGCGCACACCGGGTTGGCCCCGGCGGTGACGTCCACCTCCTGGCCGGTCTTCCCGTCCACGAAGTGGAAGGCGAGCCGTCCGGGCTGGAGAAGCCGGGGGCCCAACTGCGCGTAACGGTCCGGCTCGATCTCGCCGACTTCCTCGTCGGGCTCGAAGGTCTCGGGCTTGGCGAAGTCGAAGTGGAGCGGGTTGTCGATGAGGTTGACGGCCCGGCCGAACCGGTCCACGACGGCGAGCCGGGTGAACTCCAGCTGCCCGGACCGCAGCTCCTGGAAGTCGGTGGCTTCCCAGTCTCCGCCCTCCCAGTCCTCCTCGGGGAAGTTCCCCGGCCGGGGCTTGCCCTGGTCGCCGTCGGCGATCAGCGTGCCGAGCGTCCCGTCGGGCCGTAGCCCCGATCCGATGATCCGCTGGCTGATCTGCGCGGAGAGTCCGTCGAGGCGCTGCGAGAGCTCGTCGGTCTCACGGAGCCGGGAGCGCAGGGAGCGGATCATGTCCTGGTCGAGGTCCGTGCGGCCGTTGGCGTAAGCGGCGAGGCGGCCTTCCGACTGGTGCCCGCTGGTGGGGGTGAGGATCTGCCGGCCGGAGGCGGGGATGCGGTGGGTGACGCTTCCGGTGCCCGTCCAGCGGTAGCGGGTGCCGTCGAAGCGCCAGTTCTCGGTGCCGTCCGGCTCCTGGAAGGGGATGGCCACGTAGTCGGCCTTCCAGGCCAGATACAGCGGCTGCCAGGGCTGGACCCATGCCGCCGTTCCGTACTCGGGCAGCGCGCCCTCGGCCTGCGCCAGGTCCAGGCCCTGGGCGCGGGCCCGGTCCAGGATGAAGAACTCGGCCAGCAGACGGGGGACGAGGGCGGGCAGTCCGGCCGTGCTGACCCGGGCGACGTCTGCGGCCACCGTCAGTTCGGTGACCGGGCCGACCGCCGTGACCAGGCGTTCCTCGGTGCGGCAGGGCAGGAGTGAGTCCCGGTCCAGGGGCGCGTGGAGCTTGGCGCCGCGCAGCAGTACGACCGGGTCGCTGGACTCCTCGTACGGGGCGAGCGGGACGCGCTGGAGAACGCGGGACGCCCGCATGCCGTGGTCGGCGGCGTGCCGCAGCGCCTGGGCGTGGAGTTCGTCCTGGTCCATCGACCAGGGCAGGTCAGCGCGCTTGGCGGTGACCTCGGCGGTCAGCTCGGCGACCTTCCGGGCGGGCGACCCCGCCACCTCGGGGTTGAGCTTGGAATCGATCTGCTCGGTGAAGAAGGCCGGTTTGTCGCGCAGCCTGTTGAGCGACCAGAGGTGGAAGAGGTGCTCTTGAGCGCTCCGCAACTTGCGTTCGAGAGAGTCCAGTTCGCGCTGTGTGGCGTTGAGGGCGGCGAGAACGTTCGCTTCTGCGGTCCGCTCGCGGGACGCCTCCGCGGCGGAGAGCGGGGGCAGGGCGTCCGGGTTTCCGCGGTCCACCACGCGCCAGGCGAAACCGCCCGGCACCGGGCCGAAGCCGGAACGGTGCGCGGCCCGTGGCGGGAACAGGTCCCCGTCCGTGCGGTCGAGCTGCTCCAGGCAGCCGAGGGCGAACGCCTCGTACAGCCGGGCCTCGTCGGCGTGCAGCGCGCCCGTTCCGCCGTACTGCTCCGCCACCGCGGCGGACGCTTCGGCGGTCGAATTGCCGATGCCGACGGCCACCTCGTCGGGGTGGGGGTTGGTCCGGGCGGGGACGGGCCCGCTGGGCTGCCAGTCGATGCCGAGCACGCTGCCCGCGTACAGCGAGCGTCCGGGGGCGCCGTAGCCGGGCGGCAGGATCCACTCCAGCTCGTCCATGAGGTCGCGGAACTCGCCCTCGCCGCGCAGGGGGTCGCTGTCCTCCTGCGCGTACCAGCCGATCACCCGGTAGCTGACCCGGGCGTCAGCGGTCACGTCCTCCAGCGTGTCGTGAAGGGAGAGCACGTTGGTGTTGTACGGCTGGTAGACGGAGAAGGTCAGCAGGCCGGGGCCGAGCGCGGTGAGGAAGGGGTCGCGGCGGTCCGACGGCTCCTGCCAGGGCGAGGAAGCGGTCAGCTCATGCTTGCGGCCGATCTTTGTGGGGGTGGCCGGAGTGGCGTGCGGGTCGAGGTAGGAGACGGTGCCCGTCTCGCCGAGGTGATCGCTCTCGACCAGCCAGCTGCGGATGCCGCTGTCCCAACTACGGGTCACCAGCCAGCGGTTGGGGACCAGGGGGAAGTCGCCGATGCCGTCCTCGGTCTCCCGGCCGTGGGCCAGGCCGGACGGCAGTTGCCACATCACGTACGCGCCGAGCCGCTCCGGCTTGTCCCGCCAGGGCTCCAGACCCTCGAACGGCGCCGGCTCCGGCGCGTCGTTGCGCGAGGCGAAGGTGAGGAAGCTGGACCCCCAGCGGTGCATCACATAGGAGTCGTCGGTGTCGCGCACCTTGGGGTTCACCACGAACGCGGCGACCTCGACGGGCACCACCAGGGTGTCGTTCAGCGCCATGGCTTACAGCGTCCCTTCGGTGGGCTCGTCGGACGACAACCTCGGATGGAGGGTGAACTCCTGCACCAGCGGCGCCTTCACGACCTGGAGCGCGAACTGCGCGGAGGAGAGTGCACCCACGGACAGGGCAGCGGCCAGCGCCGGCGCGAGCCGGTGCTCGATGTCGAGGACGTCGTGTCCGCCAGGCCGCAGAAACGGCCGGTAACCGCTGCCGTCGGCGGGGAAGTCGCCTAGCGCCTGTCCCACCGGGGCGACGATGGAGCGCAGCTCCGTGGTGTTGTTGAAGCTGAGCCCGAAGTGCAGGCCCTGCGCGGGCTCGGCGAGCGCGAACCGGTCGATCACCCGGGGGTACAGCAGCATCCGCAGGTCGTCGCCGAGGCTCCGCTGCCGGACGGGCGCGATCTCGCGGTCCTCGCCGAACGCGGTGAGGACGGCCTCGGGCCAGTTGGCCAGCAGCTCGGAGCGGATCAGCACCCCGCAGGCGGGCTGCGGAACGCCCCGTAGCTCCCGGGCCAGGTCGTTGAGGTCGGCGTCCAGCGCGTGTCCCTCCCCGACGCTCAGCGCCCCGTCGACGGCCGCCTGGATCCAGCCGGTGTCGACGTGGAAGAACCGCGCCGACTCCCGCGGCAGCTGCCGCTCGTCCGGTACGAGATATCCGAACGGCACCATCTCCAGCCGGGCCAGC
Organism: Streptomyces sp. NPDC059355; assembly: GCF_042752335.1. Classification (NCBI taxonomy): domain Bacteria; kingdom Bacillati; phylum Actinomycetota; class Actinomycetes; order Kitasatosporales; family Streptomycetaceae; genus Streptomyces; species Streptomyces sp. NPDC059355. Next base: position 26,146 of record NZ_JBHYXN010000028.1, on the reverse strand, counting down.
CGGGTCAGCCACGCCTGGACCGGCGCCAGCTCGGCGCGGACGGCCGACGCCAGCACCGACCGGGTCGAGGCGTCGGCGACGGCGGTGCGCAGCCGGTCGGCGCTCATCGGGGCGACGGTCGCGGCCCGTGCCGCGGGCCGCCTGCCCCCGGCCCTCACCTCGGCGCCCGGCCGGGTGAGTGCGGCGGCCAGTGGGCCGTCGTCGCCCAGCAGCCGGTCGAAGGAACGCCGTACGACGCGGGTGTCGATCCCGGCGGCAGCGTCCTGTTCACCGAGCGCGGCCAGTTCCGGGAAGGCCAGCAGCCTGCGGGCCGCCCGCCGCGCCGCCTTGCGGTACGCCACGAGCGCGCTGCGGAACTCGGCGTCGGCCAGGGCGAGCCCGCGACCCAGGCTGAAGGCGACCGCGTACCCGGTGTCGTAAGCCCCCAGCTCCTCCACGTACACCAGGCCCTCGCCCGCCGACTCCAAGCGGACGCCCGTGCCCTGCGGCAGCTGATGGGCGGGGGTGGCCGTCAGCGGGCCCCGGTAGAACCCGACGGTCGGCTCCCCGGACTCCAGGCGCTGCGGCAGCACGGTGCCGCCCTGGCGGAGCAGGTCCAGCGCGAGCGGCAGATCAGAGGTCGTCGGCAGCCCGGGGTGGCGGAGCAGCGGGTCCGGATCGGCGGCGAGGTGCTGGGCGAGCTCGCCGAAGTCCAGCTTCCCGTCGTCGGCCGAGGTGAACGCCCACGAGTGCAGCGACACCAGCCGCAGCCCCTCGGCGGGCGGCGGGGTCCCGCCGTCGAGATAGTCCTCGAAGCCGTCGAGGGAGACCAGGTGGGCGACGTGGAGGCCGCCCGTGTCCGGGAATCGGCCTGAGACCACCACGGCCTTGATGTCGTGCTCGTCCGGCGGCGGGTCCTCACCGACCCGGCGGGTGGCGTCCGGCGGGCCGCCCTCGCGGATGTGCGCGAGCATGCCCAGTTCGTACGTGGTGGGACACACGGCCGTGAACAGCGGGCCTGGCACCAGGACGCTGGTGACGGTGAGCTCCCGCTCGTCGTCGTACAACGGTGGGTCGAGGGTCGGCGGGCGGCCGGGGCGTACCAGTCCGGCGGCGAGCTCGGCGGCCGTCGAGACCCGCACCTCGCCTACGGCATGCCGGTCCTCGGGGAGCTCCTCCGCCCGGAAGACCAGCAGCGCCAGCCAGGGGGCGCCGGCCTCGGCGCCGCGCAGCAGATGCATCCAGGGGAAGCCGGGCCGGGTGAGGGTGATGTGCGGGAGCAGCGTGCCGTACTCGCCCTCCGCGCCGGGCGGCGGATAGCAGGCGGTGATGTCCTCCGGCAGCAACTGGAAGCGCGGCTGGCGCACCGCGAAGACCTGCTCCAGGTCCGGCAGCAGATCGGCGCCGACCTTGTCGGAGCCGCTGACGGTGTGGTCGACGGTGACGGTGTGCCGTCCGGAGTACAGCGGAGGCAGCCGGTGGTCGAAGAACCGGGTGCGGTGTCCGGGGCCTGCCATCAGTTGTCTCCCTCGGGGGTGCTCGGGGCGCTCGCGGTGCGCGTGGCACCTGCGGGCACCAGCAGCGGTTCGGCGGTGAAGTAGCCGGTCACGCCCCGGGCGTAGCCGGGGAGGTCGGACTTGGCGCCCTCGGTGTCCAGGCCGAGCGCACCCATCAGCGTGTGCAGCTTCGTGCGGGCGGTGCGCGACGCGGCGGTGTCCATGCCGTCCGCGATCCGCCCGATGACTCCGCCGGGCCGGGTCGGAGCCGGTACCAGCGGCACGTCGGTGGCCTTGATCGGGACTTTGCCCTGCGGGTAGACGGGGTCGAACTTGAAGGTGTCCTCGCCGATGTAACCGGTCGAGGTGCCGTAGTCGGGGTCGGGCGACGTGAGGGTGACCCCCGTCAGGTGCTGCCGCTGCCCTCCGCCGTGTTCGGGGTCGCCCGTGTCGTCCCACAGCTGCGGCGGCAGCGCGGTGTACTGCGCGGTCGCCTTCCAGCGCGCCAGGTCGACCGGTTGCCCTTCGAGAACCACCTTGATCCGCTGACGGGTGCTGAGGCCGGTCACCCGCATCGGGTGGACGCCGAATGCCGACCCTCCGATGACCTTGTCGGATCCGGTGGTGGCGAGCTCGATCCGGCTCAGCGGCACCTGCGTGTCGGTGCCGAAAGTGAACCCGGAGGCCTTGACCAGCCAGTCTCCCTGGTGCGGGTCGTCCGGGGTGCCCTCGGTGATCAGACCGTCGCCGGGCCGCAGCCGCGCCCGGGCGCCCGGTTCGGGCAGCATCGCGCGGGTGCCGGGCCAGTCCAGGGTCTTGTCCGTAGCGCGCCGGGAGGCACCGAAGTTGATGCCGAAGGAGACGAACCACACCTTCACCCGGGCCTCGCCGCCGGTCGGCGGTCCCCAGACGCTCAGCGATACGCCGACCTCGATGCGCACGGTGATCCGTACGAACCACACCTTGACCGAGCCCTCGACACCGATCGACAGCGACATGCCCACGTCGAAGTAGAAGGGCTTCCATTCGATGAGCGCGTCGACCTTGGCGGTGCACCAGGCCTTGATGATCCCGGACTGGTAGCGCACATCGAGGCCGCCGCCCGCCATCGCGGCGCGCGGGGTGAGCGCGAAGTAGGCGTTGCCGGAGACGGTGACCTTGCCGCCGAGCGACCAGTCGAAACCGACCCTGGGCAGCCTCGGATAGTGCTCGGGGGTGTGGTAGTTCTCGTGGTAGCCGCCCACGCTGAAGACGAAGTCCCCGGAGTCGGGGTGGTCTCCGTACCAGACCTTCAGACCGATGCCGCCGCGCAGCTTGCAGTTCTCGTCCAGGACGAACGAGCTGGGGTTGAGGGAGGTGCCGACCGTCAGCTCGCCGGAGTTCGGCTTGATCACCAGCTGGAGCCCGAGGTCGATCCGGGCGATCTTCTTGTCACCGCCCTTGGGGAACGACGTCCCGGCCGTGCCCAGCAGCCCGATGGTGAGGTCCGCCCCGGTCTGGAGCACCGCCATCGCGGAGCCGTCGATCAGCTCACCGATGGTGAAGGCGAGGCCGCCCGCCACCCACACCTCGCCCTGTCGGGGAGTGACCCACGGCGTGGCGGTGCCGGTCAGGGTGTTGAGGATCTGTACCGGGTTGGTGTCGTCCCCGCCGATCGACGAGGGGTCCTTGAGCGCCTTGAGGAACGGGAAGGTGGTCAGATCGCCCAGTCCCGGTGTGCGCAGGCGGCTGTTCCAGCCGAAACCGGCCGCGACCCCGGTGAGCCGGAACGCCGGAATGCCGATTCCCGGTTCGGCGCCGAGTGAGGCGAAGGCGAAGAAGGAGGCCTGAGTGCCGGGCTCCCGGGGGAAGACGACGGCACCGGTGCCCATGCCGTACAGGCCGCGCTTCCCTGTCGTGCCACCCCCGAAGGAGAAGATCAGCAGGCCGCCCACCACGGCCCGGTACGGGGACTGGGCGGGCTGCACCTGCAACGCGCCCTTCACCGTCAACGGGGACTTGGCGTAAACGATCTCGATGCCGTGCTCGCCGTCCAGCGGCCCGTTCGGAATGAAGGACACACATGGACCGCCGGACCTCGGCGGGTTGAGCACCACGAAGCCGTCCGCGGTAGGCACGGCGCGGGTACGCGGCGACAGTCCCGGATAGGGGTGCTGCGCGTACGGAACCCGGGTGGCGGCCGTCCCCGGGCGGCCCAGCCCGTCCGTGCCACCGGAGTGGTCGGGGATCACGGTGCGGGGTGCGCTGACCGGCACCACCGTCCCGTCCGGCAGGGCGAGCCACACCCCGGCGGGTAGCGCGACCGCCACCGGCACGCCCAGGCCGCTGGTGTGCGGTCAGGTCGGTCCGGGTGGCCAGGACATGACCGCCCGGGGCGGGCACCACCAGCACCTGCGCGCCGTCCCGGTCCAGGATGCCGCCGTCCCCGGCGAGACCGTCCAGCGCCAGCGTGAATCCGCCGGCGTCCCCACGGAACGTCAGCCCCGTCACTGGCGGGGCGGGCAGCTCGGGCAGCTCGTACCCGTACAGCCGGGCGATCTCGCTTGCGCGTACCTCCGTCCCGGGGAGCGTGATGGCGAGGGCGATCCCGGAGACCTCTCCGTCAGTGCTCCCGAACTCCGCCCGCACGTCGGCTGGTTCGGAGCAGATGGCGATCGGGGCCCGCCCCCGAACCCGAAGCCCCGCCGCGCCCCCGTCGTCGCGTGTCAGCTGGAGTGTGCCGCCCGGGAACAGGGGGACGGCACCATCGGCGGGTCCCAGATCACGCAGCGGGAGGACGCATGGTGCAGCGATCTCGCCTTCCAGCGCCTTGCGTAGGTCACTTTCATGCATGGTGGCGAATCTCCTTGTACGTGGCCGACAGCCCGTTCACGGATTCCCTCAACGGCAGGCACGTACCGGCGGCCGCCTGGCGCGATCTTAGGGTTTGCGCCCCGCTGAGAAAAAGGTCGCGAATCGGACGGATGGTTACTCAAGGTGGCCTGATTGCTACTGTCCGTGTCTGCATCTCCCGTGGCCGCTACGAGGACGGTTTCCGGTGACGGCCGGAGGCGCGCATCGAGCTCAGGTGCGCGCGGAGCGTGTCATGGATGATGCGCGCGACCCGGTGAACGCGGTCGGGTGTCGCGCCTGGCGCCAGTCGGCGTCAGTGGACAGCGCGGCGCGGGATTCACCCGTACGGAGCGCCGGCCGGGCAGAGCCGCCGCGCAGCCGGGTGGCCGCTGCGGGATGTTCTTTGGTGAGTGCCCCGGGCATGAGCCGAGGTGCGCCTGTTCGACAGGGGTGCGATCCCTGAGTTCCGCTTTCATGTCGCGCGATCAACCCGGGATGGCAGCGCAGGACGGTAGGGAGTGTGAATCCGGCCGTTCGTGTGACCCGCAAGTTTTCGGTCGAGCCCGTATGCAGCTCTGGGCCATCGCCTGTGCGGTGCGTGATGCCGCACAGGCGATGGGCCGTGAGGTTCGCCCATGCGCTCCGCGACGACCGTGCGTGCGGGCGTGGGCTGCCGAGTGCCACCGTGGCGGACGCGGCGTCCGCGCCTCGTCAGCCTGAGTGCGTCAACCTTTGGCGAGCCGGCGTCGCCGGGTTCGGCACGCGGCGGTTGAAGACCCACACTCCTTGCGAATAGGTGGCTCCGAGGACCCGCCCCGTCTCCCGGAGCCACGGATTGGCCTTCTGGAACGGCGCGAAGTTGTCGTTGGAAATGATGACCCCGCCGACCTCCTCGGCGATGCTGATCACCAGGGCGTCGCCCCGGCCTTCGGTCCCGGCGGGCGGTTGCACCACCTTCCCGTCGGCGATGGCGGCTTCCACCCGGGGGCGTTCCTCGGCGGGCACGTCGTGGCGCAGCGTGGCATCGACCACCACGTGGATGTCGCGTCCGGAATATTTGAACTGCAGGGACCGGACAGCCGCCTCCAGGGCCGCGAAACTCGGCTTGCCGCCGGCCGCACGTGGGGGCCTTCCGTTCCACGCGAGGTTGGATCCATCGACGACGAGCGGGGACGCTGCCGATTTCGGATCGGCCGACCGCGGTGAGGCGCGCGGAGGTGCGGGCTTGGGCACGGCATTCCCCCGGCCGTCTGGGCGACCCTGTACCGGTTGGGACGGTTTGGTGGCCGGTCGGCCTGCCGGGGCGAGGTTGCGCAGGCGGGCGAGCTCCTTCTTCACCTCGGGCAGGACGTTGCCGTCCCCGAACACCTTCACCTCGCCGTCGAGGACGACTTCGCCGGTCTTCTGAAGAGTCGCCTTGACGGTCAGCAGGCCTTCCTTGCTGTAGGTGTACTCCAGGTCGAAGACACCGTCCTGGGCCCGGCCACGCCGCGGGTACGTCAGGACGAGGTCGGTCAGTTTGACGTTGTCCGGGTGGTCGACCTCACGGTCCGGATCGCCCTCCCAGACCTCCACGGTCAGCTCGGAGACGTTGTCCCTGGTCGGCTCGTACGACTTCACGCGCTGTTGCGGCAGACGCTGGTTCCGGTCGATCAGAGCGCTGAAGTTCCGCCTGCCCTTGCGGTCTTTGGTGATCGTGCCGAGGGCGTGCGTGTTGACCACGCGGATGATGCTGCGCAGCTCGCCGTCCATGGCTGCCGCGGTGATCGCCGCGCCCTCGGCCACCGCGGTCATGGGGTCGCACAGCGCCGTGTCGACGAGTTCGCAGTCCAGTGCCTCCGACACGGCGGTGCGCACAGCCGGGATCTGACTGCTGCCGCCGATCATCAGGACCGCCGTGAGGTCCTGAGGATCGATCCGAGCCTGCTCCAGGCATTCCTCGACAGGATCGAGTGCCCGGCTGATGAGGTCCTGTATGGCCTCGGAGAACTCGTCCTGGCCGATCTCTACGACCACCCCGTCGGGCGTCTGCACGACGACCGACTCCTGATGGGAGAGCAGGATCTTTGCCCGCTCGATGTCGAGAGCGAACATCCGCTGCTCCGATTCGCTCCAGTGCCCGCGCGCAGGCGCTCGCCGGAGGACCAGGCGGCGCAGCCGGGCGTCGATCTCCAGGCCACCGAGGCGGTTGACGCCCCGGCTCGCCTTTTCGTCGAAGAAGCCGTCGTCGTGCAGGAGCAGGGTGGCGTCCATGGTGCCGCCGCCCCAGTCGAAGACCAGGAACTCGCCGTCGACCTCCATTTCGTGTGCGTAGGCGATGGCCGCCGCCGTCGGCTCGTTCAGCAGCGTGCGGACCGTGATCCCGGCGGCACGCGCGGCCTCACGTGTACGGAAGCGGGCGGCGCCGGTCGCGTTGGCGGGAACGGTGACGACGGCTTCGCGGATCTCGGTGGCGGCTTCCTCCTCCGCGGCTCGGGCGATGGCATGGAAGACACCGGCCGCGGCGGTGGTCGCGGCGAACCGCTCACTTCCCAGCCTGACGAAGGGTTCCTCGCGGAGCATCCGCTTGCACGCTTCGACGGCCTGTTCGGAACGCAGCTTGGCCTCCCAGCCGAACAGCGTGCCAGGCCGGAGGGAGCTCGTTCCCACGACCGACGGGTAGAGCAGCTCGAACCCCTTCCGTCGCCAGTTGGCGTCGAGGCCCTGCCCGCCGATCTCCAGCACTTCGACGTACTCGCCGTTCCACTGGGCGGCGACGGAGTTGGTGGTTCCGAAGTCGATTCCTGCTGCCGTCATGCTTCCTCCCCCACGTTCGTACCCGCGGGGCCGGCAACGCGCCGCAGCTGTCCCGCGAGAACCACCTTCCCGGTCAGCTCGTCGACGTATGCCGGACTGAGGAGTTCGAAGGCGTCTCCCTCGCCCTCGGTCACCACGAACCGGTCGCTTTCCTCCGGCTCCGTTACTCGCAGCAGCCGAAGTTCGCGCAGGTGAGCGGACATTGTGCTCGCGACTGCCTCGGGACTGCCCCCGGCCCGGGATCGGAGCAGTGCATCGATCTCAGCGAGGCGTCCGGTGAACTGGGCGCGTGTGCGGAACTCGTCCAGGACCGCCCGGCGCACTGCAGCGGCAAAAGCGCCGGACGAGGGCATCTCGCCGGTCCCGATGTCCTCCAGGGCCTTCGGTATCCGGTTCGTCACTCCCCTGATCACCGTCATGGCGTCGATCGGATCGGGGCGGACCGGGCCGTCGGCGACGCTCGTCTTCGCGGACTCGGCCGGAAGCTCGGAGCGGCGTTCTCGGCGACGCTTCAGTCCCCCGGGCTTGTGAGGCGCATCCGCTTCACCCGTTCCAGGCTGTGTCCGGTGGCAGGTGGGGCAAGGGCGGTGGGGGCGCTCTCTCTTGGGAATCTTCTTCTTGGGAGGCATCAGGCTCTGCTTCGTTCGGTACGGGCGGTGATCAATGCGCGGACTGCGACGAGGTCATCGCGTGGGACCGTGGCGGTCGAGATGCGGGGCTGTGGTCCGGAAGTCGTCGAGGAGTTCGACGGCGGCACGGGCCCGGATGCTCTCCAGTTCCCCTCCATTCGTCACCGGCGTTCTGCGTGGCAGGGCCTCCACCGGGGGCACGAGATGCCGCGGCACTTGGGACGGCATCGAGTAACGGGCCGGGTCCAGTGGCAGCCGGTAAAAGACGTCCCAGCCTGCCTCGTTGCGCAGCGCCCCACGGATACGCTCCTCCGCCATGTTCAGGGCGGACTGGGCCTTGGTGTCGCCCTCGTTCCGGCGGAAGACCTCTCGGCAGCGTTCCTCCCATCCGTCGGCGCCGTGGTCCAGACCGATTTCGAAGAAGGGATTGCCGAACGGGCCTCGGTAATTCCGCCTTGTCTCCCTCCAGGCACGCAGGAGCCGGAGGTTGCGCAGGGCGAGGGAGTCTCCCTGCTCCGCAGCCATCTCGGCGTACTTCTCCGCGGAGTCGAGCAGTTTGTCTCTGACCGTGATCGACTCGACCTGCTCGCTCTGTCCCGCAGCCGCGTAGGCGGCGATGGCGCAGCCCTCCTGCACCAACTCGGCAGAGATCTTCCGGCTGCTGCCGCCACCACGCGTAAGGGAGTGCGCCTGGCGGGCTGCCGCCTCCAGATCGCCCTCCTTGAGCAGATCGTAGGCCCGGTTCACGGCGACGAGTGCGTAGAAGGGGCTGCGTCCGGCGTCGACGATGTCCCGTGGTTTCCACAGTGTGGCCATCAGCTGCCAGAGTCCGCGGTCCTCACCCATGCTCGGCGGCCATTGTCCGGACAGCGCACCCGACTTGAGGTCGCGCAGTTCGATCTGCTGGGTCCGAGGCAGAGCCGCGTCGAGTGCGTCGAACACGGTCAGGTCGTTGTCCAGGACGACGTCGTACAGGAGATCCCACACGTCATCCGGATCCTGCCGGGTGAGCGCTTCACCGCGCAGGAAGGACTGCCGGCGCAGGAACCCCTGCCAGCCGAGCCTCGACGCCTCCTCGTCAGTGATCTTCTCCGGCGCGAGACGGGCGCGCAGGTACAGGGCCTCCCGCTCGTCGCGCGCCGTCCAAGGTTCGTCTTCGGCCAGCAGGCCACCGTGGTCGACGAGATCGTCGAGGACGGTCAGGGGGGCCCACGGGAGAAGTCCGTCCAGGTACCGGTTCGGCACGGGCACTGCACCCCGGGTGGCGGCGGTCGCGAAGAGGGAGAAGGCGGGACCGCCCACCACCGTATGGGACCGCTTGCTGACGAGGTCCAGGCTCGGAGCCGTCGAACATAACAGTCGGCACCGTTCCAGGCCCTCTTCGGTGAGCCACCGCACACCGCCCGCCCACAGGTTCCGCATGTGGCCGAGGACCGATGCGGGCGGTAGGTGTGCGAGGGCTGAGCGCACCGCGGGCAGCAAGTCGGCGCGATCCGGATCCCCTTCGAGCGCGCGGTCGAGCACTGCCTTGTCCGCCTCGGATATCCCGGCGGCCTCCACCGACTCTGCCAGCATGGCCAGTACTGCTTCGACCGCATCGCTGCCGCCTACGCCGAGCCAACGCCACTTGCGCTGGACGAAGCCGCTCACCGCAGAGGGGTCCCGGCCTTCTCGCCGTTCCCGCGCACGAGTCAGGCGCTCGCGTTCGGCCGTTTTTGCCGCATGCCGGGCGGCGACAGCGTCAGTCATGTCGTACGCGTCGACAGGATGTCCGCGCGGTCTGACGATCCGTAGGGTTCTCGCACGCATCGTGGCCCTGGCTGCGCACGGTTCGGCGCGGCGCCGTATCAGAGTGCGAGGAACGGACTCGGCGTCCCGTGCCAGGAGACCCGAAGTTCCTCGCGTGCGCGAGTGCAGGCGACGAACAAGAGGTTCAACTCGCTCAGGAGATCGTCCTTGTGCTGCTGCGCGTCCACGTCCTCCGACGTCAGGGCAGCCGGCAGCGGAATCACACCGTGGCTCACGCCCACGACCGCGACGCACCGGAATTCGAGCCCCTTCATCCGGTGCATCGTTCCGATGCTGACGCCGTCGCCTGGTGTACGGGAAGTACCCAGTACATGGGCCGGGATACCGGTCAGTGCGAGCGCCTGCGCCACCTCTTTGCCGAGTGGAAGGTGCCGCACGGCCACGCCGATCTCGCCGGGCTCCAGTCCATCGCTCACCCACTGCGCGATGCGTGCGGTGAGGCCGGTCATCTCTTCGGTCCTGCTGGCCGACCCGTGCAGATCCGGTCGTGCGCCGCGCAGCACGGACCGCAGGCCTGCGAGGGTTTCGACGCCGCCGTCCATGTCGTCCGTGCTCTCGCCGCTGAGCAGCGCCGTGGACCACTGCAGGATTTCGCGTGTGGTGCGGTAGTTGACGCGCAGTCGCTGCGACCTTCCGCTGACGTTGATGCCCAGGCCGCGAAGGGACACCTTGTTCCCGTAAATGCGCTGGTGCGTGTCCCCGGCGATGAACAGGTCGTCGGGTCCGGGGGCGACCAGCCCTCTGAGCATGCGCCACTGCACGGGGTGCAGGTCCTGAGCCTCGTCAACCACGACATGACGAAACGGCCGGTCGGTGCGCGGTTCCAGCAACCGGGCCGCCTCCGCGCACACCTGGAGGAAAGTCCACTCGTCGGCCTGCCGGAGCTCCCGGGTGAACGCTTCCACGGCGCGCCAGACCTGTGCGCGCCGCAGCGGGCTCAACGCGGCACCCCGGCCCGTGCGGGAGGCCTTGAGGTACGCCTCGGGTGAGCGCAGGTCCTGGGCGAGGACGACCTGCCGCCATTCCTGGTCGAGGAAGACGTCGCTGAACTCGATGCCGAGGTGCTGGGCGATCCGGTTCCAGCGCGCGTGGATTTCCTTTTGACCGGCCAGAATGGCGATCCGACTCCCGCGGTCGTCGCGTACGAGCTGATTGGCCAGGGCGTCGATGTTGACGACGTGGATCTTCGCGGCCAGCGAATCGTCGGGCACGAGCAGTTCGAGACCGCGCCGCAGATCGGCGGCGAGGTCCCGGGTGTAGGTCGTGAGCAGGATCGCGCCGTCCGGCGCCCCGGGAGGCAGCCGCCGGGCCAGGTGGAGGGCCCGGTGCAAGGCCACCACGGTCTTCCCGGTGCCGGGCCCGCCGCTCACGCGGGCCGGACCGTTGTACGAGGGTCGGTAGGCGATGCGCTGTTGGCTGGGATGCAGGAATACCCGCCATGCGTCGAACGGCCTGGACAGCATGTCCAGCAGTTCATCGGGCCCCGACAACAGGGCGATACGGCCCTGGGAGCGGGCCATGGCAGCGGCGAGCTCGTCCTCTTGACCGTGCTGTTCCTCTGCTGCGGCCTGCTCGGCGTGAACGGCGACGGACTCCCGCCAGACCTCCTCCGGGGTCAGTCCGGCGGCCAGGCCGGCGAGGACGTCGTACTGCTGTTCCGGGAGGATCTTGCGCAGCGCGTCGAGGTGCGTCTCGTCGTTGAGGTTCCGGACCAGGGGCAGCAGGTCGGGGTCGACGCCGAGACGGGTCAGCTCCTTGTCGGCGACGTGGGCGAAGAGTGCTGCCGGCGGCGCGGGGGAGTCCTTCCGGGCGTGGACGGCCGCGCGTTCCAGGGCAACGTCGTCACGCAGTTCGATTCCCTGGGTTGCCGAGTTGACCGTGGCCCGGTGGCTCAGTGCCCAGGCGATGGCGTCGTCGTGTGCCATCACTTTGAGCAGCAGATAGCTGTCGCCGGAATCCGGGGCGAGGACAACACCCCGCATGAACTTGGTGATGCGGATGGTTCGGATCCTGGGATCGCGGGGATTTTCCAGCTTCTCCAGGTGGAGCCCGGCGTGCTGGTGCTCGCGGAACTTGTCGAAGGACTCGTACACCCGCTTCTGGACCGGTTTCTCCAGCTTGGCGAACTCCAGGAGGAAGTCCTTGTGGATTCCCAGTGTCGCCATGCGAGCTCCCGAACCGGTGACGAGTACTGAACTTTCGGTTGATCACCGTACGACACGGGAGACAATGGCGGGCCGCATCGGTCGGGGAGGGTACGCGCGTGCACGCACAGGAGACCACGTTCAGCAAGCTGGTCCAGGGGGAGAAGCAGTTCCAAGTCCCTCTCTACCAGCGTACGTACAGCTGGCAGCGGGAGGAGCTCCAGCAGTTGTGGGACGACGTGCAGGAGCTCGTCGAGGACCGCCTGGAGGGCAGGGCCGCCAGCGGCCACTTCCTGGGTTCCGTGGTCCTGGCACCCGAGCGGATCGCCGCGGGCGGGATGCAGCGCTGGCTCGTCGTCGACGGCCAGCAGCGGATGACCACCCTGATGCTCGCGTTCACCGCCCTGCGGGACCATCACCGCGGCCGCGGTGCGGACAAGAAGGCCGCCCGGATCAACGACCTGCTCCTGGTCAACACCTACCAGGACGGCACGGACAGCTACCGCCTGCTGCCGACGCAGGCCGACCGGGAGGCTTATATCGCCTGTGTGGACAGCCTGCCCAAGGCCGGTGGCGCCGGAAACGTGGGTGCGGCGTACCGCTTCTTCGTCGCCGCACTGGCCGGCGGAACCGACAGCGGTGGCGAGGCCTGGTTGGACGAGGTCGAATCAGTGCTGGGTGACTGCCTGTCCATCGTCGCGATCACCGCGGCCGAGGGCGACAACGTCTACCGGATCTTCGAGTCGATCAACAACACGGGTGTGGGGCTCAGCCAGAGCGACCTACTGCGCAACTACCTCTTCATGTGCCTGCCCACCAGAGGGGAGGAGGTCTACCGCAAGCGGTGGCTGCCCATGCAGGAACTGCTGGGCCCGGGCAATCTCGAACTGCTGGTCTGGCTCGACCTGGTCGTCGGAGGCAATAGCCGCGCACGCCAGGGCGAGATCTACCGGGACCAGAAGAAGCGCCTCGAACCGCTGAGTGGTGACGAGGAGGCTCTGGAGGCCGAGATCGCCCGTCTCGCCCTGCGCGCGGACCGGCTGATGCGGATCGTGGAGCCCGAAAGGGAGCCCGACCCGCAGGTGCGAACGGTGCTGGAACGCCTGTCGCGGTGGGGCGGCCAGGTCCACTACCCCCTCGCACTGCACCTCCTCGACCTGGTGGACGAGGGCAGTGCCACGGCCGACGAGGCTGCCGCCGCGCTCGCCTACGCCGAGAGCTACATGGTGCGCCGCCTCTTCGCGGGCCTGTCCACGACGGGCAGCAACCGGGTCTTCATGGAGCTCCCCAAGGAGCTCGACAAGGATGGCTCTCCGGCCGAGGCGGTACGGCGCTTCCTGTCGCGCAACCGCACCGGTCCGCGGGCATGGCCCGGCGACGATGCCGTCCGAGAGGCCATCCGTACCCGGCCGTTCTACAAGAGCGGCCGCAGCAACCAGCGCTTCCAGATCCTGCGCAGGCTGGAGGAGAGCCACGGGTCGAGCGAGCCGGTCGACTATGCCCAGGCGAAGCTCACCGTCGAGCACGTACTGCCGCAGCGCCCGGCCCAGCAATGGTTCGACCTGCTCGCGGAGGAAGTCGGGGACGGCGAGAGCCCCGAGGAGATCCACGGGCTGCTCGTGCACACCCTCGGGAACCTGACCCTCACGGGTGAGAACGCGAAGCTCTCCAACCACCCGTTCCGCCGCAAGCAGGAACTGCTGGACGCCAGTGCCCTGCGCATGAACCAGCGGATCGCGGCGCAGGAGCGGTGGGGCCGTGCGGAAATCGCTGCCCGCGCCGAGGACCTGGCCGACCGGGCCGTGCGGTTGTGGCCCGGCCCGCTGGAAGGGGTCGTCCACGCCGATGACGAGTGGGCGGGCTGGCGGGAGCTGCGCGAGATCCTGCTGGCCGTTCCGGCCGGGACATGGACGTCGTACGGCGACCTGGCCGGTGTCATCGGCACCAGCGCCATCGCAGTCGGTCACCACGTGTCCTCCAAAGCGGGCCTCCACTGCGCCTATCGCGTACTGACCGCGGACGGACGGATCGCGGAAGGGTTCCGCTGGACGGACGACCGGCATTCCGGCGATCCCCAGGAGATCCTCGAAGCGGAAGGGGTTCCTTTCGACGACAACGGCCGGGCCGGCAAGTCCCACCGGCTGACCGCTTCCGATCTCGCCGTGTTGGTGTGCGGGGAAATCCCCGAGGAGAACCTCCCCGTGCCGGCGGCACGCGGCGGGGAGCAGGCGGAGGCGACCGCAGCCGGCCGCTTCGAAGCGCTGCTCCGTGACAACCAGACGCCCGAGGTCGTCGAGGGCGTCCTGGCCGTGCTGCGGTTCTGGGAGGAGCAGGGCGGACACCAGGTCTACGGCAAGAAGAACGAGACCAGCTGCTTCCCGACGTTGGATGCCGGAGGGTCGAACGACTCGCGTGCGCTGTGGCCGATCGCGATCTATCCCGTGAGCGGTACCGTCGAGGTGGTCTTCCAGTACCTGAAGCGGCGGCCGCCCTTCGACGACGAGCCGTTGCGCCGTGCGCTGATGGAGCAGTTCAACGCCGTGGACGGCATCGAGCTGGCCGAGGCCAAGCTCGACCTGCGTCCGTCCTTTGCGTTGGAGGTCTTCGCCGGTCAGGGTGAGGCCATCAGGGCGGTACTGGAGTGGTTCGTTCACGAGGTGGCGCTGGCGGAGGCCCGCCGTCCGTTCGATGAGGAGAGCGCGCGGGCCGTGTTCTGACACGGACCGTTCGACGCCCGCACCCTCGATGAGTGGCCGGATCGCACCCTTCCGTGAAGATCACTGCCCGGGTAGCGTGCCCGTGCAGTGATCGGTGTCACTCCGGGCGTGGGTGCGTGGTGAGTGGCCTGCGACCGGAGATCGCCGCGGCGGCCGGATTCCAGGTGGCTGTGCCCTATCCGGACATCGGCAAGGACCTGATCCTGGGCCGGGACCACGAGGACCCGGAGCTGGACGTCCAGATCGCACTCCAGGTGAAGACCCGCCGGGTCGGCGAGTTCGAGCCCGTCGAGGGCGGATTCAAGATCTCCTTGTCGATCGAGCAGTTCAAGCGGCTCCCTGGCCACCGGCAGGTGCCCTGCTTCCTCGTCGTGGTCGTGGTGCCACAAGACCCCGCCAAGTACATCCAGGTGCACGAACGGGCATTGACCCCGCACCACTTCGCCTATCGGGCGTCACTGGAACACCAGCACCTGCCGCGCCAGCAGGGGAAGAAGAGCGTGACTGCCACTGTGCCGCGCGAGAATCTGCTGACCGTCGATGCATTGCGCGAGTTCTACGAACCGCTGGTGACAGCGCTACGGGAAGCCGTTGCCCAACCGGAAGGAGCCCGGAGCCAAGACCCACGCGAAACTGGCAGTGGCCGACCAGCGCACCTTGCTGACGACCAGCGCCAACTTCACCCAGGCCGGGGTGGACCGCAACATCGAAGCGGGAATACTGATCAAGGGCGGTTCCGCTCCCGTCCGTGCCCTGGAGCACGTGCAGGAGCTTCAACGCACCGGAGTGCTCCGACGTCTCTGGTAGGCCCTGGCCTTCTCGCCCGGTCAGGTGAAGAGCGGGTCCAGCACCGCTCCGCCGGCCGTGATCCTCCAGGCCGGTACCCGGATCGTGCGGGTCACCGGGCCGGTCTTTGCCCCGGCGCCGCCGGAGGGCAGGCCGATCAGCAGGTCGCCGCGCGCGTGGTGCAGGCGCAGGTGACGGGCCGGGTCCTGGTCGTGCCGGGGGCCGGTGTCGATCAGGACCGCGGTGTTCGCACCGTCCGCCGTGAACAGCAGGTCCACGGTGTGTCCGCCGACCACCGCCGCGCGCTCCAGATCGGTGATGCCGCGTGTGCTCAGGTATTCCTGGAGCCGGTCGGCCAGCTCTTCGCGGAAGCCGGAGGCCACCTACGCCCTGCCGGCCGTGTCCTGGTCGGCGGACGCCCCCGTGCGCAGGACCGTCGACCGTTCGGCGAGCAGCGCGGGGAGTCCTGCCTGCTCCTGCCAGAAGGCGTGGCTGCCCACGGTGATCAGCTGCGATTTCGCCCGGGTGACCGCCACGTTCCACAGGTTGACCTGACCGGCCACCCAATGCGTCGTACGCGGCGGGGTGTTGCCCGTCGCCACCGGGCTGAGCACCATCACATCGCGCTGCCCTCCCTGGAACGCGTGCACGGTGCCCACGCGGACCCGCTCGTCGTCCGCCCAGACACGCGCCAGGGCCTCCTTCTGGGCCTTGAACGGGGTCACCACACCGACCGTCGCGTCCTCGGGCAGGCGCAGCAGCAGATCGTCCACCGTCTCCCGCACCCGCCCGGCCTCCGCCGCGTTGCGCCAGGACCGATCGCCGCTGCCCCGTGCGGACTCGCCGTGCGGCACGTCCACCCAGCCGAGCACCGGGGCCGGATCGGCCTTGCCGAAGGGGTCCGACGCAGGGACCTGGCGTCGGACATCGGTGAGGACCTGCAATTGGCCCTCGTAGCAGTAGCCGTTGACGATGTCCGCGATCGCCGGGTGGCAGCGGTAGTGCTCGTCGAGCAGCAGCGCCGCCTCCCCGTGCTGTGCCGCCGCGTGGTACGAGGCGTACACGTGGTAGGCGAGCCGGTGGTCCTCCAGCTGGGCCGCGCTCAGTCCGGCCCGTACCCGTGCCTGGCGTTCCTGCTGCGCGGTGATGCCGGGAATGTGGCCGAGCTGCATCGGGTCACCGATGATCAGTGCCCGCTTGGCCCGGAAGAGCAGGGGCAGGACCGACGGGATCGAGCACTGGCTCGCCTCGTCGATCACCACCAGGTCGAAGAGCTTCGGAACGAGCTCCAGCTGGCGCACGGAGTGCGTGCTGATGGCCCACCCCTTGAGGTGCGTCATCAGGTTCCGCTGGCTCTTCTGGAAGCCGGAGCGCCGGCGCAGCGCCTGGAGCCGCTGGCCCATGAGGGAGCGCCCTCGGACCATGGCCTCGGACGCCAGGGCGCGTGCGAGCTCGCCCGAAGCCGCCGACAGCCCGGCGGCACTTTCCAGGCGCACGCGCTTGAGCTCGTCCTCGTCCTGGGCCAGGAGCTGCGGTACGCGTTCCCGCACCGCGCTCTCCACGGCCACGGCCTCCGCCAGGGCGAGGAGGAGCTCGGGCGGAGCCGGTCGCCCCGAGGCCCAGGACGGCCACGGGGCGGCTGGATCGGGACCCGATGCCGCGACGAACGCCGAGAGGGCCCGCCCCCTGCGCCATCGGCCGAGGGAGAGCCATCCCGCTGCGGCAGCCTTGCGGGCCCGCTCCTCCCACCGGGAGGCCGCCGCCGTCTCGCTGCCGGACCATGCCCCTTCCAGTAGCTCCACCGGCAGTCCGAGCTCGTCGGCCCGCCGGGCGCGCTGCCGCAGCAGATCCAGAACGCGGGTCTCCTCGCCCACCAGCCGTGCGGCCTCTGCCCGATGGGCGGCCGATCGGGCGTGCCGGTTGCGGAGCTCGCCGGCCACGGTCGCCGAACCGCGCCCCGGCGCCTCTACGGGCTGGGCAAGAAGCCGCTCGAGCTTGGCCGCTTCGCGCTGGAGCGCTTCGGAATTGCCGGTGCGCATGAGCAGTCCGGGCGAGATGGCGTCACAGCGTTCGGCCACGACATTCACGGCCTCGTTGTTGGTGGACGCCACCAGCACGGTCTGGCCGGCGGCGACCGCAGTCGTGACGACGGCGGTGACGACCTCGCTCTTGCCGGTACCGGGCGGCCCGGTGGCAACGGTCAGCGGGCGGGTCATCGCCGACGAGATCACCAGCTCCTGGCTCTCGTTGCACGGCCCCGGGGCGACGACGAACGGTGCGTCGCCGCCGCCGACGCTGCCGTCGTCACCACCGCCGGCCAGGAGTGCGTCCAGCGCGGTGCCGGGGATCTGTCCGGTACGCGTGGACATCTGGAGCAGGTTGTCCACGAGCGCCTGGCTCGCGACCCGTTCCACGCCGGAAGGAGCCAGCAGGACGGCGGCGTTGTGCGCACCGGGCCGCAGCGAGTCCATCACGGACCGCTCGCTGAGCGCCGACAGGTCGAGGGGCTCCAGCTCCGGAACGCCGAGCTCGGTCAGGAGCTCCCGGACTGCCCGCACCATCTGGGTGCCGTTGCCCTCCTGCCAGGTCGGCTGCCAGCGGGCGAGGAGGTCGGCAGCAGCGTCGTCGTCCAGCAGTTCCGTGATCAGCCCGGTGTGCAGGGAAGGCACCCCGTTCGGGCGGAGCTTGTCGCGGCCGTCCTCGTCGGGGGCCAGTTCCATCGACTGGATCAGCAGCGGCGCGATCCGTACCGCGGTGCGCCGCCGACCGTCCCCGCCCCGCTCGGGGAGGGTGACCGCGGGATAGCCGTACCAGTACTCCTGCAGCCCGGCGCCGTCGGCCTGGGCACCTGTGCTCTTGGGTTTCGGCAGCTGGGAGGGTGCGGGCAGGGCGGATCCCAGCCCGGACTGGATCGTCTCCGACCCTTGGCCCAGCAGGAAGTACGCGGAGCCGCGCCCGCTGTCCCGGTCGGGCAGCATGCCCGACGCCGCCTGCGCACCCAGGCAGTGCACGTAGTAGCGCAGCAGCCGCTGCAGGTCGATGCCGTCACGGGCATCGAGCCCCGCCAGCTGCCGGGCCTTCACCAGCGCAGGGGAGGCCTGGGCTGCTTGGGCGGGGTCGCGGGGCGGCGCGGGGAGGTTGACGGAGCGGGCCACGGAGCGGGCCAGAGGGAGCGAGTTCGTCGCCCGGATCGTGGAGGCCGACCGCTCGTGTCGCTCGCGCCCTTGGCGGTCCATCCCTGGACGACCGACCCGCTGGAGCAGCAGTCCAGCAGCACGACCTTCGAGGAGGCCCGGCAGGACTGGAGCATCCGCTCCAGGAACTCGGCAGGCACGGCCGTGCCCGGCAGGTCGTCCGGGTCGGCGTCCCGGGTGAGGAAGTACAGCTGGTTGTCGGCCTCGCAGAACTCCCCGTGCCCGCTGAAGTAGAGCAGGGCGGTCTCGCTGGACTGCCGCTCCTCCAGGAACGTCTCGATGGCGTGCAGCATCTCGGCGCGGGTCGGCTCGGCGACCACCGCGCAGTCGTTGTACATGCCGATCTCGGTGCTCTCCAGTACGGCCTGCATGTAGTGCAGGTCGGCCCGGACGGGCGGCAGATCGTGGTAGCGGTCGCTTTCGTACGTGGATACGCCGATGAGCATGGCGTACCGGTCGTTGTCACTCACTCGGCGGCCGGACCGTCCGCGGGGCCGGCCTCCGGGCCGCCGGTGAGGAACCGCTGGATCTGCTCGTCGTCGGCCCGGGCCTGCTTGCCGGAGATGCTCAGCGTGGCCCCGTCGGGCCGGGTGACGACGATGGTGCGCTGGGGCACGCGGGCCAGCCAGATCTGAATGCCGGCGGCGACCATGGAGCCGCCGCCGAACACGAGCCCGATCAGGTCGGTGACCAGCCCGCCCTTGGCCACGGGGAGGTCGTGTTCGGCTGCCTGCGGCGGCCGGGGGATGTCGAGAGCGGCGTGCGGATCGGAGTCGCTGATGACGGCCAGCAGTTCGCGTGCTTCGCGTCGTGCGCGCAACGGGTCTTCGTCGATGATGGAGATGCGGTGGCCGGCCGGGCCCGCGCCGCTGGTGCTCACGTTCACTGTCCCCCTGTTCGCCCGTGCTGCGGACACACGGACCCGCGAGGCTATCGAGACGAAGGTCAACTCACTCCCGTATAGCTGAAACTTGCTGGTCAATGGCGTGAAATCCATGGATGTGCGATCGAAGTCCTCCTGCGGGGGCGCCAGATGCAATCCGGGGAAGCGGGCGACGAACGCGCGGAGGGTGATGTCCCCTTCGGCGCGGCCGGCGGGGCGCCGAGGCAGCGGTGAATGCCGTGGCCTCGGCGCCTAGACCGGCAGGCCCGTCGGTTCCTTGATGCGCTTCATGATGATCTGCGAGTTGACCTCGGTGATGCCGGAGAGGGCCGTCAGCTTTTCGATCCAGAGGCGTTCGTAGGCGCGGAGGTCCTCCACCGCGATGCGCAGGAGGCAGCCGGGGCTGCCGAAGAGGCGGTACGCCTCGATGACGTCGGGGATGTCCTGGAGGGCCGCCTCGAAGGCCTCGACGGCGGCGCGGTCGCGGCGCACCTCGACGGAGACCAGCACCTCGAAGGCCCGGCCGACAGCCTCGGGGGCGATCACCGCGCGGTAGCCCTGGATCACCCCGTCCTGTTCGAGCTGGCGTACGCGCCGCATGCAGGGGGAGGGGGTCAAGCCGACACGCTGGGCCAGTTCCTGGTTGCTGAGGCGGCCGTCGGCCTGGAGCTCGCGCAAGATTTCACGGTCAATGGCGTCCATGGAGCAATTATCACCCCAGACTATCTAACGGGTGGGCCTGAAGTGGCAATCGTATTGCGCGTAGATCTCACTATCATTGCTTTCGATAGGACGGATGTACGAGGTATCACCCGTACGTGAGAAAGGGTGGCCATGGGACGGATCGTCGTCATCAGCACCGGCGGCACGATAGCCAGCCGCTGGCAGGGTTCAGGCTTCGCGGCCGATGCCGACGGGCGCGAGGTCATGGCCACCGCGCCGCTGCCCAAGGACATCACCGTCGAGGTGGTGGACCTGTTCAGCGTGAACAGCCCCCGGCTGACCACCGCCCACCAGCTCACCCTGCTGCGCACGGTGCACGAGGTGCTGGCCGACCCGGGCGTGGACGGCATCGTCGTCACCCACGGCACCGACACCCTGGAGGAGTCGGCGTTCCTCGTCGACCTGCACCACCACGACCCGCGCACCGTGGTGTTCACGGGCGCGCAGCGGCCGATGGGTACAGCGGACGGGGACGGACCGGGCAACCTGTACGACGCGCTGCTCACCGCGGCGAGTACGCGGGGGCTCGGCGTGCTGATCACGTTCGGCGGCCGGGTGCACGCGGCCCGCGGCACGGTGAAGACCCAGGCGGTGGCGCTGGACGCCTTCGCCGACCCCTCGAAGGAACTGCTCGGGAAGATCGGCTTCGGCAAGGTCACGATGTTGCGGGCTCCGCAGCGCCCGGAGCCGCTGCCGCTGCCCGCGATGCCGCAGGTGCCGCCGCGGGTGGACGTCGTGATGCACCACGCGGACGGGGACCCGGTGCTCCTGAACGCGGCGCTCGCGGCGGGCGCGCGGGGCCTCGTGCTGGTGGGCACCGGCGCGGGGAACGCGACGCCGGAGATCGTGGACGCGGTGAAGGACGCCGTGGCGCGGGGCGTGCTGGTGGCGCTGACCACGCGGGTCGCCGCCGGGCCCGTGACGGAGATCTACACGCACGGCGGGGCCGTGGACCTGGTGGCGGCGGGGGCGGTCCCGACGGGGACGCTGCGGGCGCCGCAGGCGCGGATCGCGGTGCTCTCGGCGCTGCTGGCCTCGGAGGACGCCGCGGACCGGGTCCGCGTTCTGCGGCGCAGCGTGGATTCGGCCGGGCCGGCGCTGGTCACTGTCTGAGCCCGGGCCCGGGACCGTGCCGGGGGCGCTGCCCCCGGCACATCTGCCCGCCGTACCGGGGTGGCCCGCCATGACTCACACCCCGGCGGGACTGTCCCTGTCCGTGAAGGCCGCGAGGATCCGGTCCGCCGCCGAGGTGGGGGTCACCGCGCCGGCCCGGACCGCTGCTTCCAGGCCGGGGGCCAGGTCGCGGACCGCCGGGTTCGCGCGCAGCCGCTCCAGCAGCTCCTCACGGACCATCGACCAGGTCCATTCCACCTGCTGTTCCGCGCGCTTGGCCGCCAGGCGGCCGCCCGCGTCCAGCAGCCGGCGGTGCTGCTCCAGGCGGTTCCAGACCTCGTCCAGACCCGCCGACTCCCGCGCACTGCACGTGAGTACGGGCGGGGTCCAGGCAGCGTCCGCCGGGTGCATCAGGCGCAGGGCGCCCGACAGCTCCCGCGCCGCCGCCTTCGCTTCGCGCTCGTGCGGGCCGTCCGCCTTGTTCACCGCCAGGACGTCCGCCAGCTCCAGGACACCCTTCTTGATGCCCTGCAGCTGATCTCCCGTACGGGCCAGGGAGAGCAGGAGGAACGAGTCCACCATGCCGGCCACCGTCGTCTCCGACTGGCCCACGCCCACCGTCTCGACCAGGACCACGTCGTAGCCCGCCGCCTCCATGACGATCATGGATTCGCGGGTGGCCTTCGCGACCCCGCCCAGCGTGCCGGCCGAAGGAGAGGGCCGTACGAACGCCGCCGGGTCCACCGACAGGCGTTCCATCCGGGTCTTGTCGCCCAGGATGGAACCGCCCGTACGCTTCGAGGAGGGGTCCACCGCCAGCACCGCCACCCGGTGACCCAGCCCCGTCAGCATCGTGCCGAACGCGTCGATGAAAGTGGACTTGCCGACCCCCGGCACCCCGCTGATCCCGATCCGGCGGGCCCGCCCCGTGTGGGGGAGCAGTTCCGTCAACAGCTGCTGCGCCAGGGCGCGGTGAGCGGGCAGGGTGGACTCGACGAGGGTGATGGCGCGCGCGATGAACGCGCGCTTCCCGTCGAGCACCCCCTTCGCGTAGGCCTCGATCTCGATCTTCGGAGGCATCGGCCGCGGCCTACAGCTCGTGGCCCAGATCCGCGGCCAGCCGCGTCACCAGGTCGTGGGCCGCGTCCGGGATCACCGTGCCGGGCGGGAACACCGCCGCCGCGCCCATCTCCAGCAGCGTCGGCACGTCGGCCGGCGGGATCACCCCGCCCACCACGATCATGATGTCCTCGCGCCCCTCCTCCGCCAACTGCTCGCGCAGCGCCGGTACGAGGGTCAGGTGGCCGGCCGCCAGCGACGACACGCCCACCACGTGGACGTCCGCCTCGACGGCCTGGCGGGCCACCTCCGCCGGGGTCTGGAACAGCGGGCCGACGTCCACGTCGAAGCCCAGGTCGGCGAAGGCGGTCGCGATCACCTTCTGGCCGCGGTCGTGCCCGTCCTGGCCCATCTTGGCGACCAGGACACGCGGACGGCGGCCCTCCGCCTCCTCGAACCGGTCGACCAGCGCACGCGTGCGCTCCACGTTCGGGGACTCTCCTGCCTCGGTGCGGTACACACCCGAGATCGTACGGATCTGGCTCGCGTGCCGCCCGTACACCTTCTCCAGTGCGTCCGAGATCTCACCCACCGTGGCCTTGGCGCGCGCCGCGTCCACCGCCAGCGCGAGCAGGTTGCCGTCGCCGCGCTCGGCCGCGTTCGTCAGCGCCCGCAGGGTGTCCTGCGTGACCGCCTCGTCGCGCTCCTCGCGCAGCCGCCGCAGCTTCTCGATCTGCTGGGTGCGCACCGAGGAGTTGTCGACCTTGAGCACGTCGATCTGCTCGTCGTTCTCCACCCGGTACTTGTTCACGCCGATCACCGGCTGGCGCCCCGAGTCGATCCGCGCCTGCGTGCGGGCGGCGGCCTCCTCCACGCGCAGCTTCGGGATGCCCGCGTCGATGGCCTGCGCCATGCCGCCGGCCGCCTCGACCTCCTGGATGTGCTGCCAGGCCCGGCGCGCCAGGTCGTACGTCAGCTTCTCGACGTACGCGCTGCCGCCCCACGGGTCGATCGACCGGCAGGTACCCGACTCCTGCTGCAGCAGCAGCTGGGTGTTGCGGGCGATGCGCGCCGAGAAGTCCGTCGGCAGCGCGAGCGCCTCGTCGAGGGCGTTGGTGTGCAGCGACTGGGTGTGTCCCTGGGTCGCCGCCATCGCCTCGATGCACGTACGCGTCACGTTGTTGAAGACGTCCTGAGCGGTCAGCGACCAGCCCGAGGTCTGCGAATGGGTGCGCAGCGAGAGCGACTTGGCGTTCTGCGGGTCGAACTGCTTGACGAGCCGCGCCCACAGCAGGCGGGCGGCGCGCAGCTTCGCGACCTCCATGAAGAAGTTCATGCCGATCGCCCAGAAGAACGACAGGCGCGGCGCGAAGGCGTCCACGTTCAGACCGACCGCCTGCCCGGCGCGCAGGTACTCCACACCGTCCGCGAGGGTGTACGCGAGCTCCAGGTCGGCGGTGGCCCCGGCCTCCTGGATGTGGTACCCGGAGATCGAGATGGAGTTGTACCGCGGCATGTTCTGCGAGGTGAACGCGAAGATGTCCGAGATGATCCGCATCGAGGGCTTGGGCGGATAGATGTAGGTGTTGCGGACCATGAACTCTTTGAGGATGTCGTTCTGGATGGTCCCGGCGAGCTTGTCGGGGGAGACGCCCTGCTCCTCCGCCGCCACGATGTAGAGGGCGAGGACCGGCAGCACCGCGCCGTTCATCGTCATCGACACCGTCATCTTGTCCAGCGGGATGCCGTCGAAGAGCTGCCGCATGTCGTAGATGGAGTCGATCGCCACGCCCGCCATGCCGACGTCACCCGTGACGCGCGGGTGGTCGCTGTCGTAGCCGCGGTGCGTGGGCAGGTCGAAGGCGATCGACAGGCCCTTCTGGCCGGCCGCGAGATTGCGCCGGTAGAAGGCGTTCGACTCCTCGGCCGTGGAGAATCCCGCGTACTGGCGGATCGTCCAGGGCTGGTTGACGTACATCGTCGGGTACGGGCCGCGCAGGTACGGTGCCACGCCCGGGTAGGTCCGCAGGAAGTCGAGCCCCTCCAGGTCCCGGCCCGTGTACAGCGGCTTCACGCCGATGCCTTCGGGGGTCTCCCACAGCAGGTCGCCGGCGGCGGTCCCGGTGGACTCCTTGACGGCGGCGCGCCACCGGTCCTCGGACCCGGCGGCCGGGCCCGCGCCGGTCAGCGCGAGTTCGGAGAAATCGGGGATGCTCAAGACGCGATTCCCATCCGGTCGAGTACGGAGGACAGCACGGCGACCGCGTCGCAGCCCGCGAAGACGTACTCGTCCACGGCGTCCGCCGACGTGCCGGGCTTGCCCGCGAGGAACACGGTCGTCGCGCCGGCCGCGCGCAGGGCCGCGGCCACCGCCTCGGCCTGCTCCTCGTAGAGCGGGTCGCTGGAGCACAGCACGGCCATGCCGTCCGCGCCGCTCGCGGCGTAGGCCTCGGCGGCCGTCGCCGGGTCCACCGACACCGGGTCGTGGACGGGCTCGACACCGCCCGCCTGGAACAGGTTCGCGGCGAAGGTGGCGCGCGCGGTGTGCGCCGCCGCGGGTCCCAGCGCGGCGAGGAAGATCCGCGGACGGTTCCCGGTCGCGGCCAGGTGTGCGTCGCTGCGGACGCGCAGCGCCTCGTACGCCTCGTCCCGCCGTACGCGCGGCAGCCCGCCGGCGGGGCCCGCCGGGGCGGGCTCGCGGTCGAGGGGCTTCTCCGAGAGCAGCGGGAACTCGCTGACGCCGGTGATGGGTTCGCGGCGCTTGGCGAGCCTCTTGGAGCGCTCGGCCCAGGTGGCGGCGAGCCGGTCGGCGACCAGGCCGGAGCGCAGGGCGGCGGCGAGGCCGCCGGCCTTCTCGATCGTCTGGAAGAACTCCCAGGCGGCGTGAGCGAGTTCGTCGGTCAGGCGCTCCACGTAGTACGAGCCGCCGGCCGGGTCGATGACGCGGGCCAGGTGCGATTCCTCCAGCAGGATGGTGGAGGTGTTGCGTGCGATGCGGCGCGCGAAGGCGTCCGGCAGGCCCAGCTCGTGGTCGAAGGGGAGCACGGTGACCGAGTCGGCCCCGCCGACGCCCGCCGCCATGCAGGCGATGGTGGTGCGCAGCATGTTCACCCACGGGTCGCGGCGGGTCATCATCACGGGCGAGGTGACGGCGTGCTGGCGCTGGGCGCCGGCGTCCGGGGCCCCGCAGGCCTCGGCGATCCGGGCCCACAGACGGCGCGCGGCGCGGAACTTCGCGATCGTGAGGAACTGGTCCGCGGTCGCGGCGTAGCGGAACTCGAGCTGTCCGAGGGCGGCGTCGACGGCGAGGGCTCCGGCGGTGGTGCCGGAGTCGGTGCGGGAGTCGGCGCCGGAGTCGGCTTCGCCTTCGGCTTCCGTGAGGGCGCGGAGGTAGGCGACTCCGGTCGCGAGGGAGAGGCCGAGCTCCTCGGCGGCCGAGCCGCCGGCCTCGTGGTACGGCAGCGCGTCGACGAGGAGGGTGCGGACGCCGGGCCAGTGCGCGGACGCCTCCCGGGCGAGGCCGACGGCGTCGGTGAGGTCCAGGACCTCACCCGTACGGGCCTCGTGGCCGAGCGGGTCGGCGCCGAGGCTCGCGCGGGCGGCCCCGGGGGCCACCTGCCGTTCGGCGTACAGGCGCAGCAAGGCGCGGGCGGCGTCGCCGTATTCGGCTCCGGCGTCGAGGGAGACGGGAGCCAGGTCGAGGTAGACGCCGTCGAGTGCGCGGGGGAGCGTGTCGACGGGGAGGCCGCCGAGGCCGCTGCCCAGGGACAGCCAGAGGGAGGTGACCCCGTTCTCGAGGTCGGTGAGAACAGCCTCGTTCACCCGTACGGGGTCATGTCCGACGTACCGCTGGCGTACGTCCCAGCCGGCGGCGGTACCGCCGGCGGGGCTGCCGCCCCGTATGAACGGAGCGAACCCGGGAAACCCGGTCTCGTCGGCCGTTTCGGGTGCGGTGTACAGCGGGCGGGTGGTGAGCCCGTCCTCGA
>NZ_JBHYXN010000027.1:0-112508 GCF_042752335.1 Streptomyces sp. NPDC059355 | reverse complement strand
ACTGCAGGGGGGACCCTGTGGGAGAGTAGGACGCCGCCGAACAATCATTGTAGAAAGCCCCGTACCGGGTATCCGGTACGGGGCTTTTCTGCGTTTACGGGCATCTTTTGCGTGCGTAGGGTCGGGGCATGGGCTACGACCTCGTCATCTTCGACAACGACGGCGTGCTGGTGGACAGTGAGCCGGTCGCCAACACGATCCTCGCCGGGTACCTCACCGAGTTGGGGCATCCCACCTCGTACGAGGACTCGCTCCGCGACTACATGGGTGCCGCAGTGCACCGGGTGCACGACCTCGTGCTCGAGCGGACCGGGCAGCGGCTGCCGGCCGAGTTCGACGCGACCCTGCACGCGCGGACCTTCGCCGCGTTCGAGCGGGAGCTGTCGCCGGTCGCCGGCGCCGTGGACGTACTCGGGGCACTGACCGCCCACGGGGTGCCGTACTGCCTGGCCTCCTCCGGGAGTCACGAGCGGATCCGGGTCGGACACCGGGCGGCCGGGCTCGGCGGGTGGTTCGAAGAGGAATGGATCTTCAGTTCCCAGGACGTGGGGAAGGGGAAGCCGGCTCCCGATCTGTTCCTGCACGCGGCCCGGTCCATGGGCGTCGAGCCCGCGCGGTGCGTGGTGATCGAGGACAGTCCGCTCGGGGTGCGGGCAGCCGTCTCGGCCGGGATGGACGTGTACGGGTTCACCGCGATGACGCCCGCCGAGCGGCTGGCCGGGGCCACCGGTCTGTTCGGGGAGATGAAGGAGCTGACGGGCCTTCTGGAACTCCCTGCGTGATCTCTCTACCCACGGGTAGCCCGCAGGCCTACGCTGTGCCGCCATGACAGCTGATGTGCGGCTCCGCCGTGGGCGCGGGTCCCTGGGGTTCAGTTTCTTCGTGCAGGGCGTGACCTTCGCCCTCCTCGTGACGCGGATCCCCGCCATCCAGGACCGGTACGGGATATCCGACGGGCTGCTGCCCGCCTTCCTCGCCGCCGTGCCGATCCTCGCCGGGGCCTCCAGCGTCGCCACCGAGCACCTCGTGAAGCGGGTCGGGGCGGCCACCGTACTGCGGTGGGCGCAGCCGCTCGTCCTGCTCGCCCTGCTGGGTGTCGGTGCCGGTACGCAGATGTGGCACGCGGCGCTGGCACTGGGGGCGTTCGGGCTGTCCGTCGGGGCGCTCGACGCCTCGATGAACATGCTCGGGGTGAGCCTGCAGCGGGCGTACGGGCGTAGCATCATGCTCGGCTTCCACGCCGCGTACAGCCTGGGCGGGATCGTCGGCGCGTCCGCGGCGTGGGCCGGGGCGCACTGGCACCTGTCGCTGTTCACCTCGTACCTGCCGGCCGTGGTCGTGCTGCTGCCGCTCGCGTTCTACGGGTCCCGGTCCTACGTCGACCGGCAGGACGCCGAGGACCGGGCCGCCGCCGAGAAGGGGCTCGGGGCCGGGGGGTTCCGGCTGCTGCTGCCGCTGTGCCTGGTGATGGCGTGCGCGTACATCGGGGATTCGACCGTCTCGAACTGGAGCGCCAAGTACCTCCAGGACGTGCTGGGGAGCTCGGAGCAGCTGGCGACGGTTCCGTACAACGTGTACATGGTGACCACGCTGATCGGGCGGGCCGTCGGGGACCTGGGCGTGCGGCGCTTCGGGGCGGTGGCCGTCGTGCGGATCGGGACGGTGGTCGCGGCCGGCGGGTTCGCGGTGGTGGCGGCCGCGCCCGGGGCGTGGACGGGGATGCTCGGGTTCACTCTGCTGGGGATCGGGCTGTGCGTGATCGTGCCGCAGACCTTCGCGGCGGCGGGCCGGCTCTTCCCGGGTGCTTCCGACACCGCCATCGCGCGGCTGAACATCTTCAACTACGTGGGCTTCCTGATCGGATCGCCGCTCGTCGGCGGGATCGGGGACGCCTGGAGCTATCGGGGCGCGATGCTCGTGCCGATGGTGCTGGTCCTCGTGACACTCTTCCAAGCCCGCTCGTTCGGCGCGGAGGGCGCCCGATACGGTGTCGGGCATGAGCGGCGAGCCGGTGACCGGGCTGTTGATGTGGGACGAGGCGGTAACGAGGTATGACTTCGGACCGAGCCATCCGATGGACCCGGTGCGCCTGGCGCTGACCATGGGCCTGGTGCGCGCCTTCGGGCTGGACCGGGAGATGGAGGTGCGGGCGGCCCGCGCGGCCGGTGACTCGACGCTGCGGCTGGTCCACCGGGAGGACTACGTGGCCGCGGTGCGCGAGGTGTCCGCGGATCCGGGGGCGGCCGACGGATCGTACGGGCTGGGGACGATGGACGATCCGGCCTTCCACGGGATGCACGAGGCCTCGGCGCTGATCGCCGGGCAGTCGGTGGCGGCGGCGGAGGCGGTCTGGCACGGGGAGGCCGAGCACGCGGTGAACTTCGCGGGCGGGCTGCACCACGCGATGCCGGGCGGGGCGGCCGGGTTCTGCGTCTACAACGACGCGGCGCTGGCGATCGCGAGGCTGCTGGAGCTGGGGGCCGAGCGGGTCGCGTACGTGGATGTGGACGTGCACCACGGGGACGGGGTCCAGACGGTGTTCTGGGACGACCCGCGCGTGCTGACGATCTCGCTGCACGAGCATCCGCGCACGCTGTTCCCGCAGACCGGCTGGCCGGAGGAGACGGGCGGCCCCGCCGCGGAGGGTTCCGCGGTGAACGTGGCGCTGCCCGCCGGGACCGGGGACGAGGGGTGGCTGCGGGCCTTCCACGCCACGGTGCCGGAGTTGCTGGAGGAGTTCCGGCCGCAGGTGCTGGTGACCCAGCACGGGGCGGACACGCACTTCGAGGATCCGCTGGCGCATCTGGCGGTGTCGCTGGACGCACAGCGGTCGGTGCAGGAGGCCTGTCACCGGCTCGCGCACGAGTACGCGGGCGGCAGGTGGCTGGCCCTGGGCGGCGGCGGGTACGCGGTCGTGGACGTCGTGCCGCGGTCGTGGACGCATCTCGTGGGGATCGCGGCGCACCGTCCGGTCGATCCGCAGGCGGCGGTGCCGCAGGCGTGGCGGGACGAGGTGTACGCGCGGACGCGGCAGCCGGGGCCGGCCCGGATGACGGACGGGCGGACGGTGGCGTGGCGGGACTGGGAGGCGGGCTACGATCCGGCCGACCGGATCGATCAGGCCGTTCTGGCGACGCGGCGCGCGGTGTTCCCGTTGCGCGGTCTGCTCACCTGAGGCCTGCGCGGGGCGAAGCATCGTTACGCCAACGGTGGGGCTGTTCCCGGGAATTGATGATCGGCCCGGTGGTGTGCGGCAGCATCGGAGGGTGTTGAGCACCGGCGCGCTGCGTGCGCATCTGCTGGCCGCCCGGTTGGCCGGGCCCGTCGCCACGTCGCGGGAGGAGAGTCTGCGCAGCTACCGGTTGTTCGCGGCCCGGGATCCGCGGGTGCTGCTGGGGCTGGTTCCGGAGTGGGGCTGGGGCGAGGGTGACCTGCTGAGGCTGATGGCGGGCAAGTGCGGGGTCTCGGCGGATCCGGCGCACGTCAGAGGGCCGGACGTGATCGATCCGGAGCTGACGCTGGCGGGTCTGGAGGCGTTCGCGGAGCGGCTGCGGGAGGCGGCCGGGGCGCGGTCGCCCGTGTTGTTCGGGACGGGTCATCCGCACCGTCTCCTGGGGTTCTACGCCAGTTTGGCTCGGGCCCTGTCGGCGGTGGGATGTGTTGTGCTCACTCCGGCGCAGGGGGCCCGTGTCGACATGGCGACCCGGTTCGGCGTACGCAGGCACAGCATCGATTACGTACGGGGAGTCGCGTTGGTGCGGGAACCCGGCGCGCGGCCGCCGGGGAGTGCCACCGGCGTGCACACCCATTCACCTCTGCCGGTTCGGATCGCGCTGGGGGCTCTCGCGGAGGCCGGCGGGCCCTTGCCGGAATTGGTGGTGGGGGACCACGGGTGGGTCTGCGGCGCAGGTCAGCTGGGTGTGGAGGCGATCGGGCTGGCGGATACGGACGACCCGGCGCTGTTCGTCGGCGAGGCGGAGGGGCGGGTGGCGGTGGCCGTTCCGCTTGATGACGCGGTGCACGCGGACTACTACAGACCGCTGATTCGCTATGTACTCGATCGGGCGAGACTGCCGGGTGCGCAGGAGTGGCCGTAGCTCCTCTTCCCCACTCGTATCACACGCCCCTACTCTGGGGAGTGAGCGTGCGACGACGAGGAGTAACCGGAGGGGAAGCCGGTGCCCGTCATGCGCGGAAGGTCAAGGTGTGGCATGGCTGCTGGCGAGAGGCCTCTCAGCGAGGTCGTGTTCCTGACCGTGGCAGAGGTTGCCTCGGTGATGCGAGTGTCGAAGATGACCGTGTACCGCTTGGTGCATAACGGTCATCTGCCCGCAATCCGGGTGGGCCGGTCCTTCCGGGTCCCCGAAAACGCGGTTCACGAGTACCTCCGAGAGTCCTATGTGGGGGTGGAGTCGGCCTGAGATTGACCTGCGGTGTCCCTCGGATTACGGGCTCGGAGCTTGGGCGGGTAGGCTAGGCCGACGTAGGTCGTGTGGGCCCAGACGCCCCGCACCGATCTCCGCTAGCGCGGAGATGTTCCGAGAAGTGAGCGAGGGTAGTCGTGGGCTCTGTTATCAAGAAGCGGCGCAAGCGGATGGCTAAGAAGAAGCACCGCAAGCTGCTCAAGCGCACCCGCGTCCAGCGCCGTAACAAGAAGTAAACGGCAGCTGTACGTGTTCTCCGCAGCCCCTCCACCAGACTTTGGTGGAGGGGCTGCGGTGTAGCCGGGGGACGACGAGGAAGGCGCGGAGCTCGTGGGGAAGGTCGTGCTCGTTACCGGGGCTGCCCGGCAGCTGGGGGGCCGCTTCGTGCGGCGCATCCAGCGTGATCCCGAGGTTGCTCGGGTCATCGCGGTCGACGCGGTGGCGCCGCCGCACCGGCTCGGATCGGCGGAGTTCATCCGTACGGACATCAGGCAGTCGTCCATCGCCCGGGTGCTCGCCGAGCACGCCGTGGACACGGTGGTCCATCTCGCCGTGACCGGCGGCGGCGCGGGCGCGGGCGGCACGGGCAGTGCCGTCAAGGAAACCAACGTCATCGGCACGATGCAGCTGCTCGGGGCCTGCCAGAAGTCGCCGACGGTACGGCGGCTCGTGGTGAAGTCCAGTACCGGCGTGTACGGGGGCGCCTCGCGGGATCCGGCCGTTTTCACGGAGACCACGCAGCCCAAGTCGCTGCCGGCGGGAGGCTTCGCCAAGGACGCCGTCGAGGTCGAGTCGTATGTACGGGGCTTCGCGCGCAGGCGGCCGGACGTGGCGGTGTGCGTGCTGCGCTTCGCGAACATCCTGGGGCCGTACGCGGACTCCGCGCTCGCCGAGTACTTCTCGATGCCGGTGATGCCGACGGTGCTGGGGTACGACCCGCGGCTCCAGTTCGTGCACGAGGACGATGTCCTGGACGTGCTGCGGCTGGCGGCGGGGGAGCCCGGGCGCGGGACGCTGAACAGCGGGACCTTCAACATCGCGGGGGACGGGGTGCTGCTCCTGTCGCAGTGCGCGCGCCGGCTGGGGCGGCCGACGGTGCCGCTGCTGCTGCCCGCGGTGACGTGGGTGGGGTCGGCGCTGCGGGCGGTGGGCGTCACCGATTTCTCGCCGGAGCAGATCAGACTGCTGACGCACGGGCGGGTCGTGGAGACTTCGCAGATGCGGGAGGTGCTGGGATTCAAGCCCATGTACACGACCGTGGAGACGTTCGCCGATTTCGCGCGCAGTCGCGGGAAGGGGCTGCTGCCGCCGGAGCAGGCGGGGCAGGTCGTGGACCGGGTTGCCGCCGCGCTGAAGGTGGACAGCTCGAACGTCGGGGTTGCCGGAGCCGAAGAGGGAGCGCAGCGATAGTGGCGGATGCCAAGGTCATTCCGTTCGACGAGGACCGGCCGCGCCGGCGGGTCGCCGGGAGCCGCAGGGTACGGGCGGTGCCCGCTCCGGATCCGGTGGCGGAGGCCGTGGAGGCGGCCGTGGCGGAGCCCGCCGCGGTGGAGTCCGGCGGGGCGGCCTGGGACCGGCGGATCGCCGGCGGGCTGGCGTTCCTGCGGCGCCGGGTCACTGGGGACTACGAGGTCGACGAGTTCGGCTACGACAAGGAGCTGACGGACCAGGTCCTGATGTCCTTGATGCGGCCGCTGTTCGACAAGTACTTCCGGGTCGAGGTCAAGGGCATCGAGAACATCCCGGCCGAGGGCGGTGCGCTGATCGTGGCGAACCACTCGGGGACGCTGCCGCTGGACGGGCTGATGATGCAGGTGGCGGTCCACGACCACCACCCGGCGCAGCGGCACCTGCGGCTGCTGGCGGCGGACCTGGTGTTCATGCTGCCGGTGGTGAACGAGCTGGCGCGCAAGGCCGGGCACACGCTGGCGTGCTCGGAGGACGCGCAGCGGCTGCTGGAAGCCGGCGAGCTGGTCGGGGTGATGCCGGAGGGCTTCAAGGGGATAGGGAAGCCGTTCGGAGACCGGTACAAGCTCCAGCGGTTCGGGCGCGGCGGGTTCGTGTCGACGGCGCTGCGCGCGGGAACGCCGATCGTGCCCTGCTCGATCGTGGGGGCGGAGGAGATCTACCCGATGGTCGGCAACGCGAAGACCGTGGCGAGGCTGTTGGGGATCCCGTACTTCCCGATCACGCCGACGTTCCCTTGGCTGGGGCCGCTGGGGGCGGTGCCGCTGCCGACGAAGTGGACGATCCAGTTCGGCGAGCCGATCGCGACGGACGGGTACCCGCCGGAGGCGGCGGAGGACCCGATGCTGATGTTCAACCTGACGGACGAGGTCCGCGAGCAGATCCAGCACACGCTGTACAAGCTGCTGGTCCAGCGGCGGTCCGTGTTCTTCTGACGGAACGGGCGGTCCATGGTCGGGCGGGCCGGGCCCGGGCCCGGGCCTCGACGGACGGAGTCCGGCGCAGCCGGGCGAAGCCTGTGAGGCCCCTGGGGCCGAGCAGTGCGAGGTCGGCGTCGTGGAGGGGCTCCAGCACACGCTGTACAAGCTGCTGGTCCAGCGGCGGTCCGTGTTCTTCCGACTTTTGCGATACGGCGCAGGCCCTCACCCCGGTCGGGGTGAGGGCCTGCGCCGTGTGCGGTGTTACTCGGTGTCCTCCGCCTGGATGCCCAGGCCCGGGAGGAGGCCCGGGAGCAGGGGCGGGAGGGTGATCTCCGGTGCCACGCGCTCCGGGGAGGACGAGGCCGCCGGGGTGTTCTGGCCCGTGGGCGGGTGGAGGAGGTCCCCCGTGCCGCCCAGGAGGCCGCCTGGGGCGGGTGAGGGCTTGCCGCCGGCGGTCGCCGGCGGGGTCGGGCTGGCCGAGGGCGAGCCCGCCGCCGGTGCGCTCTGGTGCTGCCCGGCCGGAGTGCTCGGTTTGGCCGGGGCGCCCGTGCCGCCGCGGGTCTGCTCCGGGGGCTTCGGGAGCATGCTCTGCAGCGGCGCCACGTCATCGTCTATGGCCTGGAAGACCGACTCGACTTCCCCGCCCACGTCGTTGAGCTGCGCGGGGAGCTTCTCCCGGAGCCGGCCCCACGCGTCGCGGTGGGAGCGGGAGAAGGACGACAGGGTCTGGATCGGGCCGAGCGAGCCGTCCCGTTCGTAGGCCGCCTGGAGCAGTCGGTGGCCTTCGGCCGCGTCGTGCTTCATGCCGTCCAGAGCCCGGCGGATCGCGCCGAGCGATTCGTGGTCCAGTGCGCCCGACCGGCCGCGCTCCATCAGCCTGCGGGCTTCCGACAGGCGGTTGGAGGCCTGGTCGAGGTAGAGCTCGCCCCGGTCCGCGTCCTCGTCGGCCATCCCGAGCTTCAGGTCCTCCATACCCCGTTTGACGGGGTAGAGGGAGTCACCGGGCAGGGCGTCCGTGCTGGCAGCGGCCACGCCGCTGAAGGCCCCCGCGGCCACACCCACGGTGAGGCCGCCCGCTGCGATGCCCTTGGACCAGCGGGAGCGGGGCCGCAATTTCCGGAGCGAGGTCGCCCGGTGGGCGCCACGGCCTGTCCGCTGTTCGGGCATCCGAGGGTCCGAGGCGGCACGGCCCCCGGCCCTCTCTTCCATCACCATGGCCTCCATGGCAGCCACGAGCTGGGCTCGTTGCACCACTTTGACCTCGGGTTCCAGCACCGGGCGCGGCATACGTTCGCCGAGCGCACTCGCCAGGGTCAACAACCGGTCGTGGTCGGCAGGTTCGGCAGGTGCCTCGGACTGCTCGGCCGCCGGGTCCGGTTCCGAAAGGTCGGATGGGGTCCGATCCTCCAGGGCCTGGGCGAAGGCGTTCGCCCGCCGGTGCGGAGTCACGTTCGCGATCACTGGCGGCACCTCCTCTCGTCATGACGATCGACTCCCCAAGGTGTCCGGAAGGTTGCCTTCCTTGAGCACATCCACACTTTCGAGTGAGCGGCTTCGGGCAGGGCGTGTCCACAGGGAGCCTGCATTCCGCACAACGAGCGGCGCGGCACTTGGGTTACGGACGAAGGATGATCGGACCACAGCGTCATCGAGGGGTCACCGGTTGTGTGGATTGTCAGGAGGGTCGGAAGGTGTGGGGGATCCGGGCGGTGCGCGGGTGTGGCGGTGCGCGGCGCGGAGGTCAGCGGGCGTCGTCCGGCAGCAGGCGGGCCAGGGTGCGAACCGCCCGGTACTGGAGCGTCTTGATCGCGCCCTCGTTCTTCCCCATCACCCGGGCGGTCTCGGCGACCGACAGGCCTTGGAGGAACCGCAGGGTCACGCACTCCTGCTGCTGGGGATTGAGCTTGCGCACGGCTTCCAGCAGGGCGGCGTTGGAGAGGGACTCCAGGACGGAGTCCTCGGGGGATCGTTCCACCTCGTTCGCGTCCAGCATCTCGCCCGTGGTCACTTCCAGGCGGAAGCGACTGGACTTGAAGTGGTCCGCGACCAGGTTGCGGGCGATCGTCACGAGCCAGGCGCCGAAGTCGCGGCCCTGCCAGGTGAAGGTGGAGATGCGGCGCAGCGCGCGCAGGAAGGTCTCACTGGTGAGGTCCTCCGCGGTCGCCTTGCCGCCGACGCGGTAGTAGATGTAGCGGTACACCGTGTCGCTGTACTGGTCGTACAGCCGGCCGAAGGCCTCGGCCTCGCCGGCCTGGGCGCGTTCGACCAGGTCCATCATGCGGGCCTGGTCGCTGTCCGCGGTGGGGCGGCGGGCGGCGGGCGCGCTCGTTCCGCTTGCGGCGGCGCCGGCACCTCCTCCCGCGCGACCGCGTCTGCCCACCGTCGCTCCGCCGTCGGTCAGGGCATAGCAGGGACCGGCCGGGCCGAGGCCGGCAGGGACCGCGGCGGCGAAGGCGGGGACGGCGTACGCGGTGGGGACGAAGCCACGCAGGTGGTCTAGGACCGTTGCGCGCAGCGTAGCCAGGCCCGAGGCGTCAACCCCGACAGGTGGGTACACGGGACTCCCAGAGGCAGAGCTTCCATCACGTGCAGTGCGGGACCGTTCACCCGTCGTGGCGACAGATGGCCGGTGGCATGCGTTTGAGGAGAATAACGCTTCGTACAGGCAGCGCTACACCCAGTTGCTCAAATCACCGATTCCGACACTTCTGTTGCGTGTCGAAGGCATATTCAGTCGCAATTGGTGATCGCTTCTTGATCGGTTGGGCGCGCGGAATGGACGCTTCCACGCTGGCTCGCGACCGAGTCGGGCATGCGGGAGTGCCGCGCCGGGCGCGGGGGTAGAGGTGGGGGAATGCCTGCCGCGCAGCGATCCCGAGGCACACGAGAAGCCGCCCGGCGGACGTCCGGACGGCTTCGGTGCAGGCGGCGGCCGGGTGGCGGGCCCGCGAGGGCGTGCCGCGGGCTACTTGCGGCGGCGGTGCAGGGCGATCGCGGCGGCCGCGCCGCCCGCGATCGCGCCGACCCCGGCGGCCGCCGGGACGCCGACCTTCACGGCCTTGCGGCCGGTCCGATAGTCGCGCAGCCGCCAGTCGTGTGCCCGGGCATGCTTGCGCAGTTTTGTGTCGGGATTGATCGCGTACGGATGTCCGACCAGTGACAGCATCGGAATGTCGTTGTGCGAATCGGAGTACGCGGCGCAGCGTTCGAGGTCGAGTCCCTCGGCGGCGGCCAGGGCGCGGACCGCCTCGGCCTTCGCGGGCCCGTGCAGCGGCTCGCCGACGAGCCGGCCGGTGTAGATGCCGTCGACGGACTCCGCGACCGTGCCGAGGGCCCCGGTCAGGCCGAGGCGGCGGGCGATGATCGTGGCGGTCTCCACGGGCGCGGCCGTGACGAGCCACACCTTCTGGCCGGCGTCGAGGTGGGCCTGGGCCAGGGCGCGGGTGCCCGGCCAGATCCGCTCCGCCATGTACTCGTCGTAGATCTCCTCGCCGATCGCCATGAGTTCGGAGACCTTGTGGCCCTTGACGATGGAGAGGGCGCTGTCGCGGGCGTCCTGCATGTGTTCGGGGTCCTCGACCCCGGCGAGCCGGAACCAGGCCTGCTGCCACGCGAAACGGGCGAGTTCGCGGCGGTGGAAGAACTCGCGCTTGTAGAGGCCGCGGCCGAAGTGGAAGATCGCGGCGCCCTGCATGACGGTGTTGTCGAGGTCGAAGAAGGCGGCGGCGAGGTCGTCGCCGGCGACGGGGAACTCGGGCTCGGCCGGTTCCGCTTCCTCGGCGGCCTCCGCTGCCGCGGCCTCGGCGGCTTCCTCGGAGTCGGCCGGTGGTCCGGCGTCCGCGTCGATGACGTCGAGGGTCTGCGCGGTCTTGCGGGCGGCCTCGGCCGAGGCCTCGCCTGCCAGCACGCTCCGCGCGGTTGCGGAGCGCCTACGGGGGGTGAGCCATCCCAGAGCGGCCATGACGCGAGCATAGCCATTGTGTTCGGGAGTTCCCGAACCCGCGGGATGCCGGGGGCGTGAACTCTTCGGTGCCGTGGTGTTACACGGCGGCGCGGGAGAATGGGGGGCATGAGCCCTTTGCTGCGCCGTAAGGAAAAGAAGCGTCCCGGCGAGCGGTTGGTCACGCTCGTCGGGAAGCCGGGGTGCCATCTGTGCGACGACGCCCAGGAGGTGGTCGAGAAGGTCTGCGCGGAAGTCGGAGCGCAGTGGGAGAAGAAGGACATCTCGCACGACGAGGAGCTCTACCGGCTGTACTGGGAGCAGATCCCGGTGGTGCTGGTGGACGGCGAACAGCACACCTTCTGGAGGGTGA
Organism: Streptomyces sp. NPDC059355; assembly: GCF_042752335.1. Lineage (NCBI taxonomy): Bacteria > Bacillati > Actinomycetota > Actinomycetes > Kitasatosporales > Streptomycetaceae > Streptomyces > Streptomyces sp. NPDC059355. The sequence continues at coordinate 101,384 of NZ_JBHYXN010000027.1, read as the reverse complement.
ACCCGGACCGGCTGCGCCGCGCATTGGAGGGCTGAGCCTCCGGCCGGTTACCATCATGGGCGATTTATGGGGTCTCGGGGGCGTATCGATGAGGAGTGTGTACCGTTTTGCCCCCCTCGGGATTTGAACGGGTTCGGCGTGTTGTGGGTTCCCGCCCCGCGCACCCGGGTCGCGTGACCCCGGTCACTTTGCTCGGACAAAGCGGACACAATCTTTGTGCACGCGTTCACAAAGACATAGCCTGCATTCGACGGGGCGGTCTTGGGACAAGTGACCGCCTGCAGCCCCGCTCATCCCGCAGGAGCATCGTGGCAACTGGCCGAACTCACCGACCGGCGACCCGCAGCCGAGGTATTCCCGAGGCCACTGTCGCCCGGCTTCCGCTGTACTTGCGCGCACTCACCGCGCTCTCCGAGCGATCGGTGCCCACGGTGTCCTCCGAGGAGCTCGCGGCGGCGGCCGGAGTCAACTCCGCCAAGCTCCGCAAGGACTTCTCCTACCTGGGCTCGTACGGGACGCGCGGCGTCGGCTACGACGTCGAGTACCTCGTCTACCAGATCTCCCGCGAACTGGGCCTGACCCAGGACTGGCCGGTCGTGATCGTCGGCATCGGCAACCTCGGCGCGGCCCTGGCCAACTACGGCGGCTTCTCCGCGCGCGGCTTCCGCGTCGCGGCGCTGATCGACGCCGACCCCGCCATGGCCGGCAAGCCGGTCGCGGGCATGCCGGTGCAGCACACCGACGACCTCGAGAAGATCATCGAGGAGAACGGTGTCTCCATCGGCGTCATCGCGACCCCGGCGGGCGCGGCCCAGCAGGTGAGCGAGCGGCTGATCGCCGCCGGTGTCACCTCCATCCTGAACTTCGCGCCGACCGTGCTGTCGGTGCCGGACGGCGTGGACGTGCGCAAGGTCGACCTGTCGATCGAGCTGCAGATCCTGGCCTTCCACGAGCAGCGCAAGGCGGGCGAGGAGGCGGCGGCCAGCGCCGGTGCCTCCGCCGCTGCCGCCTCCGTACCCGGCGACGAGGGCGTCGCCGGGGTCCCGGGCGCCGGTTCCGGTGCGGCCCCCGCCGCGGCCGTCGAGCCGCCGGCCGGGCGGGCCGCCGCCGTCGCACGCAAGAACGGCCCCGAGGGCGACGTTCCGGCGGTGATGCCGGCATGAGTCTGCTCGTCGTAGGGCTGAGTCACCGCAGCGCGCCGGTGAGCGTGCTGGAGCGTGCCTCGCTGTCCGCCGATGCCAAGGTCAAGCTGCTGCACGACACGCTCGCCGCGGAGCCGGCGACGGAGGCGGCGGTGCTCGCCACCTGCAACCGGATCGAGCTGTACGCGGACGTCGACAAGTTCCACGCCGGTGTCGCCGAGCTGTCGACGCTGCTCGCGCAGCACAGCGGGGTGGCGCTCGAGGAGCTCACTCCGTACCTGTACGTGCACTACGAGGACCGGGCGGTGCACCACCTGTTCTCGGTGGCGTGCGGGCTGGACTCGATGGTGGTCGGCGAGGGCCAGATCCTCGGGCAGATCAAGGACACGCTGGCGCTGGGGCAGGAGCTGCACACCGCCGGGCGCCTGATCAACGACCTCTTCCAGCAGGCGCTGCGGGTCGGCAAGCGGGCGCACTCCGAGACCGGGATCGACCGGGCCGGGCAGTCGCTGGTGACGTTCGGGCTGGAGCAGCTGGCCGTACACCTGTCGGTGGACGTGTGGGCCAAGGGCAAGCGGGCGCTGGTGATCGGTGCCGGGTCGATGTCCTCGCTGGCGGCGGCGACGCTGGCGCGGGTGGGCGTCGCCGAGGTCGTGGTGGCGAACCGGACCGCCGAGCGGGCGGAGCGGTTGGTCGAGATTCTGGTTGCCTCAGGCACTGGGGTGGTGGCCAGGGCCGTTCCGATGGCCTCGGTGGTCGACGAGCTGACACGTGTTGACGTGGTCGTCTCGTGTACCGGTGCCACCGGCCTGGTGCTGACCGGCGAGGACGTGGCCGCGGCCGTGGCGGTGGGCCCCGCGGGGCTCGTCCCCTCCCCGGCCCTTCCCGGCTCCCGGGGCTCCGCCCCGGACTCGGCGCCTCAAACCCCGGCGGGGCTGGACGCGGACGTCGTGGCGCGGCTCGCCGCCGCCGCGGCGGCCGGGGTGCGGCTCGCCGACGGCGGGGTCGCCCGGACCATCGTGCCCGGGGCCGGCGAGCGGGACGGGTGTCCCGTCGAGGTGCTCGCCGGGGACGGCCGGGCCGCGCTCACCGGGGTCGACGCCAACTCCCTCGAACTGCACGGCACATGGGCCGACCAGGGCGAGGCCGCCGCGCAGCGCCAGCCCCGCAGGGGCGCCCGCAGCCAGGTCGACGTGGCGCCCGTACGGCTGGCCCTGCTGGACCTGGCCATGCCGCGCGACATCGACGCCGCCGTGCACCGGATCCCGGGCGTGCGGCTCGTCGACATCGAGTCGCTCGCCGAGGCTTCGGCCGACGCGCCGATGGCCGCCGACGTGGACGCCGTACGCGGCATAGTCGCCGAAGAGGTGGCCGCCTTCGGCGCCGCGCAGCGGGCCGCGCACATCACGCCGACCGTCGTCGCCCTGCGGGCGATGGCCGCCGAGGTCGTGGCCATGGAAGTGGCGCGGCTCGACGGACGGCTCCCGGACTTGGACGAACGCCAGCGGGCCGAGGTCACCCAGACCGTGCGCCGCGTCGTCGACAAGCTCCTCCACGCGCCGACGGTGCGCGTCAAGCAGCTCGCCAGCGAGCCCGGGGGCGCCGGGTACGCGGAAGCGCTGCGCGAACTCTTCGATCTCGACCCGCAGACGGTGGCCTCCGTCAGCCGGGCGGATGCGGCAGACAAGAACGACGACTCAGGACGGGCATCATGAATCCACGTCTCGACCAGCCTCTCCGGCTGGGCACGCGGCGCAGCAAGCTGGCCATGTCCCAGTCCGGCCATGTCGCCGACGCGGTGCGGGCGATCACCGGCCGGCCCGTCGAGCTCGTGGAGATCACGACGTACGGTGACGTGTCCCGTGAGCACCTCGCGCAGATCGGCGGCACCGGCGTGTTCGTCACGGCGCTGCGCGACGCGCTGCTGCGCGGTGAGGTCGACTTCGCCGTCCACTCGCTGAAGGACCTGCCGACCGCGCAGCCCGAGGAGCTCGTGATCGCGGCGATGCCGCTGCGCGAGGACCCGCGCGACGCGCTCGTCGCCCGTGACGGGCTGACCTTCGAGCAGCTGCCCGACGGCGCCCGCATCGGTACCGGTTCGCCGCGCCGCACGGCGCAGCTGAACCACTACGCGCGCGCCCTCGGCAAGCGCATCGAGACGGTCGCCATCCGCGGGAACGTGGACACGCGGATCGGGTTCGTGCGCGACGGCGAGCTGGATGCCGTCGTCCTCGCCGCCGCCGGGCTGAACCGGATCGGCCGCGGTGCCGAGGCGACCGACCTGCTGTCCGTGGACAGCGTGCTGCCGGCTCCGGGCCAGGGTGCCCTGGCCGTGGAGTGCCTCGCGTCCGACGCGGAGCTCATCGCTTCGCTCGCCGAGCTCGACGACCCGCACACCCGGGCCGCCGTGACCGCCGAGCGTTCCCTGCTCGCCGCCCTGGAGGCCGGCTGCAGCGCGCCCGTGGGCGCGCTCGCCGATCTTCTGGCCGACGGCCAGGTTGTCAATGAAATGCGCCTGCGCGGCGTCGTCGGAACCCTCGACGGCTCGACGCTCGTGCAGCTGTCCACCACCGGTCCCGTGCCCCAGTCGTACGACGAGGCCATGGCGCTCGGCCGCGAACTCGCGGACGAGATGCTGGCCAAGGGCGCGGCCGGTCTGATGGGGGAGCGATCGCTTTGAACCCCTCACGTCCGACCACCTCCGCTTTTCCGGTCGCCGCCGCGCACGGGCACGTCACCTTCCTCGGTGCCGGCCCCGGTGACCCGGGTCTGCTGACGCTCCGCGCCGTCGAGGCGCTCGCGGCCGCGGATGTACTGATCGCGGAGCCCGAGGTGCTCGAGGTCGTACGCGCGCATGCGCGCGCGGGAGTGGACACGCCGCAGCTGACGATTGCTGACGAAGTGTCAACAGCCGCCGGTGTCCCGGTGATCCGAGATGCCGCCAATCTTGTCATGGAGGCCGCGCGCTCCGGCAGGCGGGTCGTCCGTGCCGTCACCGGCGACCCCGGGCTCGACGGCAACGCGGCCGAGGAGATGCTCGCCTGCGCGACCGGCGGCATCCCCTTCGAGGTGGTGCCCGGTGTCGCGACCGCGGTCGGTGTGCCCGCGTACGCGGGGGTGCCGCTGCGCGGGGGCCAGGGTGCCGACGTGCGGTTCGTGGACGCGCGCAGCGCCTCCGCGCGCTGCTGGAGCGAGGTGGGCGCCAGCGACGGCGTCCTCGTCGTCTCGGCGACGCTGGAGACCGTCTCGAGTGCGGCCGCCGAGCTGGTGTCCGCGGGGCGCAAGCCCGACACCCCGCTCACGGTGACCGTCGCCGGTACGACGACGCGCCAGCGGACCTGGAACGCCACGCTCGGGACCATCGCCCAGGTGTTCAAGCAGGGCAAGGTGCTCCCGTCGCCCGAGGGCGCCCGGCCCGTCATAGCCGTGGTCGGTGAGCACGGCGCCGCCGCGCGCCGCGAGGAGCTGGCCTGGTTCGAGTCGAAGCCGCTGTTCGGCTGGCGGGTCCTCGTGCCGCGCACGAAGGAGCAGGCCGCTTCGCTCTCCGACCAGCTGCGTTCCTACGGTGCGGTGCCGCACGAGGTACCGACCATCGCCGTCGAGCCGCCGCGCACCCCGCAGCAGATGGAGCGGGCCGTGAAGGGGCTCGTCACCGGACGCTACGAGTGGATCGCCTTCACCAGCGTGAACGCGGTGAAGGCCGTGCGGGAGAAGTTCGAGGAGTACGGGCTCGACGCCCGGGCCTTCGCGGGCATCAAGGTCGCCGCCGTGGGCGAGCAGACCGCCGCCGCGCTGGTCGAGTTCGGCGTCAAGCCGGACCTGGTGCCGAGCGGCGAGCAGTCCGCGGCCGGGCTGCTGGAGGACTGGCCGCCGTACGACCCGGTCTTCGACCCGATCGACCGCGTCTTCCTGCCGCGGGCCGACATCGCGACCGAGACGCTGGTCGCGGGCCTGATAGAGCTCGGGTGGGAGGTCGACGACGTCACCGCCTACCGGACCGTGCGCGCGTCGCCGCCGCCGGCGGACACCCGCGAGGCGATCAAGGGCGGCGGCTTCGACGCCGTTCTCTTCACGTCGTCTAGCACGGTGCGCAATCTGGTGGGCATCGCCGGGAAGCCGCACAACGTCACCGTCATCGCCTGCATCGGGCCGGCCACGGCCAAGACGGCCGAGGAGCACGGCCTGCGGGTCGACGTCCTGTCGCCGGAGCCGAGCGTCGGCAAGCTGGCGGAGGCCCTGGCCGAGTACGGCGCGGCGCGCCGCGAGGCCGCCAAGGAGGCCGGCGAGTCGGTGTCCCGGCCGAGCGAGCGCAGGCCGGGGGCGCGGCGCCGCCGCACCACCTGACCGCGGGAAGAAGTCGATCAGGGCCCGGACGCGCCGCGTCCGGGCCCTGACCCGTGCCGGGGAGCCCGGCGGGTACGGCCTACGCTGGATCCCGACTGTTCTCGAAGCTCGAAGAGGCGACTGAGTATGAGCGCGTACGGATCCTTCCCCGGCTCGCGGCCCCGCCGGCTGCGCACCACCCCGGCGATGCGGCGGATGGTCGCGGAGAACCGGCTGCACCCCTCGGACCTGATCCTCCCGGCCTTCGTGCGGGAGGGCATCAGCGAGCCCCTGGCCATCTCGGCGATGCCGGGCGTGGTCCAGCACACCCGCGACACGCTGCGCAAGGCCGCGGTGGAGGCGGTGGAGGCGGGGGTCGCGGGGATCATGCTCTTCGGGGTCCCGGCCGACGAGAACAAGGACGCCCTGGGCACGGCGGGCACCGAGCCGGACGGGATCCTGCAGCTCGCGATCCGCGACGTGAGGGCGGAGGTCGGCGACGACCTCGTCATCATGTCCGACCTGTGCCTGGACGAGTACACCGACCACGGGCACTGCGGGGTCCTGGACGAGCACGGGCGCGTCGACAACGACGCCACGCTGGAGCGGTACGCGGAGATGGCGCAGGTCCAGGCCGACGCGGGCGTCCACGTGGTGGGCCCGAGCGGGATGATGGACGGCCAGGTCGGCGTGATCCGCGACGCGCTCGACGAGACGGGGCACGAGGACGTCTCGATCCTCGCGTACACGGCGAAGTACACCTCCGCCTTCTACGGTCCCTTCCGCGAGGCCGTCGCCTCCTCGCTGCAGGGCGACCGCAAGACGTACCAGCAGGACCCGGCGAACGCGCGGGAGTCGCTGCGGGAGCTGGCGCTCGACCTGGAGGAGGGGGCGGACATGGTGATGGTCAAGCCGGCCGGCCCGTACCTGGACGTCCTGTACCGGGTCGCGCAGGCGGTGGACGTACCCGTCGCCGCGTACCAGATCAGCGGCGAGTTCGCGATGATCGAGGCGGCGGCGGAGAAGGGCTGGATCGAGCGTGACCGGGCCATCCTGGAGACCCTGCTGGGCATCAAGCGGGCGGGTGCGGACACGATCCTGACGTACTGGGCGACCGAGGTCGCGGGCTGGCTGCGCGAGGCGCGCTGAGGACCGGGACCGGGGCCGGGGCGCGACCCCGGTCCCGGTCCGGGACCCGGCTTCGACCACTGCTCTAGCCGCGGCGGTTCACCGACGCGAGGAGGGCCTGGGCCGAGGCGAGGCCGGCGGCGTCGCGCCCGTTTCCGGTGAGGCTGTACGTGATCTCGGCGAGCAGGAGCGAGAGCCGGCCGTCGTTCACCCGGGCCAGCGGTTCGGAGCCCTCCCACACGGCGTCCCGCACGGCGTGCTCGGTGATGCAGCCGACCGGATGTGCGGCGGTCAGCAGCCGGTTGGCGATGCTGCGTTCGAGGTCGGTGGGGGCCCAGTCGCCCGTGTCGAGGTCCTTGGCGAGTTCGAGGGTGCGCTCACGGAGGGTGGCCGGCGTCATGAGGTGCTCCTTGTGGGGTGGGCGGCTGCTCGGACGGGGTCGATGCGGATCGCCCTGCCGGGGGCGGGGAGGTCCCGGAGGATCAGCGAGTGGGCCCGGATCCGGTTGCCGGAGGCGATGGTGACCGGGCCGAGCACGGAGGCGCCGACGCCGATGAGGACGTCGTCGCCGATGACGGGGTGGCGGCGCAGGCCCGGCTCGCCCGCCCGGGACCAGCCGCGCGATCCGAGGGTCACCCCGTGGTAGAGCGTCACGTCGTCTCCGACGCGGGCCGTTTCGCCGATGACCACGCCGAAGCCGTGGTCGATGAAGGCCCGCCGGCCGATCCGCGCACCGGCGTGGATCTCCATGCCGGAGAGCAGCCGGCCCGCGAGGGTGAGCAGTCCGGCGCTGAAGCGGTGGTCGCGCAGGTGGAGGCGGTGCGCGATCCGGTGGAGGGCCAGCCCGTGCCAGGGCGCGTGGAGCAGGGCGTCGCGGCGGCGCGGGCGGGAGGGGTCGCGGGCGACGACGGTGTCGAGGTCTTCGCGGATCTGCCGCAGGAGGGCGATCCGCTGCGGGGTTCCGCGCCCGGCGCCGATCACGGCCGGGCCGCCGCAGCGTGCTGGGAGTGCCTGGTGTGCCGCGAGGGTCGGGTGTGCCGGGTGTGCTGGGAGTGCTGGGAGTCGAGCCGGTTGATCCGGTACATGGTGCGCTGGAACAGGTCCTGCGCGGTCAGGGCCGGGTACCGGTCGGGCTCGCCGTCGGCCGAGCAGCCGCGGAGCGTGGAGAGCACCGTCCACGGGGTGGGGTGGCAGAACTGGACGATGGAGAGCCGGCCGCCGCTCTGCCCGGGGGCGGCGACGACCCGGTGCACGGCGGCCCGGGCCAGGCCGCCGGTGAGCCGTTCCAGGACCATGCCGACGTTGAGCACGGTGTACCCGTCGGGTGCCTCGACCGGGGTCCACTCCCCGTCGATGAGGACTTCGAGGCCGCCGGCGGTGGCCCGGGGCAGCGCGGTGATCAGGTCGAAGTCCTGGTGCTCGACCATCCAGACGTGGTCCGCGGACGGGGCCTGCTCCATCGGCGGGTACCAGGTGGCCCGGTTGACGACGGGGCCGTCCTCCAGCATCTCCTCGAAGTAGCCGGGGGCCGCGCCGAGCGCCCCGGCCAGCCGGCGGACCACGTCGAGCTGGAACCGGGCCGTGCGCAGGTGGAGTTCGCCCAGAGCGGCGCCGATCCCGGGGACCAGCTCGTCGGGGAAGTACGGCTGCGGGTAGCGCGCGGGGTAGCGCTCGCGCAGCGGGTGGGCGTCGGGCAGCGGGGCACCCCAGTGGAACTGCTCCTTCCAGTCGGGGGTGCGGCCCTTCTCGCCCTGCTCGACCAGGGGTGGGAGGTACCCGGACTGCCCGTTGGAGCCGGGCACCCGGCAGTCCGCCTTGACCTCGGCGGGCAGCTCGAAGAACGCGCTGAGCATGGCGTAGGCCTCGTCCAGCAGGGTTTCCGGCACCGTGTTGCGCACCAGGAAGAATCCGTCGCGCAGGGCGCTGCGGATGTGCCGGTCGTCGTTGCTGGCGTCGAGTGCGATCTCCTTGAGCATCGCGGGTCCCTCCTCTCTCTCCTCCCGCGCCGCTCAGACCGCGACGAAGGACAGGGTCAGGTACTTGAGCTGGTGGCCCTCGTACTCGAAGTGGCGGTCGATCTCCAGGCTGCCGGTGAAGCGGAAGCCGTTCGCCTCGTAGAGCTCGGTGACGAGCCGCTCGGTGAGCCACCAGTTCAGCCGCCCGTCCGCGAGGGGGTGCGGGGTGATCTCCCCGTCGGGGCTGAGGAACACGCTGACGACCCAGACCCCGCCGGGGCGCAGCATCTTGCGGCCGTGCTCCACCCAGGGGGCCCAGTCCTCGCGGCGCTGGTGGTGCAGGCAGCCGTTGTCGACGAGCAGGTCGAGGCCTTCGGCCCGGAAGGCGAGGAAGTCGCCCTGGTGGAAGCGGATCGAGCCCTGCGAGACCTCGGGGGTGTCCCATACGTCGAGCAGGTCGAGGCCGGTGACCTCGGCCTCCAGCCATTCGGCGAGGGAGGCCGTCTGCAGGCCGCGGCCGCAGCCGATGTCCAGGACCCGGGCCGGGCCGGAGCCCGGCTGGTGTTCGTCGGTGGGGGCGGCCGCGATCGCGAAGTGCGTGACGCGGTCGTTGGTGGTCGTCCCCGACCAGGAGTCGCGGTTGTTCTTGTACCACTGCTTGAACGAGTTGCGGACGACCTCGCGGTAGCCGCAGTAGTTCCGTTCCGCGTGCTCCGCGTCCGCGGCGCTGTGGCCGGGGACGGTCAGGACTGCGGATGTCTCATGTTCCTGCGGCATGCTCCCACTCCTCGATTGTTCCGCGGCTTGCGACGACCGCGACTGCGTTGCGCCCTCGCGGGCCTTGGTCGACTTCCGCAGAGGCGCCGAGCCAGGCGCCCGCGCCGCTGGCGGAGACGGCGATGCCGTGTTCCCCGCGCAGGTGGCGCATGGCCTGGAGGGCTTGCGGATAGGCGACGGCGGTGAAACTGAAGAAGTCCTGCGGGAACGCGGCGAGCAGGGGCTGGCGCAGGCCGTGGCCCAGCCCGCCCGTGCCGTTCATCCGGCGGGCTCCGGTGGGGGCGCGTTCGTCGCCGTAGACGGCCTCGGCGGGGAAGACCGCCAGGGGGCGGCAGTCGGGCCAGGCGCTGCGCAGGGCCATGGCGGTGCCGGCGAGGCTGCCGCCGGTACCGACGGCCGCGGCCACGGCGGCCGGTTCGACTCCGTAGCCGGAGAGCTGGCCGATGATCTCCGCGCCGGTGTGTTCGCGGTGCAGGGCGGCGCCCGCGGCCGCGCAGTGCTGGAGCAGCAGGTGCCGGTCCTCGCGTTCGGCCACGCGGACCGCCTCGTCCATCGCGCCGAGGAAGCCGGTGCCCTCGCGGGCCGTCGTGACCTGTGCGCCGTGCCGGCGGAGCTGGTCCAGCAGTCGTTCGGGGACCCCGTACGGGGCCACCAGGTGCAGGTCCAGGCCCAGTTGTGCGCACAGTTCGGCCAGGGCCACGGCGAGGCTGCCGCCCGAGTACTCGGCGAGCCGTACCCGGGGGGTGCCCGCCGCGGCCACGGCCGCGCACAACAGGGCGTACGCGGTGCGGGACTTGACGGACCCGGAGGTGTTGGCGGCCTCCGTCTTGAGCCAGACGGTGCCCCGTCCCGCCCGGCTGGGCACGGCGACGAGCGGGGTGGCCCCGATGCCCGGGCGCAGCGCGGCGAGCCGCGGCAGCAGCCGGTGGGCCTCGGCCTCCAGCGGTGCGAAGGCCCGGGTGAGGTCGGCCAGGGCGGGGGCCCGGCCGGCCAGGGCGCGGCGGATGTCGGAGAAGCCGGGGTCGGCGGGTTCGGGGACGCCGGGTTGCGGCCCCGCGAGCGCGGGCTCCGGCCCGGGGCGGACGGCGGTCGTCATGAGGGCCGCTCGCCGGTGGCGAGGCGGAACCCGACGGGGTACAGGGGCCCGGGGAAGGCGCCGTGGCGGCGCCGGGTGCGGGTCAGGTCGCCGAAGCGGGAGAAGGAGCCGCCGCGGGCGATCCGGTAGCTGCCCATCGTCTGTACCAGGTGGTCGGCGACGTAGGGGCCGTCCGGGTAGGGGGCGTACTCGTCGGCGGTGAACTCCTCGACGTTGCCGCCCATGTCGTGGACGCCGTACGGGGAGCGGCCGGCCGGGAACGCGCCGACGGGCGTGGTGGTGTGCACGCCGGACTCGCGGGTGTTGGCCGCCTCCGGGTCGAAGCCGCCGGGCCAGGGGTAGGGCAGGCCCTCGGGTCCCTTGGCGGCGTGCTCCCACTCGGCTTCGGTGGGCAGCCGCCAGGCGTGTCCGGTGCGCTCGGTGAGCCATGCGGCGTAGGCGTCGGCGTGCTCGGGGCGGATCCCGGCCACCGGGTGGTTGGAGCGGTCCCACGGGTAGGCGCCCAGGTACCAGGTGGTGGGGCGCTCCTCCAGGCCGGTGTCGGCCAGGAAGGCGCGGTACTCCCCGTTGGTCACGGGGTACGTGGCGATCCAGAAGTCGGCGATCTCCACGGTGTGCTCGGGGCACTCCTTGAGGATCCAGGACTCCTCCACGCCGACGTGCGCCCAGGCGTTGGTGACGTATCCGGCCTCGTTCCCGGGGAGGCCGATGCGGATGCGGCCGCCGGGCACGTGGCGGGTGCCGGGGCCCGCCCCGGTGGTGGGGGAGGGGATGCGGGGATCGCCGAGCAGGCCGAGGACCTGGCCGGCGGCGAGGCGTTCGGCGGTCGGCAGGTCCGGGTCCTCGACGGCGGCGGCGAGCTCCTCGGGGGTGGTGCCGGGCAGTCGGGCGGGGTGCAGCCTGCCGGGGTCGGCGAGGCCGGCGTTCTCCTTGAAGTGCGGGGAGTCGGCCAGGTCTTCGAGTGAGAGCGTCATGCCGCGGCCTCCTGGAGCAGGGCGATGGTGTGGCCGGCGAGTTCGGCCTTGGCGGACAGGTAGCGGGAGTTCTCCGCGGTGACGTACACGCCGGTGGGGATCACTTCGGTGATCTCGATGCCGTGGGCGCGCAGGTCCCGGACTTTGTCGGGGTTGTTCGTGAGCAGGCGGATCCTGGTCAGGCCGAGGGCGAGGAGCATCGCGGCGGCCGCCGCGTAGTCGCGTTCGTCGTCGCCTCGGCCGATCATGCGGTTCGCGGCGAAGGTGTCGTGGTCCTGCGCCTGGAGGACGTAGGTGTCGAGCTTGTTGTAGAGCCCGATGCCGCGGCCTTCCTGGCGCAGGTAGAGCACGGCTCCGCCCTGGTCGGCGATGCGCTGGAGGGCCTCGTCGAGCTGGGGGCCGCAGTCGCAGCGGGCCGAGCCGAGGACGTCGCCGGTCAGGCATTCGCTGTGCAGGCGTACCAGCGGCGGCGCGGTGTCGCCGGGGGCGGCGGGGACGAGGACCGCGAAGTGCTCGCCGGGGTCGGGCAGGTGGTGGAAGGTGATGAGGTCGGCGCTGCGGTCGCGGACGCGTGAGAGCGTGACGGGCACGCGGGCCCGGACCGCCGCCGGGACCGTTCCGGGGACCGCGGTGTGGGCGGCTTCCGCGACGGCTTCCGGTGTCTCGGCCGAGGTCGTCATGCGGCCACCCGCTTCCGGTCGGCGCTCTGCGCGATGTCGTCGATGTGCAGGGTGTGCTGGATGTGGGCGCCGTACTCGTCGACGGCGACGAAGACGATCCGGCCGTCCCACCCGGCCACGGCGACGCGTCCGTCGGCGAGCTGGAACATGCAGGACAGGCCCTGGGCGAAGCCGGCGAGGACGCGGCCGGAGGCGAGGGTGCCCGCCGAGTCGGCCCAGTCGACCTGCCAGCAGTAGAGGTTGAAGTCGTAGGAGCCGGCCAGGACGGTGGGCTTGGCGGGGTCGCCCAGCAGCGAGACGCACTTGACCGACTCGTCGGAGCCGAGCAGCGTCTGCGGGGCGCCGGCGCCCCAGCCGCTGTCCGCGGTACGGGTGATCCGGCCGACCTTGACGGTGTGGTCGCGGGAGGCGCTGGCGACGACGGAGCCGCCGGGGCCGTGGAGGCCGGCGACGGCGTTGACGAGGTTGCCGTGCTCCCACAGCTTGGTGCGCCCGTGCACGGCGCCCGCCTCGATGGTGCGGTCGGTGGCGGCGGACAGGAAGCCGCCGTCCGGGATGGGGGCCAGGGACTTCACCGATCCGCCGTGTGCCTCGACGCGCTCTTCGAGCCGGAGCGTGGCCGGGTCCAGGACGAGGAACTCGCCGTTGTAGGTGCCCGCGATCAGCCGGCCCCCGTCGAGGGTGAGGGAGGGGATCGGGGCGCCGAGGCGCTCGCTGGAGGTGCGGGTGCCGTCGTGGCGGATGACGTGGCCGGAGTAGGTGCCCGCGTAGATCGTGTCGCCGTCGGTGGCGAGGGACAGGATCGGGCCGTCGGTGAGCTCGATCGGGGTGGCCCGCCGCTGGGCGCCGTTCTCGATGCGGACGGCGAACACGGTGCCGGAGTCCCCGCCGATGAGCAGTTCGTCGCCGCGCGCGGCCAGGGCGTTGGGGCCGTGGGTGGCGCGCTCGGGGCCGGACAGCTCGGCGGCGGTGGCCATGTCGTACAGGTGCGGGGCGTTGCGGAAGGAGCCCGCGGCGACCAGGCCCTGGGCGGCGGCGACGGAGCGCGGCCACACGCGGAGGTCGGCGACGGTGTGCCGGCGCTCGCCGGACCGGTCGAACCAGTGCAGGGAGCCGTCGTAGGCGCCGACGACGAACGCGGAGTCGTCCTCGGCCCAGTCGACGGCGCGGGCGGCGGAAGTGGACACCTCGACGGTCAGTACGTGTTCCAGCTCGCGGGTCAGCAGGTCGACGCGGCCGTCGTCGCGGGCCACGGCGAGGAGGTCGCCGGCCCGGGACCAGGCGCAGCCCTCGATGGAGGAGTCGTAGTGGCGCTTGCGTGCCGGGCCGGCGCCGGAGCCGGGGTCGCTGACGGAGACCAGGCCGTCCTCGCCGACCGTGGCGGCCAGGCCCTCGACGCTGACGGAGACCATCATGCAGTGCGCCTCGTGCGAGCCGACCTCGGTGAGGAAGGTGCCGTCGAGTACGGACCACAGGGTGGCGCGGCCGTCCTCGGAGACGCAGATCAGGCGCTCGCCGTCGGGCAGCCAGGCGACCGAGTTGATGTCGTCGGTGTGCCGGGCCAGGACGTTGACCAGCGTGGCCGGACCCTCCGCGGGGACGCGCCAGATGCCGACCGTCTTGTCGGCGGAGGCCGTCGCGAGAAGGGTCGGGTCGGCGGGGTTCCAGGCCGAGGAGTTGACGAGGCGGCGGTGGCGCAGCGTCGCGGTCTCGGTGGGGCGGGCCGGGTCGGCGGTGCTCCAGACGATCACGGTTCCGTCGTAGGACGAGGTCGCGAGGCGGGAACCGTCCGGGCTGAAGGCCACGTGGGTGATCGGGGCCGAATGTCCGGTCCCCGATTTCGGGATGGAGATGGTGCGCACGCTGTCTCTGTCCTTTGCTTCGGTGTCCGGGAAAGGCCGATTTACGAGGTGGGTGTCCAGTTTCCTGTATGCACGCTAATGGCCGCCCGGAAAGGCTGCGAAGCATTGTCCGGCAATGTGGGAAGTCATCCGACATGATGGATTCGAATTCTTTTGTTTGACATGTTGTTGCAGGTCAGGGTGGGTGTGGTCGGGGCCGGGTCGGGATGGAAACGGGAACCGGGCGGGAATGAAACGGGAAGAGGTGATGGAGTGAGCGGGATTATTCGGCTGCCGCTTGCCCTCTAGTCCTCGCCCCTTGATGCTTCGATGAGAAGAGGACTCAAGGGGCTGAGCTCATGCATGTTGTTCTGTTGGAGACGGCATACGTCAGAGGCTTTGACGTCGTGGCCGACATGGCCGACGACGGGATCGAGGTCACCTTCGTCACCGAGCGCCTGGACGCCTACCGCGCCAATGCCGGGTTCGAGCTGCTCGAACGCGCGGCGCGGGTGGTGGAGGTGCCGGACCTGGCCGGCGGCCGCGACCTGGCCGCCCGGCTGCGGGGACGGCTCGGCCCCAACCCGGTCGACGGCGTGATCTGCCGTGACGAGAACCTCCTGCACGGCGCGGCGCTGTTCGCCCGGGATCTGGGCCTGCCCCACGAGTCACCGGAGGCGGCGCGGCTGCTCGGCGACAAGTCGGCCGTACGGGAGCGGCTCGGGAAGGCCGGGATCGGCAGCCTGCGCTGGCGCCGGGCGGTCACCGGGGAGGAAGGGCTGGCGGCGGTCGACGAGATCGGGCTGCCGTGCGTCATCAAGCCGACGTCCGGCCGGTACTCGGTCGGGGTCACCGTGGCGTGGACCCGGGAGCAGGCCGTCGCCGGGCTGGCCGAGGTGCTGGGGGTCGCGCAGGACGGGAGTGCGAGAGAGGACGCGGACGGGGACGGCGCCGGGGACGGTGGCGAGCGGCCCGCCGCGCTCGTCGAGGAGTACGCCGTCGGACGCCACGTCAGCGCCGAACTGCTCGTCCAGGACGGGCGCGTGGTCTTCTACGGCTTCGCCGAGCGCGTCCCGTCGGCGCCCGGCACCACGGCCGAGCTGGGCGGGCACTTCCCGGCCCGCTTCCCGGGCATGGGCGCCGCACGGCGGTTCGTCCTGGACACGGTCGAGGCGCTGGGCGTCCGGGCGAGCGCGCTCCACGTGGAGCTGTTCCTCACGGCGACCGGCCCGGAGCTGATCGAGGTCAACGGCCGGATCGCCGGGCACGTGGTGACCCGCCAGATGTCGCTGGCCCTGGACCGGTCGGTCGCCCGGGACCTGGTCGCGCTCGCCACCGGGGCCCCGGTCGAGGACGCGGCCCCGCCGGTGACCACCGTGGCCCTGCGCGCCCTGTGGAGCCCGGTCGAGGGGATCGTGCGCGGCACGGTTCCCGGGCCGCGGGAACTGCCGGCCGGGGTGGTCGACTGCGAGGTGACCGTCGGGCCCGGCGACCGGGTGCCGGCGCTGGGCACCAACCACGACCGGTTCGGGTACCTGATGGTGCGCGGCGCCGATGCGGCGACGGCCGGCCGGATCGCCGCGGAAGCCGCGGCCCAGGTGCGGGAGTCGCTGCGCATCGAGGCGGTCACCGCCGCGCGGCCGGAGGGCGGGCACGAGCGGCCGGAGCCCGGTGCCGCGGGCGGTGAGCACGTGGTGCTGCTGCTGGACGCGGGTGATCCGGTCGAGCGGATCGTGGCCGCGGCCGGCGCGGTGACCGCGCGGCTGACCGTACTGCGGCGTGACGAGCTCACCTTCGACGCGGTGCGCACGCGGTTCCTGGCGGCGCACGAGCGCCGGCCGGTGGCCGCGGTCCTGTCCTGGTCGGGGGCGTACGAACGCGAGGCGCGGGAACTGCGCGCGCTGGCATCCGGAGCCGCCCGCCCCGGTGCGGCCGGGAGCGAGGAGCTCGGTGAGCTCGACGGGCTGCTGGAGGAGCTCGCCTTCGTCAGCGACCCCGTGCACACCGTGCTGGCCGTCGTGGCCGCCGGAGGGCGGGTGGACGTGCTCGCCGCGATCGACGAGAGCGGCGACCAGGCCGCCGAGGACGGCAGCACCGAGCGGCGCCTGGTCGCGGGCCCGGTGCCCGCGCGGCTGGCGGCGCGTACCGGGGAGGCCGTGCGCGACGCCGGGATCGAGGGACCCGCCCGCATCGTGTTCGGGGCCCGCAACACGCGTCCGCTGGTCCTGCCCGGATTCGACCGGCAGGTCCTCGACCTCTACGACGCCGCCCACCGGCGCAGCCTGGTGACGGCCGTCGCCGAGAGCGCCCTGGGCCGGCCGGTGCGCGCCGCCCTGCCCGACGCCGGGCGGGTGGCCGTTCAGCGCCACGTCCTGTCCGGACCGGGCCGCTTCCGCGTGGTCGCCGCGACCGACGCCGAGGAGCTGTACGACTGGCCCGAGCTGGCGTCCGTACGGACCCCGCTCGATCGCGCGGGCGTCCACAGCGGGCCGGTCGTGCGCCTGGAGTACACCGTGGCCGCGCCGGACGCGGTCCGTGCCGAGCAGGCGGTGGCCCGGATCGAGCGCTCACTGCTGTGGAAGACCGAGCCGGCCGACCGTACGCACGTCCTGCTGCTGGACCGGATCGGCCCCCGGGTGTGGACCCGCGACGACGGCTCGCCGCTGCTGGACCCGGACCGCTTCCGGGTCAGCGTGCTGAGCTCGGCGGCGGGCAACACCACCGGCAGCGCCGCGGACTTCGCGGCCCGGACCGACGTGTTCGATCCGGACGGGGTACGGGCCCTCGCGGGCGCGGTGCACGCGCTGTACCCGGTGGACCGGATCGCCACCGTCTCCGAGCGGCTGCTGGAGCCGGCCGCGGAGCTGCGCGCCAGGCTGGGCGCGCCGGGCAGCGACCCGGCCACCGCGCGCAAGTTCGTGGACAAGGCGGTGATGAAGCGCATCGCCCGGCGGGCGGGCATCCGTACCGCCGAGGGGCACCTGATCCACACCCCGGAGGACGTCACCGACCTGTTCGCCCGGCACGGCCGGGTCGTGGTCAAGCCGCGGGACGGTTCGGGCTCGTACGGGGTGTCGGTGCTCACCCACGCCCGGCAGGTCGAGCGGTGGGTGCGCGAGGAGTTCACCCCCGGCAGCCACCTGTGCGAGGGGTTCGTGGCGGGCGACATGTGCCACATCGACGCCGTCGTCTACGAGGGCGAGGTGATCTGGGACGTCTCCCGGTACGTGAGCGACACCCTGGCCGTCTCCCGGGTGGAGCCGCTGTCCTCGATCACGGTCGCCGACCCCGCGGTGCGCGCGGCGGCCCGCGAGCTGCTGGGCCAGGTCGTCGACGCCTGGCGGGTGACCGCCGGGGTGCTGCACCTGGAGGCCTTCCTGGACGAGTCCGGGTCCTTCACCTTCTGCGAGGTGGCAGGACGCCCGGGCGGCGCCGGCATCCGCGAGGCCTTCCTCGCCACCACCGGCGTCGACCTCTTCCACGCCAAGATCCTCACCGACGTGGGGCTGGACCCGAGGGTCGGCCGGGTCGCGCCGGTGGGCGCGTACGCGGGCTGGACCGTGCACTTCACGGTCGGCGGGATGCTGCTGGACTTCGACGACTCGGCGGTGGCGCAGGACGCCTACTACCGGAACGTGCCGTACCGGATCGGCGACGTGGTCCCCCCGCAGCCGTTCTCGGGGACGGGCGCGAGCACGCACGTCTTCGTCCACGACTCGCACGAGGAGGTACGGCGGCTGGTCGAGAGCGCCGAGCACGACGTGCGCCTGGTGATCGGACTGGAGCCCGGGCCGGGGTCCGCGGGGGCCGGGCGGTGATACTCGGCATCCTCGGCAGCGCCTCCGCGGACTCGGTCTCGCGCCGGGTCCTGGAGGTGGCCGCCCAGCGGATCAGGGCGGCCGGGGCGGCGTACGAACTCCTCGACCTGAGCCTGGAGTTCCCCGGCCGGCACCGGATCGAGGACTACGACGACCCGCCTCCGCGGAGCCAGACGGCGGCGATCCGCGCCCGCATCGCCGGGTCGAGCGGCGTCGTCCTCGCCACGCCCGTCTACCACGGCTCCTACAGCGGGCTGCTCAAGAACGCCCTGGACCACCTCACCGGCGACGCACTGGCCCACCGGCCCGCGGGGCTGATCGCCGCGGGCGGCGGGCCGCGGGGCGCGGGCACCGCCTGCGACCAGATGCGGGCGGTGGTCCGGGCGCTCGGCGGCTGGGCCGTGCCCACCCATGTGGCCTCCGCACGCGGGGACTTCACGCCGGGGACCCCGCTGGAGGAGCTGCACATACGGATGGACCGGATGGTGGGCGAGCTGCTCTCGTTCCGCTCCGCCCGCCGTGTGCCGGCCCCCCTCGTCAGCCACTGACGACGTCGGCCCGCGAACTCCGGCCCCGGACCTCCGCCCCTTCCCGATCCCCGCCCCCCCCCGGATCCGATCCCGAATCCAGCGAAGCGAAGCCCGTCACCTGAAAGGACGCGCCATGACCCCCCGCTCCGCCCGCCCGTCCGCCGGCCCCGAGGACCAGCCGCACGTGCTGCTGATCTCGGGCATCGGCGGCCACCCGCCCGCCGCGGCGCTCGACTCCCTCTCCCGCATCGGCCCCGCGGTGTCCGTCGTCCACATCGCGGCCTGGGGCGATCCCGAACCGGTCCGCGCCGACTGGGCCGCCCGCGGCCTGCGGGGAGAGTTCCTGACCGCGGCCGACCTCGACGACGCGGTGGCCGTGGGCCTCGCCCTCCACGAGCGGTACCCGCTGTCGGGGGTCGTCACCTACTCGGAGCTGCTGCTGCGCCCGCAGGCGGAGCTCGCCGAACGCCTCGGTCTGCCGGGCAACGCCCCCGAGGCGGTGGGCATCGCCCAGTCCAAGTCCCGGCAGCGGCAGGTCTTCGCCGAACACGGGGTGCCCTCACCTCGGTTCGCGCAGATCCGCGCTGAGGGGGACCTGGCGGGGGCGGCCCGGGACATCGGCCTGCCGGCCGTCTTCAAACCCTCGCTCGGCGCCGGCAGCCAGAGCGTGCGGCTGGTCCGCACGTACGAGGAGCTCCTGGCGGCCTACCGCGACGGCCGGGCCACCGTCTCGGCCTTCCTGCAGAGCGAGGACGTCTTCCTGCTGGAGGAGCGCCTCGAACTGGAGGCGGACGGAGACAGCGGCTGGGCCGCGTACTGCAGCGTCGAATCGCTGCTCGCGGCCGGGGAGCGGCACCACCTTGCCGTCTCCGACCGCATCGAGCTGCGCCACGGCTACGCCGAGGAGGGTGCGTCGATGCCGTCGAGGCTCGACCCCGCCGTCCAGGCGGCCGCCGTCGACTGCGCGGACCAAGCGATCCGGGCCATTGGGCTGACCACCGGGGCCGTGCACACGGAGATCGCGCTGACCCCGATGGGGCCGCGCGTCATCGAGGTCAACGCCCGGGCGGGCGGCCCGATGCCGGTCATGTTCGAGGTCGGCGCCGGATACGACTACGCCGAGCAGATCGGCCGCAGCGCACTGGGCCTCGCGCCGGACGCCGTGCCGGAGTTCGGGCGGACGGCGCTGATGAGGATGGTGCCCATCCCGGCGGGGGAATGGCTGGTGACCGCGCAGACCCCGGTACCGGAGCTGATGGAGGCCTTCCCCGAACTGGTCTACGTACGGCCGCGGTTCGGTCCGGGCCAGTCGGCGAGCCGGGACCGGACCCTGCACCTGGCGACGTTCATGCTCGGCGCGCCCTCGCCCGCCGCGGCCCTGGAGCTCGCCGACCGCGTCGAGCGGGCCCTCGGCATCGAACTCGCCGAGGCCGCCGCGCGGCCCGAGCCCGTCCTGGCCCGGGCCACGTAGCCGTGGACGCAGACGCCCACCCCCGCCCGACTCCGCAATCCCGCCTACTCATGACGTGGGGATCGCTCCGATGAAGAAACGCATCTACGCCACTGGACTCTCCGACGCCGTCGGACTCGGGATGTACCTGTCCCTGTCCGTCCTCTTCTTCCACAAGGCCGTGGACCTGCCCAACACCGAGATCGGGCTGGTCCTCGGCATCGCCGGCATCACCTCCCTGCTGGGCGCCATGCCCATCGCGCGGGCCGCCGAGCGCTTCGGCACCCGTACCGTGCTGACCGTCCTTTTCCTGGTCCGCGCCGCCGCCTTCCTGGCGCTGGCCGCGTCCTCCTCCTTCATCGCCGCCCTGCTCGCCTCGGCGGTCGCCGGGGTGCTGAGCCGGGGCATCAGCCCGCTGATCGAGTCGGGCCTGATCGCCCGGGCGAGCAACGAGGAGGCGGTCGGGGCGCTCGCCCGGCTCCGGTCGCTGCGCAACGCCGGAATGGCGGCGGGAGCGCTGCCCTCCGGGGCGGCCATCGCGATCGACGAGGCCTGGGCCTACCGGGCGGTGATGGTGCTCTCCGCCGTCCTGTTCATCGGCTGCGCCGCCGTCTGCCGGACCTTCGGTGACGGCGCAGGCCCGGCCGGGGCGGCGCAGGGCGGGCCCTCACGCGGCAGCGTCCTGCGCGACCGGGCCTTCCTGCGCATCACCGCCCTCTACGGGGCCCTGACCATGTCGGCGCTCATCCTGGGACTCGGCGTCCCGCTGTGGGTGGTCCAGCAGACGCAGGCCCCCGCCTGGACCGTGACCCTGGTCCAGGTCCTCAACACCGCCGTCGTCGTCCTGCTCCAGGTCCGGATCAGCAAGGGGTCCGAGGACTTCCGCACCGCACGCAGGATGATGCGGCGCGGCGGGCTGCTGTCGGCTCTGGCAGCGGGGATCGTACCGCTGACGACGCTCGGCGGGACGGGCACGAACCTGGCTCTGGTGGTCGCAGCCGCCCTGCTCTTCTCCCTCGGGGAGCTGTACATCGTGTCCGGCACCACCGGCGCCGCCCTGCTGCACATCCCCGAGGGCCGCAAGACCGGCTACCTCGCCGCCTTCAACCTCGGGTTCGCCGTCACCACCGTGGTCGGACCCCCCCCTCATCACCACCTCCGTCGGCTTGGGCGGCTGGGCCTGGCTGGGCTGGGCCGTCTACTTCACCACCGCCGGCCTGGTCGCGATGCGGATCCCGCAGCCGGCCCCGGTCGCCGGGAAGGCGCCGCAGACCGCGGGAGCCGCCGCGTGACGCGGGCCGAGGGAGCATGGGAGCGGGCCCCGAACATCCCTCTCTGCGCGGCTTACCGTCATCCTCGGACGACACGCCTCAGCCCAGCTGCCGCGGCGGCCGGTTCGCCGACGGACTGCCGGAGGAAGCCTCGGCCCGATTGCGGCCAGCGGCGTGGTCGGCGCCGATCGAGACGCTGTGGGCGGCCGAGGCGAGCGTGAGGTGGCGGTGCCAGCCCTTGAAGGAGCGGCCGGCGAAATCGCGCAGCCCGGCCCGCTCGCCGGTGGTGGCGCTGTCGAACGCCGTCCGCCGGCTGAGCTTGGCCAGTCGCATCAGCCCGTCGAGCGAGGTGGTGGTGAGATCCGTGAGCCACAACTCGCTCGGCGGGCCGTTGCGGTTGGTCCACTCACCCATCAGGAGCCACTGCTGCGGACCGGCGGGCGAGCGGCGCGGCTGCGGCAGCTCGACGCGTATGCCCGCGACCAGGGTGCTTCGGACGACGGGCGTCCCCGAGGAGGGGTCCAGCCATTCGACGGGCCGGCGCAGTCCGCGTACGTGCTGGAGCATGTCGGACACCGGTATGGGGCCGGCACCGTACCCGGGCATCGCCGTGTCGGCGACCCGCAGCTGGTCCATGGCCCGCATCCGGGCCATGACGGGAACTCCCGCGGAGTGGAAGCGGCTCAGCACGGCACTGCTGACGAAGTCACGGGAGGGCAGCACCACCGGGCGGCGCTCCACCCCGCCCCAGGCGAGGACTTCGAGGGCGGAAGCCGTGGCGCATTCGCCCGGAGACTCCTCGTCGACCCAGTCCGGGATGTCGGCCCGGCGGCGCTTCTCCTCGTCCTGCAGCCAGGACGGGGAGAGGTACAGGCGCCAGTTGACCGGGGCGCTCATCGCCTCCGCGGCCATCCACAGGCCGAAGGAGTGCTGGCCGTGTACGGAGTGCCCCAGTTCAGGGACGAACCGGCGGTCTATGCCGGCCGACTGCTCGCCGGCCTTCTGGATCGGCATGGACTGGACGACCCAGGCCTTGGGCTGGACCGTCTGCTCCGCGTACCGGGCGAGCGCGGCGCGCATCGGGGCCCAGTTCCAGGTGGATTCGCTGATGAAGTGGTGCAGCGATTGCTCGGTGCCCGCTCCGCCGACGACTCCGGCCATGTTGCGGATGGATTTGCGCCCTTCGGCGTAGAGCAGTCCGCGCAGGTACTGCTCGCCCCGGGCGCGCTGGTCGCTGCGGCGCAGCGACATGAACAGTTGGGGTGCGAGCTCCGAGATCATCGCTTCGACGATCTGCGCTCTGTGGTCCGCCGTCGTGGTCGGCGGTATGGCGGGTGGTGAGTGGGGGTCCTGTGCCGGAGGTATGGCTACAGGTGCTTGGTAGGCGCTGTGCGCGGCGGCAGGCCGGGTGCCGGAATGGTTCGCCGCGCGCCGCACGGTCCGCCGGCTGGCGCCGAGGCCGAAAGTCTTCATCGCTGCTCCTGAGTCCGAGTCAGGACGCAACTGTCCGAGGTGCCGTTCCCGCTTCGTTCCCTCTTCGCTACCGCTTCCCCCCGTAAGCTCTTAGGATCCTGTTGAAGGCTCTTCAACAGGGGGCATTGAGGGGGATGGGCAAGGAGGCCATGGCTAATTCGGTGGAAAGCCAGGTGCGTTTCAATATTCTCGGACCGCTTGAAGGGTGGACGGCAGGGCACCGGTTAAAGCTCGGCGGGCAAATTCACGAACGAGTTCTTGCCACTCTGCTGCTCGAACCGGGAAATATTGTCCCGGTTGTCCGTCTTGTGGAGGCGGTGTGGGATGAGGAACCGCCGGTAACCGCTTCGCACCAGGTACGCAAGGCCGTCGCCGACCTGCGGCGCAGGATCCCGGGGGGCGGGAAGCTGATCGTCACGGACGGTCCGGGCTACCGGGTTCAGGTGACGCGCGATCAGCTCGACCTGCTCCTCTTCAACGGGCACATCCGCGAGGCCCGGCACGCCGCCTCCGGGGATCGCCCCGAGGCCGCGGCGGACGAACTGCGTGCCGCCCTGGCCCTGTGGCGCGGCCCCGTGATGTCGGGCGCCGGCGGCTCGGTGGTCGAGGCCGCGGGCGCCGTACTGGAGGAGCGCCGGCTGGGGGCGGCCGAGCAGCTCTTCGAACTGCGCCTGGCACTGGGCGAGGCCGGGGAGCTCATCGGCGACCTGCGCACCCTCATCGCGCAGCACCCGCTGCGGGAGTCGCTGCGCGGGCACCTGATCCTGGCGCTGTACCGCTCCGGGCGGCAGGCGGAGGCGCTCGCCGAGTACGCCAAGGTGCGCGAACTGCTCGTCGAGGAACTCGGCATAGACCCCAGCGCGCAGCTCACCAAGATGTACGAGGACATCCTGCGCGCCTCCCCCGATCTGGACGGCCCGGCCCGGCCGGTCGCCGTGGCCGCCCCGACCGCCTCCGGGTCCCCGGAGTCGGGGGCTCCGGGCGCCCGGCGGTCCGCGCCCTCCGGTGCCGGGAGCCACCGCTTCCCGACCCTCGCCTCACTGCACGGTGCTCCCTGCACCCTGCCGCCAGGCATCCCCGACTTCACCGGCCGCGAGCGCGAGCTGGCCGAGGTCCTGGATGCGTGCCGTCAGGACGCGGGGGAGGGGCACCGCGTCGTCGCGATCGACGGCATGGGCGGCTGCGGCAAGACCTCGCTGGCGGTGCGGACCGCCTACCAGCTGGCCGAGGAGTACCCGGACGGCCAGCTCTACGCCGACCTGCGCGGCTTCACCCCCGGTGAGAAGCCGCAGCGGCCGGCCGCCACACTCGCCGGTCTGCTGCGCACCCTCGGGGTGGCCGCCGACAGCATCCCCGACGACGAGGCGGGCCTGATCGGCCTGTGGCGGGCCACCCTGGCGGGCCGCCGCCTGCTGTTCCTGTTCGACAACGCCCTGGACGCCGGCCAGGTGCTGCCCCTGCTCCCGTCCTCGACCGAGTGCCTGGTGCTGGTCACCAGCCGGGCCAGGCTGCTCGATCTGGACGGCGCGGACTGGATCTCGCTGGGGGTGATGGAGCCGGAGGAGAGCAGGACGATGCTCACCGAGCTCCTCGGCGACGACCGGGTGGCCAGGGAGCCGGAGGCCGCCGCCGAACTCGCCGATCTGTGCGGCCACCTGCCGCTGGCCCTGCGGCTGGCGGTGGCCCGGCTGCGCAACCGTCCGCGCTGGACCGTCCGCTACCTGGTCGAAAGGCTGGAGGACGAGACCCGCCGGCTGGACGAGCTGAGCGCGGGCGAGCGCAGCGTGGCCGCCACGCTCAGCCTGTCGTACAAGGCGTTGGAGGAGGAGCTCCAGGCCGCCTTCTGCCTGCTGGGCCTGCACCCCGGCGCGGAGGTCGACGTCTACTCGGCCGCGGCCCTGCTGAGGACCGGGGTCCGGGACGCGGAGGACATGCTGGAGGACCTCCTCGACATGCACCTGCTGGTGCAGAACGACCCGGGGATGTACGCCTTCCACGACCTGGTGCGCACGTACGCGCTCTCGCTCGGCGAGGGCAGGAGCGGGCGCGAGGCCCGGGAGGCCGACGGCCGGCTGCTCGGCTACTACACGTCGGCGACCGAGGCCGCGTGCACCCTGCTGTTCCCCACCCGCCGCAGCATGGACGTGGACGCGCCCGACATCGCGTACGCGCTGCCGCCGATGCGCCGCGAGGACCGCACCCTGGAGTGGTTCGACCGGGAGGTCGCGGGCATCCAGACCCTCCTGGCCCGGGGCGGCCACGAGGGGAGCCCGCAGCTGGTGTTCGCCCTGGCCCGCAACGCGTCCTTCCACCTGAACCTCCGCGGACGGTTCGCGGAGTTCGAATCGGTGAGCCGGGCGGGCCTGACCGCCACCCGCGGCATGGGCGATCCCCTGCTCATCTGCCAGACACTCAACAACCTCGGGGTGGCGCGCTGGAGGCTCGGCCGCTTCACCGAGGCGGTGGAGGCCGGAGAGGAAGCGCTCGACTGGGCGCGGAAGGCCGGGGGCCCGGACGACCAGGCGGTCTCCCTCGGGCTGCTCGGGCTCGCGCACTACGCGCTGGGAAATCTGGCGAGCTCGTACGACTACACGACGGAGGCGGTACGGGCGTTCCAGAAGGGCGACGGCGCCGGTCTGGTGCAGCAACAGGTGGAGGACCTCAACACGCTCGGCACCGTGTGCCTGGCGCTCGGCCGTCACGACGAGGCGGCCGATGCCGTGCGCAGGGTGATCGAGATCTGCCGGGCCTATCCCTCTCCGGGGGTGGAGGTCACCGCGTGGACGAGCCTGGCCCTGTCCCAGATAGGGAAGGGCGACTTCGAGGCCGCCCACGACAGCGTGACGCGGTCGTGGGCGCTGAGCGCCACCGCCATGGAGGAGAACATGGTCCTCGCGCTCGCCGTCTCCTCCGACGTGAGCGACCGGCTCGGCGACGTCCGCCGGGCGCAGGAGCACGAGGAGCGGGCCCTGGAGCTGATCAGCCCCAGGACCTCGACGCAGCGGCGCTCCCGGGTGGACAACCTCCTGGCGCTCAAGCACGGCCGCAACGGCCGCGACGAAGAGGCCCTGCGTCTGCACGAGCGGGCGCTCGAGGTGGCGGAGGTCATGGGATACCGCGTCGAGATGGCGCACGCGCTGGACGGGATGGCGGCCTCGGCCGACCGGCTCGGCCGGCCGGCCGCGGCCGAGTACCGAGAGCGCGCCGACATGCTCTTCAAGGCCATGGGGGTGCCGCCGGAGGGGCGTCGCACCGTCTGACCGCAGTTCGGGCGCGCGCCGCGGCTGCGCACGCCCGAACGGAAAACGCAGTGGGCCCCGTCCGGTGTCGGACGGGGCCCACTGCGTGCGCGGGGGCGGGTCAGATGCCCTTCGGGGGTACCGGGGGGTTGGTCGGGGCGACGCCCGGCCCCTTGTCCTCGGCCAGCACGGAGTGCCCCCCCTTCGTGCCGTTGGCCTGGTGGTCCTGCTCGACCGCTGCACCCAGGCCGAGGGTGAGCGTGAGGGCGAAGATACCGACCAGGCCAGCGAGCTTGCCGCGCATTTCGTACCCCTTGTTTGTTGTGAAATCCCGTGTCGCTTTCGACGTGACAGAGATTCGCAACGGGGCTTCCTGCTCCAGTCCCTCTCCGTTCCCGCTTGAGCGGGAGGTGGTAAGGGAACGGAACGGGAACGGCCAGTCTAACGAGAAAACCGGGGGGCTATCCGGTATTTGGTTGGCCGGATATCGACGTTCGGATATCGGTGGATTGTCGATCAGGAAAAGGAGAGTCGGAGTTCCGTTTCGAGTCGTCCCAGATCCCGCGCATGGCCGTGAGCCGCTATATGACCGTCCGGCCGGATCAGGTAGTACCCCGCGGAGCGGCATCCGGCCTGTGCGGCGGCGTCGCGGCGCCGTACCGTCACTTGTCGCAACAGTGGCCATTGCGCCACGATGTGGCCCAATTCCTCCTCCCAGGCCCTGTTCCCGTCCGGGACGACCACCAGATTCCAGCCGTGCGGGTCCGCGGCCGGTCCGGAGATCCCGTACGCGAGTGCCAGGTGGCGCGGGAAGACCGCTCCGACCTCCAGTACGCCGGGCAGCGAGCGGCGCACGCGGCAGCCCGTCCAGCCCGAGGGCTGCTGGGTGTCGCGGGTCGGCGGGTACGAGAGCCGGCGGCCCGCCATCACGGGGGCGTAGAACTCCGAGACGATCCCGGTCCGGTCGAGGAGCCGGAACGCCGCGTCGCGCGCCGCCACCGAGGCCTTGGACTTGAACAGCCAGGCCCTGGTCTGGAAGTCGGTGTCGCGCACGAGCTGCCGGGTGACCTCCGCCCGCTCCTCGCCGTAGGAGTCGAGCAGCGAGGAGGGGGACTCGCCCCGGATCACCGAGGCCAGCTTCCAGGCGAGGTTGTGGGCGTCCTGGAGGCCGTTGTTCATGCCCTGCCCGCCTGCCGGGCTGTGGACGTGGGCGGCGTCGCCCGCGAGGAAGACCCGGCCGCGCTGGAACTCGCTCGCCCGCCGGGCGTGAACCCGGAACACGGCCTTCCAAACCGCCTCCTTGATCCGTACGCCGCGGGGCCCGCGCTCGTCGATGACGGCCTGCATCATCGGGACGTCGACCTCGCCGCCGCCCTGGGGCATCACCGACAGGAACCGGTAGATCCCGCCCGGGATGGGCACGATCACCAGTGCACCGTTCGCGGACTGGTAGAAGTGGCACTCGTCCGGAGGTAGATACCCATCGATGCGGGCATCGATGAGCGCGAACGCCATCTCGTACGTCGATCCTTCGAATCCGACGCCGAGTTGGCCCCGGACGGCGCTGCCGGCGCCGTCCGCGCCGACGACGAACGGCACCCGCAGCCGCTGCAGCCCCTCGGGGGTCTCCAGCACCGCCGTCACGCCGTCGGTGGCCTCGATCCGGCCGGAGTAGTCCAGACCGTCCAGGGCCAGCAGCCGCACCCCGCGCTCGATCTTGCCGCCGAGTGCCTGCAGCCGCTCGGTGAGCAGCCGCTCGGTGACGTGCTGGGGCAGGGTGCGGCACGCCAGGTCGTCCGAGAACCCGAAGGAGGCCAGCGGGCGCCGTTCGGAGAAGTAGCTCAGCGTGTTGATCCGTACGGACTCCTCGTCGACCACGCCGCCCAGACCGGTGTCCTCGAGGATGTCGAGGGCGCGCGGCCAGACGGACAGGGCCTTGGGGGTCAGCATGGGTTCGACGGCACGGTCGATCACGCGGACCCTGATGCCGCGCCGCAGCAGTTCGACGGCGGTCAGCAGTCCGGTGGGGCCGGCCCCGACCACCAGGACGTCCAGGTCGGACGCCCCGGCGGCGGAAACCGCTTCGCCCTCTCTCGTGGGCCGGCTCTCGCCGGCTATCAGGTCAGCCATGGCCTCTGGGACTCTCTCAGTCGGTGCGGACGCCGGTGGTGACGGAGTTCTCCGGCTCGGTGGGCAGGCGGTCGAGGCTGATGCCGAAGTGCGTCTTGTACGCGGCGATGACCTCGGCGTCGTCCTGGAGGACGGTCTTCGAGCGCTGGTCGCCGTCGACGACGTTCAGGTGGCGGCCCTTGAGGGTCACCAGACCGTTCTCGGTGCGGATGGAGCAGAACAGGGCCTGCATGAAGGAGGAGTCGGGCGCCGTGCGGTACCACCACAGCGACGGGGCGTAGTCCTCGATGCGGACCGGGGTCTCGACCACCTGGTACAGCGGGCGGCCGCCGAGCCACAGGTCCACGGTGCCGGGCTTGTCCTCGACGTCCTTGAGCTGGTACTCGCCGTGCGGGTCGCTCTGGACCTCGCGGCTGTTCCAGTCGAGCGGGAAACGGCTGTTGCGGCCGAAGCCGGTGTCGACGAGGTACGCGTTCTCGCCGATGGTCACCTTGAGGGCGAGGTGGCCGAGGAACGGGCCCACGCCCTCCGGCCGGTGCACGCGGCCCGGCAGGATGTCGACCTCGTAGCCCAGGGCCTCCAGCACGAAGCCGAGCGCCGGGTTGACCTCGTAGCAGCCGCCGCCGCGGCTGTCGATCGCCACCTTGTCGACGGACCGCTTGTCCATGTGGATCTCGCGGCCTTCGAGGTGGTAGTCGAGGTTCTCGAACGGGACGGACAGCACAGCGCGTTCGGCCAGGTGGCGCAGTCCGGCGAGGTCGGGCTGCGCGGGGCGGCTCGCGCCGATCCGGGTGAGGTAGGCGTCGACCCGGGCGTCGTCGATCGGGGTTGCGTCCAGCATGGAATCTCCTTGAAGGGTGTCGCCCCCGGGGGCAGGCGAGGGCGGGGAGGGAGGGGCCCGCGGGAGGTGGGCTACCAGCGGATGAGCGACAGACCCAGGGCCATGCCGCCGCCGAAGCCCGCGAGCAGGACCAGGTCGCCTTCGGCCAGCCGGCCGGAGCGGGCCGCGAGGTCGAGGGTGATCGGGACGGAGGCGGAGCCGGTGTTCCCGTACCTCTCGTAGGTCGTCCAGGTGCGTTCGGTACCCACGCCGATTTCCTCGGAGAGGTTTTCCAGCATGCGTCCGTTGGCCTGGTGCGGAACGAAATGCGAGATGTCCGCAGGGGTGAGGCCGCGTTCCGAAAGGAACGCGTCGATGGCGGGCGGGACATTCTCGGCGACGAAATCGCGGACGCCCCGGCCGTTCATGGTGAAGTACTGGAGTCCCTCGGCGAGGGTTTCGGCGGTTGCCGGAATACGGCTGCCGCCGCCGGGGACCTCGATGAGATGACGGTCGGCCGCATAACTGGCCAGCCGGTTCGCCAGGACGCCGCGTCCTTCGCCGGCGACCGGGCCGAGTACGACGGCGCCGGCGCCGTCACCGAACAGGATGGTGGTGCGCCGGTCCTCGCGATTGAGGATCCGGGAGTACACGTCGGCGCCGATGACCAGGGCGTAGCCCTCGCCGGTGGCGGACGCGAGCATGCCCTGCGCCGTGGCCAGCGCGAACAGGAAGCCCGTGCAGACGCCGTTGACGTCGAAGGCGGCGGTGCCCTCGTCGGCGCCGAGCTCGTCGGCGACCACGGCCGCCGTCGGCGGCTGGGGCTGGTCCGGGGTGGAGGTCGCCACCACGATGAACGACAGCTGCCGGGCGCGGATTCCGGCGCTCTCCAGTGCCGCCCGCCCCGCGATCACCGCGAGATCGGATGTTGCTTCATCGGGCTTCGCCCAACGCCGCTCACGTATGCCCGTCTTGCCGAGTATCCATTCGTGATCGACTCCGGCCGGCGCTCCGACTTCTTCGTTGGAAACGACATGAGCCGGTACGTACGACCCCGTACCGAGCACGCCCACCGAAAAAGCATTGCGCGCACCGTGATTTCCCGTCGTGATCATTTCTACGACTCCTCAACACTGCGTG
Organism: Streptomyces sp. NPDC059355; assembly: GCF_042752335.1. Lineage (NCBI taxonomy): Bacteria > Bacillati > Actinomycetota > Actinomycetes > Kitasatosporales > Streptomycetaceae > Streptomyces > Streptomyces sp. NPDC059355. Next base: position 71,597 of record NZ_JBHYXN010000027.1, on the reverse strand, counting down.
AAACTTATGGTTCCGTCCCCGGGAAAAGCCGACAACGGCATCCGTGGGACCTTGTCAGGTACGGGGTCGCGGGGCGGTCCGGTCAGGCCGGACCGCCCCGCGCCGCGTCAGGCGGCGAGCATCCGCGCGGTCAGCGAGGCCAGCAGGTCCCCGGTGATGCGCGGACCGTTCTGTGTCAGCACCGACTCGGCGTGGAACTGCATCGACGCGAAGTGCGGGCCGCGCAGCGCGTGCACCTCCCCGGTCTGCGGATCGTGGCTGATGTCCACGAGCCCGACACCGGGGATCACGGCCGAGTCGACCAGGGAACGGGCGGCGAAGGTGTTGTAGAAACCGACCCGTTCGGGCCTGCCGAAGAAGTCGATCTCCTTCTGGACGCCCTGGTTGGGTTCGTCGCGGCGGACCAGGTCGAAGCCGAGCGCCGTGGACAGCACCTGGTGGCTGAGGCAGACGGCCAGGAAGGGCCGCCGCTCGTCCAGCAGGTTCCGTACCGCCGCGCGCAGATGGGCGATCTTGGGGTGGGAGCCGTCCCGGGGGTCGCCCGGGCCGGGGCCCATCACCACCAGGTCGTGCCCGTCGAAGGAGTACGACTCGTCGTACCGGCGGATCGTCACGTCCAGCCCGATCGAGTCCAGTTGGCGGGCGATCATCGCCGTGAACGTGTCCTCGGCGTCGATCACCAGGACGCTCCGGCCGGCCAGCGCCGGATCGACGGCCTCCCGGTCCTGGTCCTCCTTGAGCCAGTAGCCGGCGATCGTGCGGTTGCGGTCCTCCAGCGCCGCGCGGACGGTGGGATGGCTGGCGAACCGGGTCTTGCCGGACCCCGATTCGAGGGCCGCGAGCAGCCCGGCCGCCTTGGCCGCGGTCTCGGCCACCTCCGACCAGGGGTCGGAGTGGCGCACCAGGGTGGCGCCGACCCCGATGCGGACCTCGCCGCCGGCGCCGATGTCGGCCGTGCGGATCAGGATCGAGGAGTCCAGCGCGTCCCCGCCCTGCTCGTCGCGGCCGATCAGGGCCAGCACGCCGCTGTAGTAGCCGCGGCCCTGGGGCTCGTACTTGGCGATCACCTGGGCCGCGCTCTCCAGCGGGCTGCCGGTGACGGTCGGGGCGAACAGGGTCTCGCGCAGGATCTCCTCCGGGGGCCGCGTGCTGCGGCCCTCGATGAAGTACTCGGTGTGGGCGAGGCGGGCCATCTCCTTGAGGTACGGGCCGTCCACGCGGGCACCGCCCTCGCAGATCCGGGCCATCATCTTCAGTTCCTCGTCCACCACCATGTAGAGCTCGTCGACCTCCTTGGTGTCGGCGAGGAAGTCCATCACCTCCGGCAGCGAGGGCCCGGCCGCCGGATAGCGGTATGTGCCGCTGATCGGGTTCATGACCGCGGTGCCCTGGCGCAGGCTGACGTGCCGCTCGGGACTGGCGCCGACGAGGGTGCGCTCGCCGGTGTGCACGACGAAGGTCCAGTACGCGCCCGACTCCCTTTCCAGCAGCCGCCGGAAGAGGGTCAGCGCGTGCCCGGTGGAGTACGCGCGGATCCCGGTGGTCCAGGACCGCTTGAGGACGAAGTTGGCGCCCGCGCCCTCGCCGATCTCGTCGGAGATCACCCGGCGCACGGTGTCCGCGTACTCCTCGTCGGAGACGTCGAACGATCCTCCGTCGAGTTCGATCGGCAGGTCGGGGATCCGGGCGAGCGCCTCGACCAGCGAGATCTGCTCCTGCCCGGTGACGGTCATCGCGACCAGCGGGGTGTCCTCCGCGGGGGCGGCGAAGCCCCGCTCGGAGATCTGCCGGTACGGGATCAGCGCGAGCACCTCGTGCCGGGAGCCGTCGCCGGCCGCCGCGGCCGCCGCGGCCGCGGTGTCCGCGGCACCCGGCGCACGCAGCTGCGCCAGCGAGTCCACGGTGGCGCTCTCGCCGACGATGACGTCGAGGATCCCCGGGCCGGTGGCTTCCGGGCGGTAGAGGAGGGCGAAGGGGGGCGGATTGGGGCCCAGGACGCGGGCCAGCAGGGGCGAGGTCATCCTGCGATCTCCTTGGCGGTGGTGACGACCGCGCAGCGCTTGGACGCGTAGTCGATGGCCAGCCGGTGCTCCAGCTCGCTGAAGTCGCCGATGGCGTCCGCGACCAGGAAGGTCTGGATGTCGTGGCTGAAGGACTCGATGGCCGTGGTCAGCACGCCGACGTGCGCGTAGACACCGCAGATGACGAGCTGGTCCCGGCCGGCGGCGCGCATGCGCTCCAGCAGGTCGGTGTTGAAGAAGGCGCTGTAGCGCCACTTGGTGCAGACCCAGTCCTCGGGGTCGGGTGCGAGCGCGGGGACGACCTCGCGGTCTTCGGGCGTCGTACGCATCCCCGGGCCCCAGATGTCCGCGAGCAGCCCGCGCTGCTCGGGGGTCATGCCGCCCGGCTGGGCGGTGTAGGCGACGGGGGCGCCGTGGGCCTTGAAGTGCTCCCGCAGCAGCGCGGCGTTGCCGGTCAGCTCGGCGCGCAGCGCCTGGGGGAAGGGCGCGAGGAAGTAGCGCTGCATGTCGTGGACGAGCAGTACGGCCCGGTCAGGGTCGAAGGTCCACTGCGGTATGGACGGGGGAATGTCTCCCGCGGTCGGGAGGGGATAGGGCTCGATGGTCGGTATGCCGGCCATGACTGTCCTCTCGGATGTCTGATCCTCAAAGCGGGTGCGCAGGGTGGATGGGCGGATGGAGCGGGTGGAGCAGGTCGGGGGGTGTGGGCGGGGCGGGCTCACGCGCCGAGCGTGGCGCCGCCGTCCACGGTGAGGACGTGCAGGGTGATGTGCGCCGCGCGGTCCGAGAGCAGGAAGAGCACGGATTCGGCGATGTCGGTGGTGCGGGCGAGCTTGCTCAGCGGGATGCCGACCTTGAAGGACTCGGGGCTGCCCGCGATGGTCCTCGCGGGGCCCTGCTCGTCCTCCCACATGGAGGCGAGCATCGCCGTGTCGGTGGACCCGGGGGCGACGACGTTGCAGCGGATGTTGTGCTTGGCCACTTCGAGGCCGAGCGTCTTGGTGAGCATGGTCGCGGCGGCCTTCGACGCGCCGTACGCGGCCATGGCGGTACGCGGGGTGCCGGCCGCGTTCGAGGCGACGGTGACGATGGCCCCGCGGTTGCGGGGGACCATCCGGTTGACCGCGGCGCGGGACAGCCGGAAGACGCCGCTGACGTTGACCTCGAAGGTCTGCAGCCAGTCCTCGTCGCTGAAGTCCCGTACCTCGCCCAGGCGCAGGATTCCCGCCGTGTTGACGAGGAAGTCCAGCGGCCCGAGTTCGGATTCGACGGCGTCCACGACCGACTCGACCTGTTCGGTGACGGTGACGTCGGCCGGGTGGGCGTGGACGTCCAGCCCGTCGGCGGCCAGCTTCTCCACCGACTCGCGCAGCCTCTCGGCGTCGCGGTCGACGGCGGCCACCGTCGCGCCCTCCTCGGCGAGCAGGCGGGCTACGGCCAGACCGATGCCTCCCGCGGCTCCTGTGACGAGGGCGACCTTGTTCTCCATGTCCAATCTCCCTGCTGGTTCAGGCTCGCCATTGCGTCACCACGGCGTAGGCCTGGTTCGGGTTGAGGCGGGGGTCGCACAGGCTCGTGTACTTCTCTCCGACCGTGTGCAGCTGGTCCTCACCGGTCGCGCACTCGGTGACGTCGTCCGGGGTGGTCTCCAGGTGCAGACCGCCCGCGACCCCGCCGCCCTGGGCCACGGCGGCCTGGAAGCCCTGGATCTCCTTGACGACGGTGTCGACCAGGCGGGTCTTGTGACCGCCGGGGGCGGAGAAGGTGTTGCCGTGCATGGGGTCGGTCAGCCAGATCACCGGGTGTCCGGCCTGCCGCACCGCGTCGACGAGCGCGGGCAGGCGCTCGGCGACCAGGTCGGCGCCCATGCGGGCGATCAGGGTGAGGCGGCCGGGCTCGCGCCACGGGTCGAGGCGCCGGCAGAGCTCGATGAGCTCCTCCGGCTCCATCGAGGGGCCCACCTTGCAGGCGACGGGGTTGACGACCCCGGCCAGCATGTCCACGTGGGGGCCGTCGATCTGGCGGGTGCGCTCGCCGATCCACGGGAAGTGGGTCGAGGTCAGCAGCGGGCTGCCCTCCTCGTCCCAGCGCATCATGGGCAGTTCGTAGTCCAGGAGCAGTGCCTCGTGGCTGGTCCACACCGGCGGGCAGATGCCGGAGCGGCGGGCCGGGTCGGTCCAGCCGAGGTGGGCCATGGCCTGCGCGGCGGAGCGGTAGCCGGAGAGCAGGCGGAACGGGTCGGGAAGGCGGTCGGCCAGGCCGGCCTCGGGGCCGTTGACCATGTGCCCGCGGTACACGGGCAGTTCGACCCCGTCCACGACCTCGGTCGGGCGCGAGCGCGGCTTGGCGAACTGGCCGGCGAGCCGGCCGATCCGGACCACCGGCTTGTGCGTGATCATCTTCAACGTGCCGGCGAGCATGTCGAGGAGGGCGGACTTGCGCGCGATGTAGCCGGCGTCGCACTCCGACGGGTCTTCGGCGCAGTCGCCCGCCTGGACCACGAAGGCCTCGCCCGAGGCCACCCGGGCGAGGTGGGAGCGCAGGCGGCGGACGTCTCCGGCATTGACCAAAGCGGGACGCTGGGAAAGATCGTCCTTCACCTTGGCCAGTTCGGGGAAATCGGCCCAGTCGGGCTGTTGGAGGGCGGACGCTTTTCTGACGGTGAGTGAAGCTGTAACCACAGGAAACTCCCAGGAAATGGGCCCAAGTCTGGCGTATGGGCAGAACTGAGGGGTGGCGGATTATCGATGCTGCTGGGTAATTGGAGTGGGCCCCACCTGTCGACGGGAACTCCGTCAAGTGCCGCGGCCGTACCTGACGAAGCCGTCCGTGATCGGTTAACTCACACCTGACTAAAAAGCGGCGCGGGCTTTCCCGGGACGGCCGTTGCGAACAGAATCCGGACCATGCATGCCGCCTATATCGAACAGCTGGGTCCCGCGGAGCTCATCCGCTTCGGTGAGCTGCCCGCTCCGCAGCCGGGGCCGTCCGACGTGCTCGTCGAGGTCGACGTAGTCTCCGTCAACCACGTCGACACCTTCGTCCGCTCGGGTGCCTGGCGCACCCCGCTCGACTTCCCCTTCGTGATCGGCCGGGACCTCGTGGGGACCGTGCGCTCCGCCGGTCCCGCGGTCGCCCACCGCTTCGCACCGGGGGACCGGGTCTGGTGCAACAGCCTCGGGCACGACGGCCGCCAGGGCGCCGCAGCCGAGCTGGCAGTCGTCCCGGCCGAGCGGCTCTACCCGCTGCCCGAGGGGGTGGACCCGGTCGACGCGGTCGCCCTCGCGCACCCGGCCGTCACGGCCTACCTCGCCCTCTTCGACCAGGGCCAGGTCACCGCCGGCGACACCGTCCTGGTGCTCGGGGCCGCGGGCAACGTGGGCAGTGCGCTGGTCACGATGGCCGCGCACGCCGGAGCCCGGGTCATCGCGACGTCCTCGCCGCGCGACTTCGACTACGTACGGGAGCTCGGCGCGGCCGAGGTCATCGACTACAACGACCCCGACGTGCCGGGCCGGGTCCGCGAGCTCGCCCCGGGCGGGGTGGACATCCACATCGACACCTCGGCCCGCAACGACCTGGAGACCGCGGTGGACCTGCTCGCGAGCCGCGGGCGGATCGTGCTGCTCTCGGGGATGCGCACCCGTCCCGTGCTGCCCGTGGGCCCGCTCTACCTCAAGGACTGTTCGGTCCGCGGTTTCGCGATCTCGCACGCCACCGCCGGCCGGCTGGCCGCGGCGGCGGCCCACGTCAACAGGCTGACGGCGGCCGGGCTGCTGCGGCCGCGCGGCACCGAGGTGCTGCCGCTGTCGGAAGCGGCCGAGGCGCACCGCCTGCTGGACGAGGGCAAGGTGACGGGAAAGCTGGTGCTGCGCGCCCGTTCCTGACGGACAAAGCTGCGGAAAAACACTGTCGGCGGCGCCGTGGAACCATTATCGCGGCGCCGGTCCGGCATGTCCTCATTTTCCTTGTGCAATACACGGGTAAAAGACCTGATGGACCCGCGATAAGAGCCTTGAGCGGCGAATGCGCGCGCAGCAGTATTTCGGCCATGACGAACTCCATCATCGATTCGACCCCGCTTTTCGAGGTCCGCGCGGACATTCCCGTCGCGGCCACCGCGCAGGAGATCTACGACGTCGTCAGCGACCTGACCCGGAGCGCCGAGTGGAGCCCGGAATGCCAGGGCGGCGAGTGGATTTCCGGTGAGCCCTCCAGCGTCGGCGCGATTTTCCGCGGCGAGAACCTGCGCGCCGAGGACGTCGTCGGCTGGGCCCCGCTGGTCCGCGGCACCTGGTACACCGAGGCCCGCATCACGGCGGCCGAGCCCGGCCGCACCTTCCGCTGGGTGATGCTGACCCACGCCCAGGAGGACCAGGAGTCCATCTGGGGCTTCGACATCGAGCCGGCCCAGCAGGGCTCGGTCCTCGTCCACCACTTCCGCATGGGCAAGGCGACGGCCGGCATCCACAAGATCGTCGCCGATCTCGACGAGGTCCAGCGCAAGCAGTTCATCACCGACTGGACCGAGAAGCTCGAAGGTGACCTCGACGCCACCCTCGCGCGCATCCGCGACGTCGTCGAAGGCCGCTGAGCCTGCGTTGTCGCACCCGGACGCCGGCACCGGCCTCCCTCCCGGTGCCGGCCCACTCCCCGTACGCCACCGAAGACACTCTTGAGAGAACGAGGCCATGCTTCTCCAGCGCATAGGAAACAAGGGCATCCGGCTGGGTACGCTCTTCGACCGAGCGGCCGCCCGCACCCCCGCGGGCCTCGTGGTCATGGACCACGACCTGGACATCGCCCCGCAGCTCGGGCGCCGCCCCACCTTCACCGAACTCGCGGACCTGATCGACGACTTCGCCTCCCGCCTGTGGTCGGTCGGCGTACGGCCCAACCACCACGTCGTCGTGCACAAGTCCGACGGCTTCGACATCTCGCTGCTGGCCTGCGCGATCGCCCGCATCGGCGCGATCCCGGCCCTGCTGTCCCCGAAGCTGGACGGCGAGACGGTCGCGACGCTCGTCCGCCGCATCGACCACCCCTTCCTGATCACCGACCAGGAAAAGCTCGACAACAACCTGCCGGCCGAGATCTTCGACATCACGGCCCAGGTACTGCTGACCAAGGGTTCCTTCGGCAAGGCCGTCGAACTGGCCTCGCTCGCCGGTGCCACCCGCGTCCCGGCCATCCCGATGCCGCCGGAGCACCCCACCCTGATCACGCACACCTCCGGCACCACCGGCACCCCGAAGCTCGCCGTCCACACCGGCCACACCTTCGAGGCCCGCTACCGCCCGCAGGCGACCGTCTTCTCGGCCGTGCCCAAGCGCGAACCGGTCGCGGTCCACGTGTCGTTCGTCCACTCGCGGATGTTCACGGCCATGCCGATCTCGATCCTCCAGGGCCACACCCTGATCGTGCTCAAGGAGGACGACCCGGAGACCGTCGGCGACATCTTCGCCCAGGTCCCGCCCGGGTTCATCGAGGCCCACCCCAACACGTTCCTGCGCTGGGAGGCGCTGGCCGAGGACCCCCGCGGCCCCCTCGCCAACGTCAAGTACTTCAGCTCGACCTTCGACGCGATCCACCCGCGCACGGTCAGCATCCTGCTCAAGGCGAGCAAGCGGAAGAACGCGCTCTTCGCCCAGGCCTACGGCCAGAGCGAGGTCGGCCCCATCGCGGCCCGCACCTACACCCGCAAGGGCGGCTCCGACTTCGACGGCCGCTGCGTGGGATCCCCGTTCCCCGGCATGACCGGTGTCCGCGTCGTCAGCCGCGACGGCAACCCCGTCACCAAGACGAACCCCGGCTTCATCGAGATCAAGTCCGACGGCCGCATCATCACCTACCTCTCCGAGCACGAGCGCTGGGAGAAGCAGGTCCACGACGGCTGGTGGCGCATGGGCGACCTCGGCTACCGCACCAAGTGGGGCTGCCTGCACCTGCTCGACCGCGAGGTCGACGAGATCCCGGGCATCGGCTCGACCCTGGAGATCGAGGACAAGCTCTTCACCCGGCTGCACGAGCTGATCGAGGTCATCATCATCCCCGGCCCCGACGGCGTCCCGGTCCCCGTGGTCTGCACGCGCGACGACAAGCCGCTCGACCTGATCGCGTGGAAGTCCGCGGTCATCGGCCTGCCGAAGCTCGCCGCCCCGGTCCAGTGGCGCCTCGAAGACGTCCCGCAGACCGCCACCACCAAGATCAAGCGCCTCGAACTCGCGCGCCTGGTCGCAGGCGGGTCGGAAGACGAGGCCGGCACGGACACCGAAGCCGAAGCCGCAACCGGAACCGAGGTCAAGGCCGACGCCGCCTGAGCGCCCGGTGAAGCCCGCAGCGCCACCGCGCCCGGCCCACCCCCGCACAGGCCCGGCTCCCACCCTGCATCCCTACCGCATCGGAGATATCGCATGAGCAGCTCGTCCGTTGAGATAGCCGTCGTCGGCGCAGGCCCCCGCGGCCTGTCCGTCGTCGAGCGCCTGGTCGCCAACGAGCGGGAGAACCCCGTTCACGACTCGGTCGCCATCCACGTCGTGGACCCGGCCGCGCCCGGAGCCGGCCAGGTCTGGCGCTCCGGCCAGTCCCGCCACCTGCTGATGAACACCGTCGCTTGCCAGATCACCGTCTACACCGACGACAGCTGCAAGATCGACGGTCCGATCGAGCCCGGTCCGACCCTGTTCGAGTGGGCCAAGTCCCTCTCCGTACTCGGTCAGTTCGGCGACTACGACGAGGGCACCCTCGCCGAGGCCGCGGCCATGGGCCCGGACACCTACCCCACCCGCGCCTTCTACGGGAACTACCTCAGCGAGTGCTTCCAGCGCGTCATCGTCGGCGCCCCCAAGCACGTCACCGTCCACGTCCACCGCTCGCGCGCCGTGGCCATCGCCGACACCCTCGGCATCTCGGGCGGCCCGCAGGGCGTCCGGCTCCAGGACGGCACCCGCCTCAACGACCTCGACGCGATCATCCTGGCCCAGGGTCACGTCCCGGCCCGGCTGACCCCGCGCGAGGCGCGCACCGCATCCCTGGCGCGCATCCACTACCTGACCTACCTGACGCCGGGCAACCCCGCCGACAAGGACCTCGCGGCGATCAAGCCCGGCCAGACGGTGCTCGTCCGCGGCCTGGGGCTGAACTTCTTCGACTACATGGCGCTGTTCAGCCACGGCCGCGGCGGCTCCTTCGTCCGCGACGAGGACGGCAAGCTCACCTACCAGCCGTCGGGGCAGGAGCCCCGGCTCTACGCCTTCTCCCGGCGCGGCATCCCGTACCACGCCCGCGGCGACAACGAGAAGGGCGCGTACGGCCGCTACTTCCCCAAGCTGCTGACCCCGGACTACGTGCGCGCCCTGCGCGAGCGGGCCGCCTCCGGCGGCCGGGTCACCTTCAAGGACGACCTCTGGCCCTTCATCTCCCTGGAGGTCGAGAGCGTCTACTACGGCGCCCTGCTCGCCGCCAACGGCCGGCCGGAGGAGCGCGAGGCGTTCGCCGAGCGCTACCTGGAGACCGAGGACGCGGAGGGCCGCTCCTGGCTGCTCGCCGAGTACGACATCCCCGAGGAGCAGCACTGGAGCTGGGAGAAGCTCTCCGTCCCGTACGGCGACACGCAGTTCGCCGACCGCGACGCCTTCCAGGCCTGGCTGGTGGAGTACCTCGCGGCCGACGTCGTAGCCGCCCGCCAGGGCAACCTGAGCGGCCCGGTCAAGTCGGCCCTGGACGTCCTGCGCGACCTGCGCAACGAGGTCCGGCTCGCCGTGGACCACGGCGGCCTCGACGGGGACTCGCACCGCGACGACCTGGAGGGCTGGTACACCCCGCTCAACGGCTTCCTCTCCATCGGCCCGCCGGCCACCCGCATCGAGGAGATGATCGCCCTCATCGAGGCCGGCATCCTGACGATCACGGGCCCCGGCACCCAGGTCCGCATCGACACCGACGCCCAGACGTACGTGGCCGCGTCCACCTCGGTGCCCGGCCCGCAGATCAAGGCGCAGGTGCTCATCGAGTCCCGGCTGCCCGAGCCCGACCTGCGGCGCACCTCCGACCCGCTGCTCCAGCACCTGCTGGACACCGACCAGGCCAAGCCGTACGTCATATCGGGCGAGCAGGGCGGCTACCAGACCGGCGGCCTCGCGGTCACCGAGCGCCCGTACCGGCTCATCGACGCCCGCGGCACCGCCCACGCGCGCCGCTTCGCCTACGGGGTGCCGACCGAGTCCGTCCACTGGGTCACGGCGGCCGGCATCCGGCCCGGCGTGGACTCGGTGACGCTCGGCGACTCCGACGCCATCGCCCGCGCCGTACTGGCCCTGCCGCCGGTCGCGAGCCTGCCGGCCGGGATCCGCGCGGTGGCCGACCAGCCGGCCGACGACACGCTGCCCGGCGTGATCGTATGACCGACGAGGGCCTTCTCGTGGACGCAGGCCTGCTGTCTCCGGTGCGGGCCGGCACCGCGGTCGAGGCGGCCGTCGGCGACCGGGCATGGCTGCAGGCCATGCTCGACGCCGAGGCCGCCCTGGCCCGGGCCCAGGCGAGCCTCGGCACCCTCCCGGGGGAAGCCGCGGCCGTCATCACCGAAGCCGCCCGGGCCGAGCGGTTCGACCTGAGGGCCCTCGCGCTCGCCTCGCGGGAGACCGCGAACCCGGTGGTGGGCCTGGTCCAGGCCCTCACCGCGGTGGTCCGCGGCATCGATCCGAAAGCCGCGGACTTCGTCCACCGGGGTTCCACCAGCCAGGACATCTTCGACACCGGCGCCATGCTGGTGGCCACCAGGGCCCTGCGCCTGGTCCGGGCGGACCTCGCCCGGACCGCGCAGGCCCTGGCGGGCCTCGCCCGCACCCACCGCGACACCCTGATGCCGGGCCGCACCCTGGCCCTGCACGCCGTCCCCACCACCTTCGGACTCAAGGCCGCGGGCTGGCGGGCCCTCGTCCTCGACGCCGACGCCCGCCTCGCCCGAGTCCTCGACGAGGGCCTGCCGGTCTCGCTCGGCGGGGCCGCCGGCACCCTCGCCGGCTACCTCGAATACGCCGACATCGACCGCCCCGACGTGGCGGCCGACACCGCCCACCCCTACCTCGACCGGCTCGTCGACGCCTTCGCCGCCGAGACCGGACTCGCCCGCCCGGTGCTGCCCTGGCACGCGCTGCGCACCCCGCTCGCCGATCTCGCCGCCGCGCTGGCCTTCACCGCCGGCGCCCTCGGCAAGATCGCGGTCGACGTGCAGGCGCTGACCCGGACCGAGGTGGGCGAGGTCGCCGAACCCACCGTCGCCGGCCGCGGCAGCTCCTCCGCCATGCCGCACAAGCGCAATCCGGTGCTCGCCACGCTGATCCGCGCGGCGGCCCTCCAGGTCCCGGTGATCGCCGCCGGGCTCACCCAGTGCCTGGTCACCGAGGACGAGCGCGCCGCCGGCGTCTGGCACGCCGAATGGCAACTGCTGCGCGAGTGCCTGCGCCTGACCGGCGGCGCCGCCCACACCGCGGTCGAACTCGCCGAAGGCCTGGAAGTCCGGGCCGGCCGGATGCGGGAGAACCTCGACCTCACCGGCGGCCAGGTGGTCTCCGAGCGCATAGCGGCCCGCCTCGCCCCGCGCCTGGGCAAGGCCGCCGCGAAGCAGCTGCTGACCGAGGCCTCGGCCGCCGCCGCCGAGAGCGGGCGCCCCCTGGGCGCCGTGCTCACCGGGATGTCCGGGGCCGGGCACGGACTCGACGCGCAGTACATCGCGCAGCTGTGCGACCCGGCCGGGTACAGCGGCGCCGCCGGCGCACTCGTCGACCGCGCGCTGGCCGACGTACCGCAGTCGCCGCCCCGCGGACCAACCGCCTGACAGACAAGGGAGAAACCAGGTCATGAGTGCCGAGAGAACAGCCACGCGATCAGCCAAGGGGCGCTGGATCGAGGACTGGGACGCCGAGGACGAGCAGTACTGGGAGCGGGGCGGCAAGCGCATCGCCCTGCGCAACCTCTACCTGTCGGTGGTCTCCGAGCACGTCGGCTTCTCCATCTGGAGCATGTGGTCGGTCCTGGTGCTGTTCATGACGCCCGGGATCGGCCTCGGCTTCGCGCCCGACGAGAAGTTCCTCCTGGTCGTCACCCCCACGCTCGTCGGCGCCCTCCTGCGCCCGTCGTACAGCTACGCCGTCACCCGCTTCGGCGGCCGCAACTGGACCGTCTTCGCCTCGGCGATCCTGCTGGTGCCGGCCACGCTCACCGTGATCTTCATCCAGCGCCCCGGCACCCCGCTGTGGGTGTTCCTGATGATCAGCGCCCTCGGCGGGGTCGGCGGCGGCAATTTCGCCTCCTCGATGACCAACATCACCGGCTTCTTCCCGCGCCGCCACCAGGGCTGGGCCCTCGGCCTCAACGCGGGCGGCGGCAACCTCGGCGTCGCCGCCGTCCAGCTGCTGGGCCTGCTCGTCATCTCCACCGCGGGCGACACCCACCCGGCGTACATCGCCGCCTTCTACCTGCCGCTCATCGCGCTCGTCTCCCTCGTCTGCGCGTTCAAGATGGACAACATCGCGACCGTACGGACCGACCCGGGCGCCCAGCGCGAGGCCCTCGCCCAGCGCGACACCTGGCTCATCTCCCTCCTCTACATCGGCACCTTCGGCTCGTTCATCGGCTACGGATTCGCCTTCGGGCTGGTCCTGCAGACCCAGTTCGGCTCCACGCCGCTGCAGGCGGCCTCGTACACCTTCCTCGGCCCGCTGCTCGGCTCCTTCTCCCGCCCCTTCGGCGGCTGGCTCGCCGACCGCTTCGGCGGCGCCCGCATCACCCTCATCACTTTCGCCGGCATGGGCGCCGGCACCGTTGTGCTGCTCCTCGCCTCCGCACGCGACTCCCTGACGATCTTCATCGCCGGATTCACCGCCCTGTTCGTCCTCAGCGGCATCGGCAACGGCTCCACCTACAAGCTGATCCCCGCGGCCTTCACCCGCCAGGCCGAGGCCCGCATCGTCCGGGGCGAGGACGCCACCCGTGCCTTCGCCACCGCCCGCCGCCTGTCGGGCGCCGCCATCGGCATCTCCGGCGCGATCGGCGCGCTCGGCGGAGTCGCCATCAACCTCGCCTTCCGCGGCGCCTACAGCGGCGGCGCGAGCAACGGCACCCCCGCCTTCCTGTCCTTCCTCGGCTACTACGCGGTCTGCGCCGCCGTCGTCTGGGCGGTGTACGTACGCCGCGAGCGGGCCGGCTCCCCGGCCGCGCAGCAGCAGCAGCGGCAGCAGACGGCGGCAGCCGCCACCCGCCCGGAGAACGTCCATGTCTGACCGGATACGTCCCGGCGCCGCCCGCGACGGCGACGCCGGGACCGTACGGACCCACTGCCCGTACTGCGCCCTGCAATGCGGCACCCTGCTGAGCCGGGACGAACCGGCGGGCGGGGCCGAGGTCCAGCCCGACCCGGACTTCCCCGTCAACAGCGGCGGCCTGTGCCAGAAGGGCTGGACGGCCCCCGCCCTGCTCACCACCCCCGACCGGATCCGGACCCCGATGGTCCGCGACGCCGGCGGGACCCTGCGCCCCACCGACTGGGACACCGCCCTCGACACGGTGGCCGCCGGCCTCGCCCGGATCCGCGCCGAGCACGGCCCCGACGCCGTCGGCGTGTTCGGCGGCGGCGGTCTCACCAACGAGAAGGCGTACCTCCTCGGGAAGTTCGCCCGCCTCGCCCTCGGCACCAGCCAGATCGACTACAACGGCCGGTTCTGCATGTCCTCGGCGGCCGCCGCCGGGAACGCCGCCTTCGGCCTGGACCGCGGACTGCCCTTCCCCGTCACCGACCTCGCGGCCGCCGACGTGATCCTGCTCGCCGGGGCCAACCCCGCCGAGACGATGCCCCCGCTGATGCGCCACCTCAGCGCGGCCCGGCTGATCGTCATCGACCCGCGCCGCACCCCCACCGCCGCCCGCGCGGCCCTGCACCTCCAGCCGCGTCCCGGCACCGACCTCGCCCTCGCCCTCGGCCTGATGCACATCCTCGTCGTCGACGGCCACACCGACCGTGCCTACGTCGACCGGCGCACCGCCGGCTTCGAAGCCGCGTGGAAGCGCGCCGCCTCCTGGTGGCCCGAGCGCGTCGAGAAGGTCACCGGCGTACCCGTCAGCGACCAGCGCGAGGCCGTACGGATGCTCGCCGCCGCCGGCCGGGCGTACGTCCTCACCGGCCGCGGCGCCGAACAGCACAGCAAGGGCACCGACACCGTCGCCGCCTTCATCAACATCGCGCTCGCCCTGGGCCTGCCCGGCCGCGAAGGCGGCGGCTACGGCTGCCTCACCGGCCAGGGCAACGGCCAGGGGGGCCGCGAGCACGGCCAGAAGGCCGACCAGCTGCCCGGCTACCGGATGATCACCGACCCGGCGGCCCGCGCCCACGTGGCGGGCGTCTGGGGCGTCGACCCCGAGGTCATCCCCGGCCCCGGCCGCAGCGCGTACGAACTCCTCAGCGCCCTCGGCACCGACACCGGCCCGCGCGCCCTGCTCGTCTTCGGCGCGAACCCGGTGGTCTCCGCCCCGCGCGCCGACCGCGTCGCCGAACGCCTGTCCTCCTTGGACCTGCTCGTCGTCGCCGACTTCGTGCCCTCCGAGACCGCCCGCATGGCCGACGTGGTGCTGCCCGTCACCCAGTGGGCCGAGGAGGAAGGCACCATGACCAACCTCGAAGGCCGCATCCTGCGCCGCCGCCGGCTGCTCGACCCGCCGCCCGGCGCCCGCTCCGACCTGGCCGTCCTGCACGGCCTCGCCACCCGGCTGGGCGACCTCCCCGAGCGCTACCCGACCGAACCGCGGCTCGTCTTCGAGGAGTTGGGCCGCGCCTCCCGGGGCGGCCCGGCCGACTACTCGGGGATCGGCTACGACCGCCTCGACGCGGGCGAGACCCTGCACTGGCCCTGCCCGCGCACCGCCGACGGCGAGCCCGCCCACCCAGGCACCCCGCGGCTGTTCCTCGACCGGTTCGCCCACGCCGACGGCCGGGCCCGATTCGCCGAGGTGGAGCACCGCCCGCCCGCCGAGGAGGCGCACGCCGAGCACCCGCTGTACGCCACCACCGGCCGCGTCCTGGCCCAGTACCAGTCCGGGGCGCAGACCCGCCGGGTGCCGCAGCTGGCCGCGGCCGCCCCCGAGGTGCACGTCGAGGTGCATCCCGACACGGCCGCCCGGGCCGGCCTGACCGAGGGCGGCCACGCCCGGGTCAGCTCGGCGCGCGGCACCACGCTGGCCCGGGTCCGCCTGGACCCCACCCTGCGCGCCGACACCGTCTTCCTGCCGTTCCACTTCCCGGGCGCCGGGCGGGCCAACCTGCTCACCAACGACGCCCTCGACCCGCGCAGCCGCATGCCCGAGTTCAAGGTGTGCGCGGTCCGGATCGAACCGGCGGAGCTCGAATTCCCCGAGACGGACGCCGGGAACGACGGCATCGGGGAGGACGGCTTCGAGGACGAAGGCTTCGAGGACGACGGCGCCGACATCGTGCTCGCCTCCGCATCCGGCCGGGGCACCGGCCCCGCACCCCTCCAGGACGCCCGCCCATGACCACGCACTCCACCGCGCCGATCCTCGTCATCGGCAACGGTCCTGCCGCCCACCAGATCCTCGACCGGCTGCGCCACTTCGGCTGCGAGGACCCCGTCACCGTCCTCGGGGCCGAGGACACCCCCGCCTACCACCGGGCCCTGCTCACCTCCGCCCTCGACGGCAGCCTGCCGGTCGAGGCCATGGAACTGCCCCCGCCGCCCGGCGACACCACGATCCGGACCGGCGTCTGCGCCGTCCGGATCGACCGGGTCCGCCGCCGCGTGCACACCGCGGACGGGGACGTCTTCCCGTACGCCCGGCTGATCCTGGCCACCGGTGCCACCCCGCTCCTGCCCGACCTTCCCGGCCTGCGCACCCCCGACGGGAGCCCGGCCGCCGGGGTCGCCGTCCTGCGCACCCTCGCCGACTGCGCCCGGCTCACCGACCCGGCCGTGGTGGCCGCCCGGACGCCCGTGACCATCCTGGGCGCCGGATCCCTCGGTGTCGAAGCCGCGTTCGCGCTGGCCCTCAAGAACCGTCCCGTCACCCTGGTCCACCCCCGCCCCTGGCCGATGGACCACCTCCTCGACGCGGCCG
Organism: Streptomyces sp. NPDC059355; assembly: GCF_042752335.1. Lineage (NCBI taxonomy): Bacteria > Bacillati > Actinomycetota > Actinomycetes > Kitasatosporales > Streptomycetaceae > Streptomyces > Streptomyces sp. NPDC059355. The sequence goes on along the minus strand of NZ_JBHYXN010000027.1, from coordinate 55,455 downwards.
CGGGGGCCCTCGTACGCGACCGGCTCACCGCCGTCGGCGTCGAGCTCGTCGCCGGCAGCCCCGCCACCGCGTACACCCCCGCCACCTCGGACGCCCCCGGCACCCTCACCCTCGCCGACGGCAGCGCCGTGCCCGCCGACACCCTGCTGCTGTGCACCGGAGTCCTGCCCGAGACCGGGCTGGCCCGCACCGCCGGGCTCGCCGTGCGCACCGGCATCCTCGTCGACGACTGCTTGCGCACCGACGACCCGCTGATCCACGCCCTCGGCGACTGCGCCGAACACCGCGGCAGCCGCGGCGGATCCCTGGCCTCCGGCTGGGCCCAGGCCGAGGCCCTGGCCCGCCACCTCGCCTCCGGCGCCCGCGGCGTCGCCCCCGCCCGCCGCGTCCTGCGACCCCGGATCGCGGGCCCCGGCCTCGTGGTCCTCGGCATGCCGGGCGCCGCCCCCTCCGACGAGACGATCACCCTCAACGACCCGGCGAACGGCCGCTACGCCCGCCTGGAGCTGACCGGCGAACACATCACCGCCGCGGTCCTCCTCGGCTTCGACCGGGCCATCGCCACCACGACCGAGCTGTACGTCCACGACGCGCCCGTCCCGCGCGACCGGCTCAGCCTGCTCCTGGGCCGCGCTCCCCGCCTGGCCAAGGCCGGCTCCGCCGAGATCACGGCCGAGACCGTCATCTGCCTGTGCAACAACGTCACCCATCACGACCTCAACCAGGCCTGGCACGCCGGGGCGCGAGAGCTCAACGAGCTCGCGGACGCCACCCGAGCGACCACCGGCTGCGGTGGCTGCGCCCGTCAGGTGGAGTCCATCTGCACCGCCCTGGCCTCCACCAGCGCTGCCGCGACCGGCAGTTGAACCGGCGCGGAGGCCCTCACCCCGCAAAGGACACCGAGTATGACCACCCGCACCCTCGTCGTCATCGGCCACGGAATGACCGGCCACCGCCTCGTCGAGGAGCTCCGCTCCCGCGACCGGCACGGAACCTGGCGGGTGGTGGTCCTCGGAGAGGACAGACACCCCGCCTACGACCGGGTCAGGCTCTCGTCCGCCCTCGACGACAAGACCCCGGCCGAGCTGAGCCTGGTGAAGCCGGCCCTGTTCGACGACGCCCTGGTGGAGTTCCACACCTCCACCAGGGCCGTCGGCGTTGACCGCGAGCGCCGCACCGTCACCCTCGAGTCAGGCGCCCTCGTCCCCTACGACGCACTCGTCCTGGCCACCGGATCGGTGCCCTTCGTCCCGCCCGTCCCCGGCCGGGAACTGCCCGGCGTTTGCGTCTACCGCACCCTCGACGACCTCGAAGCCATCCGTGAGGCCGCCACCCGCACCACCACCGGCGTGGTGATCGGCGGCGGCCTCCTCGGGCTGGAGGCCGCCAACGGCCTCCGGCTGCTGGGACTTTCCCCGCACGTCGTGGAGATGGCCCCGCGGCTGATGCCCGTCCAGGTCGACGAGGGCGGCGGCCGCGTCCTCGACCGGCTCGTCACCGGGCTCGGAGTCACCACCCACCTGGGCGTGGCGACCAGCCACATCGAGGCGGGCGCCGACGGCCGCGTGGCCCGCCTGGTCTTCGCGGACGGTACGTCCATCGAGACGGGCCTCGTCGTCTTCTCCGCCGGCGTGCGGCCCCAGGACTCCCTGGCCGGTCCCGCGGACCTGCCGCGCGGCGAGCGGGGCGGCTTCCTCGTCGACGACCACTGCCGCACCCCGGACCCGTACGTCTGGGCCATCGGCGAGTGCGCGGCCGTCGAGGGCCGCTGCTACGGCCTGGTGGCCCCGGGCTACCGGATGGCGGAGGCCGTCGTCTCCCAGCTGCTCGGCGAGGGCCCGGCCCGCTTCCCGGGCGCCGACATGTCCACGAAGCTCAAGCTGATGGGTGTGGACGTCGCCTCCTTCGGCGACGCCCACGCGCAGACCCCGGGCGCGCTGGAATTCGTACGGGAATCCGCGGGCGGGGAGGTGTACGCCAAGCTCGTCCTCGACTCGGCGGGGGACAGCCTGCTCGGCGGGATCCTCGCCGGCGACGCCGCGGCCTACCCGCGGCTGCGGTCCCTGCTGGGGCGCGAACTGCCCGACTCCGCGGAGGCCTTGCTGGCCTCCGTGTAGCACCCGCCCGACCCCGTACCGCTGGGGGGTGTCCCGATTCCGGGACACCCCCCAGCGGCCGTTGCGGCCCGGCGGCCCGCCAGCCCGCCGGCCTGCCCGCCCGGACACAGCGCAACGGCGAAAGCCCCCACCCGGCGGGGTGGGGGCTTTCGCCGTGCGCTGCGTGGAGCTGCCGGATCAGACTCCGGCGGTCTGTGACTCGCGCTCGGCGACGGGCGCGGTCTGCGCCTTCTGCTCGGGCTTCTTCAGGCCCAGGGCGATCAGGCCGGTGATCACGATGCCGGCGGCGGCGATGAAGACCGCCTTCTGGATGCCGTCGGTGGTGGCGGCGCGCAGCGCGTCACCCGTCTGACCCTCCAGGCCGGAGTTGGCGATGGCGACCAGGACGGCGAGGCCGACGGCGCCACCGATCTGCTGGGTGGTGGAGGCGACACCGGAGGCGATGCCCTGCTCCTCGGGGGCGATGCCGATGGCGGCGGCACCGAACATCAGGGTGTAGCCGGCGCCCTGGCCGAGGCCCATGATGATCAGGCCGGGCACGAGGGCCCAGTACGAGGCGTCGGTGGCCATGGTGATGCCGACGATCGCGGTGCCGATGACACCGATGACCATGGCGCCGACCATGATGGCGCGGATGCCGTGCTTGGTGGCGAGGCCACCGGCCGTCTGGGCGCCGATGGCGATGGCGACCATCGGGACGAGGAAGGCGACGCCGGTCTCCAGCGGGCTGTAGCCGTGGACGCCCTGGAAGTAGACGGTGAGGAAGTACAGCAGGGTGCCGAAGGTGGCCATGTAGAAGAAGGTCACGCCCACCGCGGTGGTGAGGTTGCGGTTCTTGAAGAGCGACAGCGGCAGCAGCGGGTCCGCGGACTTCTTCTCGATGACGAAGAAGGCGATGAGCAGGACCACGCCGATGGCGAGGGCGCCGAGGACCTCGCTGGAGGCCCAGCCGGACTCGGGACCCTGGACCAGGGCGAAGACGATCGCGGTGATGCCGACCGTGGAGGTCAGGGCGCCCAGCAGGTCGAAGCTGCGGCCGGCGTTGCGGGCGGCGTCCGGCTTGATGAGCGGGAAGGCGAGCAGCGCGGCGATGCCGGCCAGCGGCACGTTGACGTAGAAGACGGACTCCCAGCCGAGGGACTGGGTGAGCACGCCGCCGAGCAGCGAGCCGACGATCATGCCACTGCCACCGGCGGTGCCCCAGACGGCGAAGGCGCGGTTGCGCTCCTTGCCCTCGGCGAAGCTGGTGGAGACCAGGGTGAGGGTCGCCGGGAAGAGGAAGGCGCCGCCGATGCCCTGGATCGCGCGGGCGGCGATCAGCACCTCGGGGGTGCCGGCGAGGCCGCCGAGCAGGGAGGAGCCGGCGTAGAGGGCCAGGCCCAGGACGAACATGCGGCGCGGGCCGAACAGGTCACAGGCACGGCCGCCCAGGAGCAGGAACCCGCCGAAGGCGACGGCGTAGGCGCTGACGACCCACTGCAGGGTCTGGGCGGAGAAGCCGAGACCGCTGCCGATGTCGGGCAGGGCCACGTAGACGATGTTGTAGTCGATGGAGATGATCAGCTGGGCGAAGGCGAGCAGCGCCAGGGTGAGGCCGAGGTGCTTGCGCCGGCCTTCCTGGTTCTGGGTGGTTGACATGGTGTACAGCTCCCGGGGTCGGGTCGGGGGTTGGTGGGCCGTGTTCGGTGTGCGGTGGAGTGCGGGGCGCGCCTTCGCTCAGGAGGCCAGTTCGTGGGTCACCTGGTCGGCCAGCCGGCGGGCCAGCTCGAGGCGCTTGATCTTGGCGGTGGCCGTGCGCGGCAGTTCGCCGAGCTTCATCTGGATGGGGTCGGCCATCGTGGACTGGTCGGCGATGGCGCGCTTCCAGCGGGCCAGGTCCAGGGGGGCGTCGTCCTTGGTGCAGACGACCGGCACGGGCTCCTGCTCGGGGCCCGGCACGATGATGAGCTCGGTGAGCTCGGGCAGCCGGTGCAGGACGGTGTCCTCGACCTCGAGGGTCGAGTGGATCGTCGGGATCTGGTCGACCTCGCGGTCCAGCAGGTGCAGGCAGCCCCACTTGGTGCGGTAGCCGATGTCGCCGCCGCGCCACCACTCGCCGTCGAGCTGCTTCTCGAAGCGCTCGCCCTCGCCGTAGTAGGTCAGGGCCCGGCCCGAGGTCTGCACGTCGATGTAGCCGGGGTTGTCGTGGGTGACGGGCTTGCCGTTGCGTGACACCAGGCGGTACTTGGTGATGCCGGGCGTGGAGTAGCCCTGGCAGCGGCCGTCGGCCTGCATGACGGTCTTGCGGGTGTACGGGCGCCCCACCAGCGGGCCGCACTCGCTCTGGCCGTAGACCTGGAGGAAGACGGGGTTCTTGCGCTCCGAGGCCCGCAGGAACTTGTCCATCGTGCCCGGGTGGATGGCGTCGAAGGTGGAGTTGTAGAAGCGCACCGTCTTGAACGGCTTGCGCGGGTCGTCGAGGATCGACTCGCACTCCAGGAAGGAGTTCGGGTGCGTCTCGAAGACGCCCGGACGGTACTTGACCATCGCGTCCGCGACCTTCGCGGGCTCGGCGTCGTCAAGGAAGACCATCGGCTTGTTGTTCAGCATCATGGACGCGATGCCGGGGTACATCCGCGAGTGGACGTAGGAGACGTGCATCAGGATCGGCTCGCGCTGGCGCAGCAGGCGTACGGGGATGTTCTGCCAGCGGTGGCGGGCACCGATCGAGCGGGCCGAGTGCACCACGAGCTTGGGGATGCCGGTGGTGCCCGAGGTGTGGGTCATGATGGCGTGCGAGTCGGGGTGCAGCGTCACCGCCGTGCGCTCGGGGGCGCCGGCCAGGTCGGAGAGCGAGATCGCGCCCTCGACCGGCTCGGTCACCGAGATGACCCGCGCGGTGAGTTCGGCGAGCGGCGAGGCGGCCAGCGAGCCCGTGAGCTTCGCGGCGTCCGTCAGCAGCGTCGGTGAAGGCAGCCGCTGCAGAAGCGCGTTGATGGTCTCCCCGTCGAGGTGCGCGGAGAGCATCACCGGGACAGCGCCGATACGGGACGCGGCGCACGCGAAGAGGGTGATGTCGAAGTTGTTGGTCTTGTGGATGACGACGTGTTCGCTGGGCCGGATACCACTGGCCCACAGGCGGTTTGCCATCTCGGCGATCAGGTCGGCGAATTGGGCGACCGTCAGGACCTGGCCGACCTCGGGGAGGGCGTCCATGGTGCGGTCGAGCGTGATGGTGTTGGCGCCGAACTGGGCGGCAGCCTCCTCGGCCACCAGGCCGAGGTAGAGCGGCGTCTTGTTCTTGGGAATCCGGAGCATGTGTTCAAGTTCTCACCAAGAATGCCCGGGCCCAATGGCGGTTGTTTGACTGTGTCAGCTCGACGGAATCGAGCCATCGAAATGGCGGGAATTCACTGTGGCGTGCGCGAGAAAAGGCCCGTAGCGGATGCTCCCGCTACGGGCCTTTCCGGTGCCGGTGCGTTGCTGTTCCTGCTGTTCTCGCTGGTTGCAGGGGGTGTTACTTGTTGAGGCCCTGCTTGAGCGCCTCGGCGACCTGGAGGGTGCGGACGGTCTGGTAGCCGACCGCCTTGAGGTTGTCCTCGGTCACGTTCTGGGCGAGCAGGCCGGGGACGGCCTGGAGCCCGGACGTGGCGCTCACGCCGTACGGGTTGCCGTTGCTCGGCGCCACCATGATCGGGTCGGTGACGCCCGGGGGCACGATGATCGCGCCCCAGTGGTAGAAGACGTTCGACAGCGACAGGACGGTGGACTCCTGGCCGCCGTGCTGGGTGCCCGTGGACGTGAACGAGGACATGGCCTTGTTCTTCAGTCCGCCGCGGGCGTGCAGCTCGAAGGTCTGGTCGATGAAGTGCTTGAGCGGGCCGGCCATGGCGCCGTAGCGGCCCGGGGTGCCCCAGATGACCGCGTCGGCCCAGTCGAGGTCGTCCTGCGTGGCGATCTCGACCTCGCGGCTGCTGCCGCCGACGTGCTCCTGGAACGCCTCGGTCCACTCCGAGAAGTTGGGCGCGATGGTGGCTTCCTGGATTTCGGCGACCCGGCGCAGCCGGACCTGGGCGCCGGCCTTCTCCGCGGCCTCGGCGGCGGCCACCGCGAGCTTGTGGATGTTTCCGGTGGCCGAGTAGTAGACGATCGCGACGTTGGTCATCGGCTCTTCAATCTCTCTTGTCTTGTGGGATTCAGGGCTTCGCGCTTTCGCGGTCGGTTCCCGGCGGGTTGTCAATGGCATAACGCCAGGATCCGTCCGCGCCGCGGCGCACCACATCCGTGGCCGTGCCTTCGTGGAGGACGGAAGTTCCGTCCGGCTTGACGCCCTTGATCAGATAGTCACACAGCAGAAGCGCCAAGTCGTCGTATTCGTAGCAGTGGCGCACCGTCAATTTCATCGGAATGCCGAGTGACATGAAGCTGCGGGTCGCATCGCGCCGGCCCTCGCCCGTGACGACCTCGCCAGGGGTCAGCACGCGTACCGCCCCGGGCTCGAAGAGGCTGTCGATCGCCTCTATGTCGCGGGCGTTGAAAGCGCGCAGGAACGCATCGGGCAGTTCGGCCGGTGCCGTGACGAGTGTGGTCATGGTGACTCCTGGGAGGGGGGAAGGAGATACCTGGCGGAGGCGGGGGAGGTGGAGCGCGCACCGCGAAGGAGTGGGGATCCGGCGGCACGCGTCGGGGAGGGGCGGTGGGGACACGGGGTGGGGGCCCGCGGCTACTCGACGGCGATGCCGGGCGAGCCCTCGGGGCGTACCGGCTCGTCGGGCAGCCGGTCCAGCGTCATTCCGAAGTGCTTGTGGTAGGCCTCGAACACCTCGGTGTCGTCGGCGAGGTGCTCCACGGTGAACTCGCCGTGGACGCGCTTGGTCAGCGTGTGGCCCTTCAGCGTGATCCGGCCCTCGACCGTCGGCAGCGAGCAGAACACGTCCTGCATGAACGGCGAGTCCGGGCAGGTGCGGAACCACCACAGCGACGGCCGGAACTCACCCAGCTCACGCGCCCGGCCGTCGACCCGGTACATCGGATCGCCGTCCAGGAACAGGTCGAACTCGCCCTGCCGCTCCGGCCCGAAGGCGAACGCGCCCTGCGGGTCGTACTGCACCTCCTCGGTGCCCAGCAGCAGCGGCCGGCGCGCGTTGCGCCGGAAGCCCACGTCCACCAGGTACGCCGACCCGTCGACCGTCACACGCAGCATCAGGTGGCCCAGCGGAGCGCCGAGCCCGCCCGGCCGGTGGACCCGCGCCGAGAGGATCTCCACCTGGAAGCCGAGGGCCTCCAGCAGCATCCCGAAGGCCGGGTTCACCTCGTAGCAGGCACCGCCGCGGCCCTGGTGCACGATCTTGTCGACGGCCCGCTCGTCCAGGTGGATCTCCTGGCCGAGGTGGTAGTCGAGGTTCTCGAACGGCACGGTCAGCACGTGCCGCTCGGTCAGCTCGGCCAGCGCCGCCAGGTCCGCCTTCGCGGGGCGCGAGGCGCCGATCCGGGCCAGGTACGCCGTGGCGAGCCCGTTGTCGATCACCGGGCGTCCAGCGTCTTGATCACGGAGGCGACCTCGAGCGTACGGCGCGCCTGGAAGGCCGCGGCCTCCAGGTTCTCCTCCGGGACCTGGCCCGGGTTGCCGCCGACCACGGCGGAGGCGCCGTACGGGTTGCCGTTCTTCGGCTTGTAGAGGACCGGGTCGGTCGAACCGGTGGAGACGATGAGCGAACCCCAGTGGGTGATCGCGTTGTGCAGGGCGAGGATCGCGGAGACCTGGCCGCCGTGGGCCGCCGAGCCGGACGCGAAGGCGGAGACCGCCTTGTTCAGCAGCTTGCCCTCGATCGACAGCTTCGACGTGGAGTTGATGAAGTGCATCAGCTGCGGGGCGGCGAGACCGAAGTGCACCGGGGTGCCGATCAGGATGCCGTCCGCCCACTCCAGGTCCGCGAGGGTCACCACGGGGATGTCCTTGGTGGCGTTCTGGAAGTCGGATGCGCCGTCGCGGCTCGCGGCCTCGCCGTTCGGGGCGATCTCGGCGACCCGCAGCAGGCGGACCTCCGCGCCCTCCTTCTCGGCCGCGGTGGCGGCGGCCTCGGCGAGCTTGTGGGTGGAGCCGGTGGACGAGTAGTAGATGACAGCGATGTTCGTCATGACGAGATGCACTCCCTTTCGACCGCCCCCGCTCGTTTCCGGTTTTCGACTGCCGGGGCCTTTGAGTTGATCCTGTTCCGTGCCCGGCGCCCCATCGAGGGCGCCGGCTCTAGTCCGTCACGTACGCCGCCCGGCGCCGGCGGCGGCCGGTCACGACCAGCAGCACCACGCAGCAGCCCAGCAGCGCGGACATGAACAGCCCGACACCCCTGACCTCGCCGAACGCGAGCGGGACCTGTGCGCCCACCCCGCCGCCGATGTTGAGCGTGAACCCGTACAGGGCCGTGGCGGTGACTCCGTGGGCCACGCCCGCCGTCGCGCCGATCTCCTGCACCACGGCAGGACCGATCGCCGCCAGGCCCAGCATGAACACGAACATCGCCCCGGCCAGCCCGGCGGCCGTACCGCCGAACAGCCCGGCGCCGCAGATCCCCGTAGCCGCCACGGCGAACGCCCCGGCACCGCGCGTGCGGGCCGGGATCCGGCTCAGCAGCGGGGCCACCAGCACGCCCAGCACCAGCGCCGGGATGGCCGTGGCCCGCAGCGTCAGCATCGCCTGGCCGTCACCGACCAGCGAGGCCGGACCGTAGAGCTGCACACTCGTGTAAACGGCGGTCAGGGTGCTGGAGCAGGTGAGCCCGACGATGTACAGGGGCAGCAGCCGCAGCCACATCCGCCGGGTGGCTCCGCGATCCGCCGGCGCGGCAGCCCCTCCGGAGGCGCCGCCGGCCGTGGCCCGCGCCGGATCCTGGGACGACAGCACCCGGCGCAGGATCTGCGCGCCCACCAGCAGCAGCGGCGCGGTCACCCAGAACGTGCCCCGCCAGCCGACGACGGCGGCCAGCAGCTGCGATTCCACCTGACCCGCGACGATGGTCCCCGCCATGCAGGCGGAGACGATCGTCAGCGCGGTCGGCAGCTTCGAAGCCGGCATGTGCGTGTTCAGGTACGCGTAGACCAGCGGTACGTACACGCCGGCGAACACCCCCTGTCCGGCCCGCAGCGCCAGCCCCGCGCCGAAGGAGTCCGCCAGCGGCACGCACGCGGTCGCCACCGCCAGCGCGCTCACCCCGGCCACCAGCACCGTCCGGGTGCCGAACCGCCGGGCCAGCGGCCCGCTGAACAGCGAGACGATCGCGTACGTCACCGCGTACGCCGAGGTGGCCCAGGTGGCCGACGCCTGGTCCACCCCCCAGGCCCGCCCTATGTCGGGCAGCAGCGGGATCGCCACGTACAACTGCCCCACCACCAGCATCCCGAGCAGGGAGATGGCCGTGATCACACCCCGGACCGACCCCCCCTCCTCGGGGGCGGCCGGTCCGGTCGCGCCTTTGTGTGACGGGGCCCGGTGCGGGGCGGTGGGCCGGGCAGAGGTCGTGTGCGGACTCATCGTTCCTCCTGGAGCTGCGGTGCACCCCGGGAGGGTGGGCCGGGCCGGGCGTGGTGGGTCGGCGCTCAGCCGCCGTACGGCTTCTGGGCCTTCTTGTCCTTCAGCGCGGTACCCCACCACTCAAGGGCGTCCAGGAGGGTCTTGGCCGCGGCCTCCGCCTCGGTCGGGTCGATGAGGTTGCCCGCCTCGTCGAACTGGCCCCACGGGCCGTGGAAACCGACGGTGTCGCGGACCGTCACCGAGTGGGTCTCGGCGAAGATCTGGCGCAGGTGCTCGACGGCGCGCATGCCGCCCGCGAGGCCGCCGTAGCCGACGAAGCCGACCGGCTTGGCGTGCCACTCGGTGGTGTGCCAGTCGATCAGCGACTTGAGCGAGGCGGGGTAGGAGTGGTTGTACTCCGGGGTGACGACGACGAACGCGTCGGCGGCGGCCAGCCGCGGGGACACCGCGGAAAGCTGCGCCTGGACCTCCAGGTCCGGCGACTGCGACAGCCGGTTCGGCAGGTCGTGCTCGATCAGGTCGATCACGTCGATGTCCAGGCTCTGCCGCTCACGCGCGACACCGGTGAACCAGTTGGCGATGACCGGGCCGAACCGGCCGTCACGGACACTTGCGACGATGACTGCGACGCGGAGCGGCTCAGACATTGAAAAATACCTCCGGATGAGTGCGAGCTAGCGGTGCCCACTTTTTGCGCCACGAGCCGCGCGGACAACGCCGCATGCGCGAGTACGTCAACTCCCCGGCCCCGCCGTCCACAGGTGTGCGTTGGCCTTCCGGGCCTCCCCGGCCAGCCGCGCCAGCTCCACGACCTCGATCCCGGCCGCGCGCAGATCGGCCACGCCCGTGCACGCCGCCACGAACAGCGCCGGCTCCCGCCAGGCGATGGCCACCCGGCGCACCCCGGCCGCGATCACCAGACGGGCGCACGGATCCGGCCGCGAGCGCCGCTCCGAGCAGGGCTCCAGCGTCGAGTAGAGCGTCGCCCCACTCAGGCGGTCATCGCCCGGCGCGAGCTTGGCCAGCGCCGACTCCTCCGCGTGCACGCTCGGGTCGCCCTCGCGGCTGTACCCGTACGCCAGCTCCATCCCGGCGCCGTCCACGAGCACCGCACCCACCGAGTACGCGCCCGGGCTGGGCGGGCACAGCCGCGACAGGGCGATCGCCCGGCGCATCCACTCCTCGTCCGACAGGTACAGCGGGGTCACAGGGCACGCTCCTTCGGCGCGTAGCGCAGTACGACGGCGTCGCCCGCCACCCGCGCGTCCAGCAGTCTCATCCGCGCGGCCGGCCCGCCCGGGAACTCGGCCCCGCCCACCAGCCGCGGCGCACCCTCCTGGCCCACCAGCAGCGGGGCCACGGCAACCTGCAGCTCGTCGGCCAGGTCCAGGGCGAGCAGCTGCGTGTGCACGGACGTGCCGCCCTCCACCATCAGGCGCCCGACACCGCGCCGCCCGAGCACGTCGAGCACCCGCGCCCAGTCCAGCTCCGGCCCGGTGCCCACCACCTCGGCGAGACCGCCGAGGGCCGCGCGCAGCGGCCCGGCGCTCGCGTCCACGGTGAACACCAGCTTCTCGCCGCCGCAGTGCCAGAAGCGCAGCCCGGGATCGAGCCAGGGCGACGCGGTGACGGTGACCTTGAGCGGATCCGCCGGTGCGCCGCGGTCGACCCGGGCGGCCCGCCGCCGCGGATCGCCCACCAGCAGCCGCGGATTGTCCTTCCGTACGGTGCTCGCGCCCACCAGCAGCGCGTCACAGGACGCCCGCACGGCATCCACCCGGTCGAAGTCCTCCGGGGACGACAGCAGCAGCCGGTCGGGGCTCGCGTCGTCGAGCCGCCCGTCCACGCTCATCGCGGCGGACAACAGGACGTACGGCCTGCGCGCACTGCCCATGCGGACGTCACCCCTCCTTGCACCCTGCTCGTCGGTCGGGGCGTCACCGTAGGCGGCGCCCCTCGGCCAACTTGCGGGCCGCGGACCGAGTACGTCAGCTCGGCCCGGGTGCACCGCCGGGTAGTGACGGATTCCGGATAGTCGTGGCGGGAACCGTGCGTTCCTGACCGAGGCTGCACGCACTCGACCGAAAGCCTCGTCCTGGGTGCCAGGACTGAACGGAGTGTGGTTCACGTGCTCAGCAGACGCTCGCTCATACGCGCCGGTGCCAGCGTCGGGGCGGCCGCCGCACTGACCGCCGGAACCGGTGGCCTGATGCTGGCGCAGGCTGCCGGCGCCACCCCGTGGAAGATCCTGCAGGGCCGGCTGTCAGGCCGGCTGGTCCTGCCCGGTGACGCCACGTACGAGACGGCCAAGCAGCTGCAGCTGGCCCAGTTCGACGTGATCCACCCGCAGGCCATCGCCTACTGCACCAGCGAGGCCGACGTGGCCGCGTGCATCCGGTTCGCCCAGGACTACGGCCTCGCCCCCGCGGTGCGCAGCGGCGGCCACAGCCAGGCCGGCTACTCGACCACGCCGGGCCTGGTCATCGACGTCTCGAAGCTCAACCACGTCCGCCCCGGCGACACCGTCCACCTGGGACCGGGCAGCCAGGGCGTCGACGTCCTCAACTCCCTCGCCCCGTACGACATCCAGGTGGCGGCCGGCACGTGTCCCACCGTCGCGGTCGGCGGCTGGCTCCAGGGCGGCGGCCTCGGCTACGCCACCCGCAAGTTCGGCATGGGCGCCGACCGGCTGGTGTCGGCCCGCGTCGTCCTGGCCAACGGGCGGACCGTACGGGCCTCGGAGACCGAGAACCCGGACCTGTACTGGGGCCTGCGCGGCGGTGGCGGCGGCAACTTCGGCGTCGTGACCGACTTCGAGGTGCAGCCGGCCCAGATCCCCTCGCTCACCACGTACAACCTCAACTTCGCCTGGTCGGACGCCGTCCAGGTGATCCTGGCCTGGCAGGACTGGATCGCGACCGCGCCCCGCGAGCTCTCCGCGGAGCTGCTGTTCCTGCTCTCCACGGACGCCCCGCAGGGCACCGAGCCGTACGTCGTCCTCACCGGCGGCTACGCCGGCCCGAAGGCCGACGCCGACCGGGTCCTCGACCAGCTCGTCGCGGCCGCCGGCCGGCCCACGACCTCGCGCACGGTCGTCGAAGCGCCGTACCGCGAGGCGATGATGAACGTCTTCGGCTGCGGCACGAAGACCGTCGACCAGTGCCACCGGATCGGCTACTCGCCCGAGGCGCAGCTGACGCGCGACAACTACTCCCTGGGCCGCAACAACTTCTTCGCCCGCGGCTGGACCCGCGCCAACGCCGAGGCGGCCCTGGCGGCCTTCACGGCCGACTTCCGGCCGGGCCAGTTCCGCTTCCTGGGCCTCTTCGCCTACGCGGGCAAGGTCAACGACGTCGCCCCGACGGCCACGGCCTTCGTGCACCGCGACTCGCTCTTCAACGCGGGGTACTCGGTGGGCCTGACCAGCCCGAGCCTCACGCAGGAGGACAAGGACCGGGGCCAGGCCTGGGTCGACAGGGGCTTCAACACCGTGGAGCCGTACGCGGCCTCGCTGCACCAGTCGTACCAGAACTACATGGACCCGGCCCTGACCAACTGGCGCGACGCCTACTACGGCCGGAACTACTCCCGCCTCCGCTCGGTCAAGCGCGCCTACGACCCGAACCGCTTCTTCCGCTTCGCGCAGGGCATCGACTGAGGGAGGGGCGGGCCGGGGCGCCGCCCCGCACCCCGGCGGCCGGGTCAGCGCAACGGCCAGACGTGCGCCGACCCGGCGGGGAGCCCGGCCCGCCAGACCCGTGACCAGACCTGCCACCATCTCGGCTTCCTGTTCCTACCCATGCCGGGCAGGGTAGGCAGGGGCCGGGCGGGGGTTCACGGAGCGGCGGAGGAATCTGTCACTCCGCGGTCTGCGGGGCCGTTCGCCGCAGCCGGTACCGGTGGAGCCGGAGGGCGGCGTACGCCACGAACGGCACCGCGACCACGGGAACGGCCCACCAGGGAAGCCCGATCAGGTAGGCGGCGACGGCAACTCCGAGACAGGCCAGCGCCGAGCCGATGAGCAGGGGCATCCCGAGCGCCCGCCACGTCCACGGCCCGCGCCCGCCGGCCCCGGCCAGCCAGGCGGCCGCGAAACCGAGCCCGAGGGCGGCGAGCAGCCCCGTGAAGGTGGCGAGGCCCGCGCCGATCTGGGCGTCGTCGCGGGGCTCGTCGGCGGTGCCCTGCCGGATGTCCTCCTTGGCGACGGTCATGATCCGGCCGCGCCACACGGTGGCGGACACCTGATCGCCGGGCTCCAGCCGCGAGAGCAGCGGCCCGGGGTCCCCGAACCGCACGACGGCCGTCCAGGCGTCCGGGCTGGAGAGCGTCGCCTCGAACTTGCCGCCCTTGCCCTTCTTGACCACCGTGTGGTCGACGGCGAGGGGGAGGGTACGGATGCAGTCGCCGGCGGGACAAGGCCGGGCGGCGGCGTAGTCCTCGTACCGCCGGATGCCGTCCGGCAGCCCCACCGTGAACAGCAGCCCGCAGACCAGCGCCGGTATCAGCGACAGGACGGCCAGTAACACCCCGACCAGCCGCCCGGATCCGCTCTTGCTCTCGGTCACCACAAGCCTCCCCCGTACGCACGTTCGCTCCCCACAGCCTCCACGTCCGCGCAAGCAGGGGCAAATGCCTTGACCGGCGCGCCTCATGGGCGGGCGGGGTTGACGCCCCGGATGGTCCGGAAGACGGCCTCGTGGAGGTGGAGCGCGCCGGAGCCCCGGAGGGTGACCATGGCGGTGCAGACGGGGTCGAGGAAGGTGACGGACCGCCGGTAGAAGAGGATGCGGATCACTTGGAGGTCGATCTCGGCGGCCGACCCGGGGATGCTGCGAAAGCGGGCCCCGAGCCGCACGGGCCCCTCGATGCAGCGCACGACGACGCTGACTTCGCCGTCGTCGGCGGCCTCGACCCGGTCGATGTAGAGCTCGGCGTCGGGGGCGCTGGGGGCGCTGGGCTCGGCGATGGTCACGAGCAGACGGTACGACGAAGGCACTCGGGGGTGGGCGGGGCGGGGTCTCGTCGTTCGGGGTCGGGGGTGGTGGTCGGGATCGCCGGCTGGCGGGGTCTCGTTGTCCGGTGTCAGAGGGAGTTCGGGGGTTTCCCGGCAGTCGACTGTCCTTCCGTGTCGGTCCGGGCCGTCAAGGGCGCTCCCTGCGGTCGCGTCGCTTCGCGATGTCGCTGCGCTCCACCCTTGACTGCCCGGCCCGCCCCGGAATGCCATAAGACTGCCGGGAAGCCCCCGAAGGAACGGTCACGGGGGACAGGCAAGCCCATGGGTGCGTCAGGGATGCGGACCTTGCCATCCGGTTCAGCCGCATCCGGCCTCGCCAGGACCATCGAGCCCCGGCCGGGCCGGGGGGCGCCTCAGATCGCTACGCGCTTCTCATGCCTCAGCGTCCGGCGGCCGTCTGGGGTTGGACATAAGCCGCCCAAGACCGGCACCAACCCCTCCGATAGGGCGCCTGCGGCCTGTTTGTCCCTTTTGGCAACCAATCGGGACCCACAAGGGCCCTTGCCGGAGTGAGAGGTTGGAAAGTTCGGCATCAGGCTCCGTCTCGCCCGCTTTTCGTCTCCATCGCCCGTTCATTGCTCCGGAACAGGCCGCAGACGCCGAAATAGCCGTCCGTGGATGATGTTTGGGCGGCTTATGTCCGGCCACAGGCGGTCCGGTGACGCCAAGCCGAGGGGAGCGCGTAGCGATCTGGCGCGCCCTGTCGTCATGGCCGGGGGTGGTGGTCCCGGGACGGGAACAGGACCGGCCAAGAACACCGGTCGGCATCGCTGAGGGCCCGTCCCTGCCCGGTATCCTCCCGGCCATTCCTTCGGGGGTTTCCCGGCAGTCTGTTGTCTTTCCGGGGCGGGGCGGTCGGTCAAGGGTGGCCGAAGGCCATCGCGCAGCGACGCGACCGCAGGGAGCGCCCTTGACGGACCGACCCGACACGGAAGGACAGTGGACTGACGGGACGCCCCCGGACACACCACCGACCCCGCCCCACCGGGACCCGGCCCCCCCCCGAAGCCCCCGCTCGCGTTCCCGCCGCCCCGGGCGCACCCTGGAGGCAAGGGTGACCCCCTGGAGGTGATGCACCATGCCCACACTCGTCGGGTGGCACGTGGAGCTCGAATTCACCGAGGAAGGCCACCGCACCAGCGCGGCGGCCATGGTCAGGCTCGGTGACGGCTCCGAGATGAGGGCGCACGGCTACGCCATGCGCCACCCCTCCGACCCGGAGCAGCTGCGGGTCGGGGAAGAGATCGCAGGCGCTCGCGCGCTCATGGATCTTGCGTCCCAGATGTTGCAGAAGGCCCACTCGGAGATCGACGACGCGACGGGCCGACACTCTTACCCGATCAGCCACTGACCCACTGCGCGAGGTGGGACCACGCGCTGAAAACGAGAGCGAACGAGAGCGAGAGCGAGAGAGGTGCCGTGACGGACTTTCGAGTCCCGAACGGCACCTTTCTCGCGCAAGCGGCGCGACCTCGACACAGGCGGCCGCCGAAGCCCCGCCCCCACTGGTGGGACCGGTTCAGGAACGACCGGTTCACGAACGACCGGTTCAGAAACTGATCCTGAAGATTCCGCCGAATCCCGCGCCGAGAGTCAGTACGACCACGACGAGCAGGTTCAGCGCCGTGCCCGCGTAGACCAGCACGCTGGACGGGCCGCGGAACAGGAACAGCCCGCGGATGAGGCCGAAGAGGGCCAGCAGCAGTGAAACGATCCCCAGGACGAAGGAGAAGGAGCCGTAGGCCACCGGAACCCCGAGCCGGACCCCGAGCAAGGCGAAGAGGAAGAAGAACGCGAACTGCGGCAGCCCGAGCATGAAGACCAGCCACGCGCTCGACCGGTACGGCCGGTACCCGGGCATCGGCGGGATGACCACCACCTGGGGCGCCACGGGCGCCGGTGGCCCCGAAGGCTGTTGCGGGGCCTGTTGCGGCTGGAACGCGAACTGGTTCGCCGTCACCGAGCCCAGTCCGATCGACCCCAGCGAGCTGGAGGCGCCCGCCCCGCCGCCGCCGGGCGGGACCCCGTACGCCGCCACGGCCGCCGGGCCGCCGAGCAGCTGCTCCAGCAGGTCGTTCAGGACGTCCCCGAATGCCGGGTCGCGGGAGATCTCGTCCGCCAGCACCGGCACGGCGATGGCCGTGGACGCGTCACCCGGCTCGTCGCGCAACTTCGTCAGCAGCGCGATGCCCAGCGCGCCACCGCGCAGCCGGTCCTCCACGTGGACCCGTATCCGCGCCCGGAGGGCGGACTGCGCCGGGGTGCCTCCCCCCGCGCCGGTCAGCACTCTCAGCGCGGCGCGCGCCAGCGGTAAACCCTGCCCCTGCCCATGCACCTGCACACCCTGTGAACCGTTCACGATCGGCCTCCCCTGCCGTCAGGACGGGAAGGCCGATCGTACGGAGGCGTGCGCCCCGCGAACAGGGTCAGAGACGCTCGGGAGTACGGATCCCCAGGAGGGACATGCCCTTGTTGAGCGTGCGGGCGGTCAGGTCGCACAGGAACAGGCGGTTCTCGCCGACGACGAGCTCCGGCTCCGGCTTCACGACCGGGCACTCGGTGTAGAACGTCGTGAACAGCGAGGACAGCTGGTACAGGTACGCGGCCACCTTGTGCGGGGCGTGCTCCGCGGCCGCCTCGGCGATCAGCTCGCCGAACTGGTCCAGGTGCAGGCCCAGCGCGCGCTCGGCCGGGGCCAGCTCCAGCTCCGGGTGGGCGGCCGGGGAACGGTCGCCCGCGTTGCGCAGGATGGACCGGATCCGTGCGTACGCGTACTGGAGGTACACGGACGTGTCACCGGTCAGCGAGACCATCTGGTCCAGGTCGAACTTGTAGTCGCGCGCGGCGGAGGTGGAGAGGTCCGCGTACTTGACCGCGCCGATGCCGACCTGGAGGCCGTTCTCGACGATCTCCTGCTCGCTGAGGAACCCGCGGTCCCTGTCCTTCTCCCGGACCACGGAGGTCGCCCGCTCCACGGCCTCGTCGAGGAGGTCCACCAGCCGGACGGTCTCGCCCTCACGGGTCTTGAAGGGCTTGCCGTCCTTGCCGAGGACCGTGCCGAAGGCCAGCTGCACGGCCTTGACCCCGTCGTTCAGCCAGCCCGCGCGACGGGCCGTCTCGAAGACCATCTTGAAGTGGAGCGACTGGCGGGCGTCGACCACGTAGATGAGGGTGTCCGCCTTCAGGTTCCCCACGCGGTCGCGGATCGCCGACAGGTCGGTCGCGGCGTAGCCGAAGCCGCCGTCCGACTTCTGGACGATCAGCGGGGTCGGGTTGCCGTCCGGGCCCTTGTACTCGTCGAAGAACACGCACAGCGCGCCGTTGGAGCGGACGGCGACGCCCGAGTCCTCCAGCAGCTTGCACGTCTCGACCAGCATCTCGTTGTAGCCGGACTCGCCGACGACGTCCGCGTCCTGGATGTCCATGTCCAGCTTGTCGAAGACGGAGTAGAAGTAGATCTTCGACTCGTCGACGAACCGCTGCCACATGGCGAGGGTCTGCTCGTCGCCGGCCTGGAGGTCGACGACACGCGCCCGCGCCCGAGTCTTGAACTCCTCGTCGGAGTCGAAGAGCACGCGCGAGGCCTTGTAGAGGCGGTTGAGGTTGGACATGGCCTCCTCGCCGGAGACCTCCGCGTCCGACTTGTGGTCCAGCTCGTGCGGGTGCTCCAGCAGGTACTGGATGAGCATGCCGAACTGGGTGCCCCAGTCGCCGATGTGGTGGCGCCGGACCACCTTCTCGCCCGTGAACTCCAGGATCTCCACCATCGCCGCGCCGATGACCGCGGACCGCAGGTGGCCGACGTGCATCTCCTTCGCGACGTTCGGCTGCGCGTAGTCGATGACCGTCGTGCCCGCGTTCGCGGCGTACGGGACACCGAGGCGGTCGTCGCCGGCGCGGGCGGCGAGGGTCTCGATGATCGCCCGGTCGGAGACGGTGATGTTGAGGAAGCCGGGGCCCGAGACCTCGATGTCCTTGATCAGGTCACCGGTGGGGATGGAGCCGACCACGGTCGCCGCCAGCTCGCGCGGGTTGGCCTTGGCCTTCTTCGCGAGCGCCAGGATGCCGTTGGCCTGGAAGTCGGCCCGGTCGCTTCGTCGCAGCAGCGGGTCGGCGCCACCGGCCTCCGGCAGAGCCGAGGCGAGGGCGTCGGCGACGCGCTGATTGACCGAAGAAGCGAGGGAAGGGACCGAGGCCATGAGCTGCCGTTCCTGTGAGGTCGTGCCTGAAGCTGCACTTGGTTGTTCCGACAAGCCCCGAGTATCCCACGTGGGGCCGTCCCGTTTCCCGAGATAAAGGGGGCCCGTGGGCAACCCCGGAGTGTCCCGCTCCGTCTGGGAGAATGGCGAGAAGCCAGCATTCGAGATAGAAGGACGTGTCGTGGCTCAGAGCGCCCAGAGCAGCACCGAGACCGACTGGGTCTCCCGTTTCGCGGACGAGGTCATCGCCGAGGCGGAGCGCCGAGCCCCGGGCAAAGCCGTAGTCGTCGCGTCCGGACTCTCCCCCTCCGGCCCGATCCACCTGGGCAACCTGCGCGAGGTCATGACCCCGCACCTGGTCGCCGACGAGATCCGCCGCCGCGGCTTCGAGGTCCGGCACGTGATCTCCTGGGACGACTACGACCGGTACCGCAAGGTGCCCAAGGGCATCCCCGGCGTCACCGAGGAGTCCCACGCCCAGCACATCGGCCGCCCGCTGACCGCGGTCCCCGCCCCCGAAGGCTCGGCGTACCCGAACTGGGCCGAGCACTTCAAGGCCGCCATGGTCGAGGCACTGGCCGAGCTGGGCGTCGAGTACGACCCGATCAGCCAGACCGAGCAGTACCTGGCCGGCACCTACCGCGAGCAGGTCCTGCACGCGATGAAGCACCGCGGCGACATCGACGCCGTCCTCGACCAGTACCGCACCAAGCAGAAGCCGGGCGGCAAGAAGCCCCAGCAGAAGCAGGTCGACGAGGCCGAGCTGGAGGCCGCCGAGGGCTCCGGCGCGGCGAACGAGGACGACGGCAGCGCCGAGGGCTCGGAGTACTTCCCGTACAAGCCGTACTGCGGCGCGTGCAACAAGGACTTCACCACGGTCACCTCGTACGACGATGAGACGACCGAGCTGACCTACGTCTGCACCGAGGACGACTTCACCGAGACCGTCAAGCTGTCGGAGTTCAACCGCGGCAAGCTGGTCTGGAAGGTCGACTGGCCGATGCGCTGGGCCTTCGAGGGCGTCATCTTCGAGCCCTCGGGCGTCGACCACTCCTCGCCCGGCTCGTCCTTCCAGGTCGGCGGGCAGATCGTGCACCTCTTCGGCGCCGAGCAGCCGATCGGACCGATGTACGCGTTCGTCGGCATCAGCGGCATGGCGAAGATGTCCTCGTCGAAGGGCGGGGTCCCGACCCCGGCCGACGCGCTGAAGATCATGGAGCCGCAGCTGCTGCGCTGGCTGTACGCGCGCCGCAAGCCGAACCAGTCCTTCAAGATCGCCTTCGACCAGGAGATCCAGCGGCTCTACGACGAGTGGGACAAGCTGGAGTCCAAGGTCGCCGACGGCTCGGTGCTGCCGGCCGATGCCGCCGCGCACACCCGTGCGGTACGCGTCGCCTCGCACGAGCTGCCGCGCACCCCGCGGCCGCTGCCGTACCGGACGCTCGCGTCGGTCGTGGACATCACCGCCGGGCACGACGAGCAGACCCTGCGCATCCTGGCCGACCTGGACCCGTCGCAGCCGCTCACCTCCCTCGACGAGGTACGGCCGCGCCTGGACCGCGCCGAGAACTGGATCACCACCCAGGTCCCGGCCGACCAGCGGACGCTGGTGCGGGAGTCCGCCGACACCGAGCTGCTGTCGTCCCTGGACGACGAGGGCCGCGAGTCGCTGCGGCTGCTCCTGGAGGGCCTCGACTCCCACTGGTCGCTGGACGGACTCACCACCCTCGTCTACGGCGTGCCGAAGGTGATGGCGGGCCTGGAGCCGGACGCGAAGCCCACGCCGGAGCTGAAGGTCGCGCAGCGCACGTTCTTCGCACTCCTGTACCGCCTGCTCGTGACCCGGGAGACCGGCCCGCGCCTGCCCACCCTGCTCCTCGCCGTGGGCGCGGACCGGGTCCGCAAGCTGCTCGCCGCCTGAGCACCAGCCGCCGCGCCGGTACGTGAAGGGCCCGCACCCCGAGGGGGTGCGGGCCCTTCCGGCTGCCGGAGCGGATGAGGCCGGTGCGGTCTACGGGATGTGCTCGTTCTCCAGATCGCGCTGGTAGCGCTGCTTCAGCTCGGGCATCAGCCGGCTGATCGTCCTGAAGGCCAGCGGGTGGTTTATCCCGTGGCGGTCCGAGAGGTATATGTCGACCTGCTCGGGGCTCGGCACCTTGCCGTTCTCCTCGATGTAGGTCCGGAAGACCTCGTACGCGGCCTCCGTGAACTTCGCCTCGTCGATGTCCGAGAGGGCGTCACCGGCTTCCGCCCCGGCTTCCCGGCGGGGAGCCGGCAGCTGCTCCCGCACCGGCTGCTGCTGCTCCTGCACCGGCTGCTCGTACTGCTCCGGGACCTGCTGCTGGAACTGCCGCGGGTCCTGCTCCTGGTCCGGGCCTGCCGGGGGCATGACCGGGGTCGGCTCCAGCCCCTCCACGTACTGCGGGTTGTAGCCGCCCTCGTACGCCGCCTGCGGGGCCAGCGGCGCCGCGAACCAGGCGCTGTCGTGCGCCGCGGGCATCGCCGTCGGGTCCACCGCGAAGGGCAGCGGGGCGTGCGCCACCGGGGCGGGGCCCGGGACCGGGGCGGGGCCCGGGACCGGGGCGGGCCGCGCGGCCTGCGGCTCCGGACCCTCCTGCGCGGCCGCCGTCTCCAGCGCCGGAGCCGGTGACGCCGCCCCCGGCGCGCTCGCCGCCCCCGCCGCGATGGCCGCCGCCGGAGGCAGCAGCAGCGGGTCGATGCCCGCCGCCGCCAGGCCCTCGGGGGCCGTCTGGGAGAGGGGGACGCCGATGCGGGCCAGGCGGAGCGGCATCAGCGCCTCCACCGGGGCCTTGCGGCGCCACGCGCGGCCGTACCGGGCCTGGAGCCGCGCCTGGTAGATCAGCCGGTCCTGCTCCATGCCGACCGCCTGCTCGTACGACCGCAGCTCCCACAGCTTCATCCGGCGCCACAGTTTGAACGTCGGCAGCGGCGACAGCAGCCACCGCGTGATGCGGACACCCTCCATGTGCCGGTCCGCGGTGATGTCCGCGATCCGGCCCACCGCGTGCCGGGCCGCCTCCACCGTGACCACGAACAGGATCGGGATCACGGCGTGCATGCCCACGCCCAGCGGGTCCGGCCAGGCCGCCGCGCCGTTGAACGCGATCGTCGCCGCGGTCAGCAGCCACGCCGTCTGGCGCAGCAGCGGGAACGGGATCCGGATCCACGTCAGCAGCAGGTCCAGCGCCAGCAGCACGCAGATGCCCATGTCGATGCCTATCGGGAACACCAGCGAGAAGTTCCCGAACCCCTTCTGCAGGGCGAGCGCGCGGACCGCGGCGTACGAACCGGCGAAACCGATCCCCGCGATGACCACGGCTCCTGCGACCACGACGCCGATGAGTATCCGGTGCGTACGAGTCAGCTGCATCGCGGCCACCCGCGATCCCCTCCCCTTGTCGAGCTATGGCAGGCACAGCGTACGGGTGCCCGCACAGGTGACTGAATGTCAGCCTCCCATTAGGCGCCCGCCACGCCGCCCGCCGCGCCGCCCGGACCCGCCGCGCCTACTGCGCGGAGGGAGAAGCCTGCTGCTCAGGCTGCTGCTGAGCCGGCTGCTGCTGCTGGTTGGCGGTGGCGACCGAAGCCACCGCCTCCTTCGCCGCGGCGATCGCGTTCTCGAGCAGCTTGGCCTGATCCGGAGCGCCGGCACCCTCGTACGCCGCACCGTTGTAGTCGAGCGTGATCACGGCGTTCTGCGTGCGCGCCACGATCGTCGTGTTGAAGAAGTCCACGTCCTTCTTCACGCCGTACACGATCGACGACGCCTGGTCGCCGACCCCGCCGGCCTGCTCGACCTTGACGTTCTGCGCGCCCTCGGTCGCCTTCGCGGTCTCGACCTGCTTGTTGAACTGGTCCTCGGCGCGCTTGTTCGCGCCGCCGAGCGAGGAGTGCGACTCGTAGCGGACCAGGGAGATCGACAGCCAGCGGTACTGCGAGCCCTTCAGGCCGTCCTCGTCCAGGCCGTTCCAGGAGCAGCTGGCACGGGAGGCCAGGTCGTTCGACTTGGTCGCGGTGCCGTTCTTGTCCTTCGCCTCCGGGACGAGGGTCTCGATCGTCTTCGTCTGGATCGACTTGCACGGGTCGGGCAGCGTCGCGAACGCCGCCTTCTCCAGCGCGGCCGAAGCCTTGCCGCTCGGCTTGGCGGAGGAGGACGCGCCGGGCTTCTTGTCGCCGCCCGAAGCGGAGTCCTTGCCCGAGTCGGACGAACAGCCGGCGACGGTGAGGATCACCGGGACGGCTGCGCAGGCGAGAACGCGAGTGAGGCGCGAGGCAGATCGGTGCATGGTTCCTTCAGTCAGTACGTTGTGGGCGCGTTCTTTGGACGCGGTGCGGACTCGGTTCGGACTCGGTTCGGGGCTCGGTTCGGGCTCGGCGGGCGGGCGCGGGACCCGAACAAAGGTAGCCCGACCCGGCGCGCGCCTGCTGTGCGCGCCGTCACGCCGAGCCCCGCACGCCCGCGCTCACTCGTTGAAACGCTCGACGAGCGCCTGCGCCAACTGCCGTGCCTTGTCCTGGGTTTCGGGGCTCGAAGGCACCGTACCGGGCAGCGCGGGCTGCACGCTGTACTCGACCGTGACGATGACATTCGAGGTACGGAACACAATCCGCACGGTCCGCGCCTGCGCCGCGCTCGCGCCCGCCGCGCTCAGCTTGTCCTCGATGTACGCCTCGGTCCCGAGCCCTTCGAGCACCCGGGAGCCGAGCTCGGGCGGCGGCGCGGAAGCGGAAGCGGAAGCGGAAGCGGAAGGACTGCCGGCCCCAGGGGACGGCGGCTGCCCGCCCGCCGGCGGGGGAGCGCCGGGGCTCGTGGCCGCACCGGCGGCCGTACTCGGAGTGGGGCTCGCGGTGGGTCCGGGGAACGGCAGGTGCGCGTCCGTCAGCCGGCGCACGTACACCTGCCGTGCCTTGTCGTCGTCGCTCATGAGCGTCCGGTCGTACGAGACCACGCGCTCGAAGCCGACCGACAGCAGCCGGGTCTCCTCGGGCGACTGCGCCGTCCAGCGGCAGCCGACGTGCCGGTCGCCGTCGTACGAGGTGTCCGCGACCCCGGCGTACAACTGGGCGCGCTGCTGCTCGGTGAGGCTGTCCCCGACCGGGAGCATCGCCTTGAGGCGCTTGCCGTCGGCGGCCTTGCAGGGCGCGGGCAGGCTGCGGTACTTGCCGGCCGGCGCGGGAGCGGGGCTGCTGTCGCCCGCCTTGGAGTCGGTGTCGGACCCGACACCGCTGCCGCTGGTGCACCCGGTCAGGCCGGCCGTGCCGGCCATGAGCGCGGTGAGCATCGCGATGCCCGGCAGGACTCGTCGTCGTTGCCGTACCGCCTTGCGCTGCACGTCCACTGGCCCCCTTCGACCGGCCGGGGCCGCCCGGCGGTCAGGAAAATGCGTTGCCGCGCTTTGGACGCGGATGAACACAATGTCTATCGCACACGCTGGTGCCGGCGCCGGTCCCCTGTCTGGTTTGGGGCTAAGAGCGAGGCTTTTGCGTATTGCGAATTTTCTGTGGTTCTCGGGGGATTGAAGCGTTATGTCGTATGTAGAGGTGCCGGGAGAGAAGGTCCCGATCCGGATGTGGGCCGACCCTGCGTCGGTCGAGGCGAGCGCGATGCGCCAGCTGCACAACGTCGCCACGCTCCCCTGGATCAAGGGCCTGGCCGTCATGCCGGACGTCCACTACGGCAAGGGCGCCACGGTCGGCTCGGTGATCGCGATGAAGGACGCGGTGTGCCCGGCGGCGGTGGGCGTGGACATCGGCTGCGGCATGTCGGCGGTGAAGACGTCCCTGACGGCGAACGACCTCCCGGGCGACCTGTCCCCCCTCCGCTCGAAGATCGAGCGCGCCATCCCGGTGGGCGCGGGCATGCACCGCGACCCGGTGGACCCGGACCGCTTGTACGGCTTCTCGGCGGAGGGGTACGCGGGGCTGTGGGAGCGGTTCGACTACCTGGCGGACGCGGTCAAGTTCCGTCGCGAACGCGCCACAAAGCAGATCGGAACGCTCGGATCCGGCAATCATCACCTAGAGCTCAATTTGGATAGTCAGGGTGCCGTGTGGCTGACGCTGCACTCCGGTTCGCGAGGCGTCGGCAACCAGCTGGCGGAGCACCACATCGGCTTGGCACGAAGCCTGTCGCACAACCAAGGGCTGGTGGACCGGGACCTGGCGGTGTTCCTGGCGAGCACGCCGGAGATGGCCGCGTACCGGAACGACCTGCACTGGGCGCAGGAGTACGCCATGTACAACCGCGCGATCATGATGGCGCTCGCGAAGGAAGTGCTCCGGCGTGAGTTCCGTAAGGCGAAGGTGGCCTTCGACGCGGAGATCAGCTGCCACCACAACTACGTGGCGGAGGAGCGGTACGAAGGCATGGACATGCTGGTCACTCGCAAGGGCGCGATCCGTGCCGGTTCGGGGGACCTCGGGATCATCCCCGGCTCGATGGCGACCGGAACGTACATCGTGAAGGGCCTGGGCAACGCGGCGGCCTTCAACTCGGCCTCGCACGGCGCCGGCCGCCGGATGAGCCGGACCGCGGCGAAGAAGCGCTTCTCGACGCGGGACCTGGCGGAGCAGACCAAGGGTGTCGAGTGCCGGAAGGACGCGGGCATCGTGGACGAGATTCCGGCGGCCTACAAGCCGATCGAGCAGGTCATGGAGCAGCAGCGCGACCTGGTGGAGGTCGTGGCCAAGCTCAAACAGGTCATCTGCATCAAGGGCTGAGCCCTGGGTGCAGTTGTCGGGGGGACGGAAGAGCCCGGACCGAACTTCGGTCCGGGCTCTTCCGCATGCGTGGAACATCACGCACCGGGCATGGGGACCCGCCCGGTGCGCAGCCGCCAGAGGCGCATGGCGCAGCTCTGTTCCGTACGGTCCAGCGAGCGTGCTGCCGCAGCCGGATCGTCGAGTCGGAGCAGGATTCGGTCGTCCGTCTGCGACCAGCGGCGCCGCGGCGGTGCGATCCTCATGCCGGCCGGGCGCTGCCATGACGTGAGCGAGTCCGCCGCCGTCTGCTTGCGGAGCAAGGCCAGACAACCCGGGTAGTAGAGGTGCTCGGCCAGGTGCATGGCGGCTTCCTTGGTGTAGACGATGTTGTAGATGTCGTCGCGTGCGTTGCGCTTGATTCGGCGCTCGGCTCCGGTGATCTCCCTCGCGTAGTCGCAGAGGAACGCGCCGATGGCTGTGCTGGCAGTGGTCAGTGACACGAAGGGGAAGCCCTGGCCGGTGAAGCCGACGGATCCGTCCGCGTCTATGACCCCGCGAAGGTAGTCGCGCCTGGAGAACTCCAGGTGCGGCGGCATGATCGTCGCCGATTTGCGCCCGTAAGGGAGACCGAGCTCATTGAGGGTGGTCCTGGCCTCGAGGGCGCACAGTGCCCAGGTCGCCGAGTGGTGCTGCGACGAGAAGTTCGTGCCCCGCACGCGTTCGCTCACGCTGCTGGCGTAGGGCGTCAGGCGCTGGAACTCGTGCAGGATGTGGATGTCCCGCACGCTGATCTCCACGGTGAGTCGGCCGCGCCGGCGCGACTGCTCCGAGAGGTGTCCGTCGGCCTGG
Organism: Streptomyces sp. NPDC059355; assembly: GCF_042752335.1. NCBI lineage: Bacteria > Bacillati > Actinomycetota > Actinomycetes > Kitasatosporales > Streptomycetaceae > Streptomyces > Streptomyces sp. NPDC059355. The sequence goes on along the minus strand of NZ_JBHYXN010000027.1, from coordinate 29,046 downwards.
AGGAAGCCGAACATGTATGCGTAGCGGGGGTCGGTGAGGTCCATGAAGCGCGCGGTGGCGCTAGGGTCCTGTTCAGCCATGAGGAAGTCCTTCTTCCCTCTCGGTGAGGCCTTCGGCCGGGAGTGCCATCCCGGCCGGAGGCCGTTTGCTTTGTGGCCGAACTTAGGTCTGCGTCTGGGCTGCGGTGCCGGATTGGGCATCGTTCACTCGAACGTATGGCGGAATATCACATTGCTCTCGCGAACGGCCAGAGGCTCCCGGGGACACCGTGCCGGGTGCGGCGTACGCTCGACAGGAGGGGTGTCGCGGGGTGGGCCGGCGGGACCGCGGGAGGATTCGTGACCGCGCTCGGTGAACTGATCGGGATCGACGAGCGGACCGTGCTGGTCCTCGGGCAGGAACTGGACGTCGAGCGCGGGCAGCCGGATGTCGCCAACGCCCTCGTGCACCGGGCCGGCGAGACCCTCGTGGTCGTCGACACCGGTGTCACCGAAGCCTTCCGGGCGGCCCTGCGGGAGGCGATGGACCGGGTCGGGCCCTGGTCCCGGGTGCTCGTCCTGACCACGCACGGCCATCCCGACCACGTGGGCAACAACGACCTGGCCGACGAGCTGGGCGTGCCGGTCGAGCACTGGGTGCCCGCGCCCGATCTCGACCAGATGCGCGACCCGGCCTCGTACTGGGTGCAGGCCTTCGAGCGCGTCGAAGGGATGGCGCCGCTGCCCGCTCCCGCACTCGCGGGCCCCGCGCTGGTGTCGCTGTTCCAGCCGTACCGGCCCTTCGCGGCGACCGCCCGCACCTACGAGGAGCGGCCGCTGGAGCGGATCCGGATCGGCTCGGCGCGCTTCACCGGCTGGACCTTCGCCGACGGCGCGGTCCGCGTGCTGCGCAGCCAGGGCCACTGTGCCGGGCACGTGATCGTGCACCTGAGGGACTGCGGCGTCCTCCACCTGTCCGACGAGGGCAACGGAGCCTGCGGTGCGATGGCCGACGCCGACCAGCTCAAGATCCAGACCGTGCTCGGCGCCGTGGCCCTGCTCTTCGAGGAGGGAGAGGCCGCGCTCCTCACCGACGGGCACACCTTCGCCGTGCGCCGCGGCGCCGGGGTCGTGGTGCCGTTCCTGGACGGCCTGCTGGACCAGGCCGCCGCCCTGCAGTCGGCGGCCCTGGAGCTGATCACGGGGGACGGCCCGGTGCGGCCGAGCGCGTTCACCGCCCGGTACGCGGAGGTCTTCGCCGGGCTGGGCGGTGGCGGGGCGAACCCGAACGCGCTGTTCACAGCCATGATGGCGGTCAACGAGCTCCACGAGCTCGGCCTGCGGCCGGAGTCCGCGGAGGCGGACACCCCGTGGTCCCGCCCGGCGCTTCAACTGGGGGATTGACGCCGGGAGTTAGTCTAGACCAAGGTGGGGGCATGTGGAGATCTCGTGTCGTCGTGGGCGTGGTTGCTGCTGTGGGCCTCGGTCTGGGGGTGGTCGGGAGCGCCGTGGCGCGGCCCGTGGGGCTGCCGCCCGTCGTATCGCATGTGCCGACCTCCGAGAAGGTCGTCTTCATCACCGTCGACGACGGCTGGGTGCATGATCCCGCCGCCGCGCAGAAGCTGATCGACAAGCGGGTTCCCGCGTCGTTGTTCCTGCTGCCGGGGGCGGCCTCGTACGACACCGGGTACTTCACCCGGCTCCTCGACGAGGGGCGGGCGACGGTGGAGAACCACACCGTGAACCACCCCGATCTGACCACCCTCGACGCCGCCGGGAAGGACGCCGAGGTGTGCGGGGCCGGGGAGCGGCTGGCGGCGGCGTTCGGGCGGGAGCCGAAGCTGCTGCGGCCGCCGTACGGGGCGGTGAACGACGAGGTGCGGGCAGCGGCCAAGGCGTGCGGGGTGAAGGCGCTGGTCACGTGGACGTACGACTTCACCACCTGGACCGATGCGCCGCCGCCGACCCCGCAGCTCAAGGCCGGGGACATCGTGCTGCTGCACTTCACGCCGGCGCTGGGCGCGGATCTGGACCGGGCCCTGGGTGCGGCGAAGGCCGCCGGGCTGAAGCCGGCGGCCCTCATGCCCGCGTTGAAGTCCGCGGGGCTGGTCCCGTAAGTCCCGCAGGTCCACGTCCTGCAGGTCCACGTCCTGCAGGACAACGTCCTACAGGTCGCGGTGGACCTTCGTGTTCGAGGCCTGGGCGCGGGGGCGGACCACCAGGAGGTCGATGTTGACGTGGCTGGGGCGGGTCACGGCCCAGGCGATGGTGTCGGCCACGTCGTCGGCGGTCAGGGGGGCCGCGACGCCCGCGTAGACCTTCTCGGCCTTCTCGGCGTCGCCGCGGAAGCGGGTCTTCGCGAACTCCTCGGTCTTCACCATGCCCGGGGCGATCTCGATGACGCGGACCGGCCGGCCGACGATCTCCAGGCGCAGGGTCTCGGCCAGGACGCGGGCGCCGTTCTTGGCGGCGACGTAGCCGGCGCCGCCCTCGTACGTGGCGTGGCCCGCGGTGGAGGACAGGACCACGACCGTGCCGTCGCCGGAGGCGATGAGGGCGGGCAGCAGGGCCTGGGTGACATTGAGGGTGCCGATGACGTTGACCTCGTACATCGTGCGCCAGTCGGCGGGGTCGCCGGTGGCGACGGGCTCGGCCCCGATGGCGCCGCCCGCGTTGTTGACGAGCACGTCGCAGCGGTCGAGGGAGGCGGCGAAGGCGTCGACGGCGGCGCGGTCGGTGACGTCGAGGGCGTGGGCGGCGGCGGAGTGGCCGGCCGCCGTCAGCTCGGCGGCGAGGGCCTCGATACGGTCCTTGCGGCGGGCGGTGACGACGACGTGGTAGCCGGCGTCGGCGAGCTGCCGGGCGGTGGCCGCGCCGATGCCGCTGCTCGCGCCGGTGACTACGGCGGTCCGGTTGGCGGTGGCGCTGGCCGTGCTCATCTGCGGGCTCCTCGGTCGTTCGGTCGGTCGGTCATGCGTACGGGCGATTACCCGCCAGCATAGGCGGGGCTCAGCGGCCGCGCGGGGCGTACATGATCACCGCCATGCCGGCGAGGCAGACGAGGGCGCCCGCGACGTCCCAGCGGTCGGGGCGGTAGCCGTCGGCGACCATGCCCCACACGAGGGAGCCCGCGACGAAGACCCCGCCGTACGCGGCGAGGACGCGGGCGAAGTCGCCCTGGGGCTGGAGCGTGGCGACGAAGCCGTAGAGGCCGAGGGCGATCACCCCGGCGCCGATCCAGGCCCAGCCCTTGTGCTCGCGCACGCCCTGCCAGACGAGCCAGGCGCCGCCGATCTCCAGGACGGCGGCGACGGCGAAGAGGGCGGCGGAGCGGGCGATCAGCATGGCTCGAAGCGTACGCAGGGGGCCGCCGGGGCCGGATTGCCGCCGCCCGTCGCCGCCCGCCGGTGCCCGTCGCCGCCCGCCGGTGCCCGCCGGTTGGGCGAGGGCCTCGCCCTCATTCGTGTGATGGTCCGACCGGGCGGGGGCGGCGCTGGCTAGCCTCCGCGCGTGGAGGTGGTGGCGGTGCGCCGTGGTGCCGTACGGAGTGTGGTGGTGGCGGGCTTGCTGGTGCTCGGGGTGTCCGGGATGTCCGGGACGGAGGCGGGGGCGGCTGCCCGCAGCGGCCCCGAGGCCGACGTGGCGTACCACGGGCGGGTGTCCCTGTCGCAGGGGCGGCTGCGGGTGTGGGTGGTGCCGCAGAACGAGGGGCCGTCCGCGCTGCCCAACGCGACGCTGCGGGTGCGCCTGTCGGCGGACCTCGCGGACCGGCAGGAGCTGGCGCAGGGCTGTGCGCGGGCCGGGCAGCGCGAGGTGGTGTGCGAGACGGGCGCACTGCCCCTGCACGGCCGCGGCCGGCACATCGGGCTGCTGCTGGAGCTGAAGGAGCCGGTGCCGGAGGCGGTGGTCCGGATCGACACCTGGTGGAACGGCGGGGCGTCCGACCGCGACCTGTCCAACAACCAGCACGCGGTGCTGGCGCTGGACACGGGCGACTCCTACGCCTTCTGACCCGGCCGGGCCGCGTGGCCGCCGGCGGACACGCGTCAGGGGGTGGCCACGCCGCCGAATTCCTCGACGGCCTCGCTGACGATCCGCTCCAGCCGGGCGTGGTGGGCACCGCGCCAGTAGACGCGCTCGCACGCCGCGCACTGCGCGAAGACGTCGTACGAGCGCTGCGTCCCGCTCTCGAGCCGGTCGCCCACGCTGTCCTTGTCGGCCTCGCGCAGCGGCCCGTTGCACGCGGTGCACCGGGTCCACGGGGCGAGGGCGGGGGCGAACCGGCCCAGGACGTCACGCAGTTGCTCGTCGGGGTTGTCGCTGTAGACGTACGCGCCGGCGAACAGCTCGCGGCGGCGCAGCAGTCCGCGGTCCCGGGAGAGCAGGACGCGCTGTTCGGCGGCGGAGCGGGTGGCCAGGGCGGGGTCGCCGATGTCCTCGTTCTCGTACGCGGTGTCCACGCCGAGCAGGCGCATGCGGCGGGCGAGCGTGCCGAGGTGGACGTCGAGCAGGAAGCGCAGCGGCGGGGCGTCGGGGCCGCCCGGGAGGTGCTGGGGGCGCTCGACGCCGAAGACCTCGACGGATTCCCCGGCGCGGGGTACGTACGAGACGGGCACCTCCCGCCCGTCGACGAGGAGCCGGCCGACCTCGGTGAGCGGGACGCCGGCCGACTCGACGACGTGGCCGAGGCTGGAGGCTCCGTCGGTCGTGGTCGGTACGCGCGTGCCGCGCCGGGCGGGTGCGGCGAACACGTGCAGTTCGGGGGCGAGGGTGAGGGCGATGGCTGGTCCGTTCACGGGGCCAGCATGCCACTGCCGGGCGGCACCCCGCGGGGGAATTACGGGGGGCGCGCTGAGGTCCCGGGCTCCGGGCTAGGAAGCCGCCGCGGCCCTGTCGTGGTGCTCGCGGTGGGTGTTGACCTCGTCGAAGTGGTTCTCGGCCCACTGCTTCACGGACGTGAGGAGGCAGGCGAGGCTGCTGCCGAGTCCGGTGAGGCGGTAGTCGACGCGGACGGGGACGGTGGGGGTGACCGTGCGGGTGACGAGGCCGTCGCGTTCGAGGGAGCGCAGGGTCTGGGTGAGCATCTTCTGGCTCACGCCGGGGATCTTGCGGCCGAGATCGCTGTAGCGCATGGATTCGTCCTCGGCCTGGGCGAGCGCGGCGACGATGAGGCCGACCCACTTGTCGCTGATGCGGGCCAGGAGTTGGCTGGTGGGGCACTCCTTGAGGAAGGCGTCGTAGGCGTAGCGGGCCTCTTCGCGGCGGGCCGCGGCGGTACGGGTGGCCATCGGGTGCCCCACTTCCGGGTCGGGTACGCACCCCCGAGTGCGTACTTACGAAAGGAGAGTACCTCTCTCTAAGTTCGTGCTCAGCAGGAACGAGCGAAAGACCACGGACGGACTCGGGGAGAGATCATGAGCGAGAACGAGCAGAGCGTACGGACCATGCGGGCGGCCGTCGTCAACGCCTTCGGCGGGCCGGAGCAGGTGGAGATCGTGCGGGTGCCGGTCCCGCGGCCGGCGCCCGGCCAGGTCCGCGTCCGCGTCGAGGCGGCCGGGGTGAATCCGGTGGACGGCGCCGTCCGCGTCGGCGTCTTCGGCGGCGCCGGGACGCGGCTCGGGCTCGGCTGGGACGTGGCGGGCGAGATCGACGCGGTCGGCGCCGACGTCACCGGCTGGTCGGTGGGGCAGCGGGTGGTCGGACTGCACTACGGGCCGGTCAAGCCGCTGGGCACGCACGCCGAGTACGCGGTGCTCGACGCCTCGGCGGTGGCGGCGGCGCCGGTCATCGTGGACGCCGTGGCCGCGGCCGGGCTCCCGCTGAGCGGGCTGACCGCCGCGCGGGCGGTGGGGCTGCTGGGGCTGGCCCCGGGGTCCTCGGTGCTCGTCACCGGAGCCGCGGGCGTGGTCGGCGCGCTCGCGGTGCAGCTCGCCGTACGGGCGGGGCTGGTGGTGACGGGCCTGGCGGGGGAGTCGGACGAGGAGTTCGTACGGTCCCTGGGTGCGAAGGAGTTCGTTACGCGCGGCTCCGCTCCGGCCGGGCCGGTGGACGGGGTCGTGGACGCGGCCGTACTGGGGGAGCCGGCGCTGGGCTTCGTCCGCGACGACGGGGTGTACGTGGGCCTGCGCCCGCACGCCGGCCCGGCCGCGGAGCGGGGGATCCGGGTGGTGGAGCAGGAGGTCGCGGCGGACGGCGCGCACTTGGCGGAGCTGGTGGCCCTGGTGGACGCGGGCGCCCTGACCCTGCGGGTCTCGCAGACGATCCCGCTGGCGGACGCGGTGAAGGCCCACGCCCGCCTGGCGGAGCCGGGCACCCGCGGCCGCCTGGTGCTGACCACCGCCTGACCGGGTGGCTCACCGATCGGGGGATCGGCGAGCCACCCGGCACCGGTCCGGGCTCAGCCGAACAGGGCGTATCCGGTGGGGTCGCCGGGCATCTGCCAGGCGAAGCCCTGGAGGAAGAAGCAGGCGACCAGGTTGCTCCCGGCGAAGGCGAGCAGCACCGCCGAGGTGACGGCCGAGGCCCGGCGCAGGGCGGGGGAGGTGAGTCCCGCGTCGAGGGGTTCGGAGCGGGGGGTCAGGAACAGCGCGGCCCCGGCGGCGACGGCGGAGGCCAGGAACGTGATGAGGGCCCAGGTGTAGAGGTGCAGGCCGAACAGGGCGCCGGCGTAGCCGGGGTCCGGGGGCACGATGTGCATCAGGACCTGGGTGGCGGAGACGACGCTGCCGGCGAGCGCGGCGACGACGGCCCAGCCCCAGCCGGCGGCCCATTCCGCGGTGGTGACCGCGCCCTTGCGGGAGCGGACGATGATCCAGGCCGGGCCCAGCGCGCTGAGCAGGAAGAACATCCGCTGCAGCAGGCACATGGGGCAGGGGTACTCCCAGAGGCCGAACTGGAAGAAGTACGCGCCGGCCAGGGTGCCGCACAGGCCGATGACGTAGGCGTGGGCGAACCAGAGGCCCAGCCGGTGCGTGGTGGATGCGGTGTTCACGGGGCTCTTCTCCTCAGAGTGCGATGTGGAAGGTGTGGTCGAGCACGTGGGGGAGGAACGCGATCACGCAGGCGATCAGCGTTCCCGTCCACAACGGCACCCGGACCCTGGCCGGCCAGGGCCGCAGCACCGCCACGACGCACAGGAAGATGAGGAGGAAGAGGAGGGTGTACATGGTGTCCCAGCTTCATCGGGGGGAACTCTTGCTTTCCGGTTCCACCCTCCGCCCGGGGGTTACGCACCGGTAGAAGCATCGGGTCTATGCGCCCATAAGCGCGCTTTATGGGCGCCTGGCGGTGGCCTCGGTGGCCTCGGTGGCCTCGGCGGCCTCGGTGCCCTCGGTGGCCCCGACGCCCCCCGTGTCCTCGGCGGGCGTGGCGGCCGGGACGAACGCGCCCGTCCACAGGCCGCGTGCGGTCAGGGAGGCCGCGGTGGCCCAGGCCGCCAGCAGGAAGGCGTACAGGAACACCGCGAGCCAGCGGTACACCGTCAGGCCCGTGTGCTGGGCCAGCCCCTCCGCGCCCGTCACGCAGGTGCCCACCGGGAAGGTCAGCGCCCACCAGGTCAGCGAGAACCGCATCCCGAGCCGCCGCGCCCGTACGAGCACCGCGCAGGCGAACGCGAACCAGAGCAGCGCGAACCCCATCACCGGCACCCCGTAGATCACGGCCAGCATCCGGAAGCCCTCGGCGTACGGGGGCTGCACCACCCCCGGGGCGGCGTCGGCGAACTTGTTGGCGGCGGTGACCGACTGCCCCAGCGGGCCGAGCACCAGGAAGAGCGTCGGGGTCAGCGCGAGCGGCAGCCGCGGGCCGGTCACCATCCGCCCGAAGACGACGGGCAGCAGAACCAGCGTGGCCAGCATGCTCAGCCCGAACATCGTGTAGCAGCCGAGCAGCAGGGCGCGCTGCCACTGGCCGGGCGGCAGGTGCGGGATCAGCAGCGGGCCGAGCGCGGCGGAGACCATGGGGGCGACGAGGGGCAGCAGCCAGACGGGTGAGGCGCTGCCGGGCCTGATCCGGTGGCTCTCGACCATCAGGTACGGGATGGCGACGGCGGCGAGCAGTCCGACGGCCGTGCCGGTGACGAAGAGGACGGAGTCGACGACCACGGCGGCGTGCAGGCCGATGACGTCCTTGCCGACCAGCATCGTGCCGCCGCCGACGGCGAGCAGGGCCATGGAGAGGCAGCCGTAGAAGGGGGCGACGGCCGGGTCGAGCAGATGGTCCCGGGCCTGGTCGGGGTGGCGGGCCCAGTGCACGGCGCGGGCGGTGAGCAGGACGGCCAGCATGACGGCGGACAGGGCCCAGAAGACCAGGCTGAAGGTGTGCGCTCCGCGGACGTGCACGGGCAGGGCGACGCCCGCGTTGGCGACGATGGCGGTCCCCATCACGCTGGCGTACCAGTTGGGGCCGAGGTGCCGGATCAGGCCGGCGGAGGGCGGTGGCGGGGGCGCGGCCATGTGCTCACCGTGACGTGGGCCGATCACCCCCGCAACCGGGTGGATCCGTGCTGACCAGCGCGAACGATCCCGGCTGGCCCGCACATCCGCGCGGTGGAACACTCGTTCCATGGGTGCCTCGACTGCGCCGGTACCAGTGCCGGTACCCGTGCCGGTACCGCAGCCCGTACCGGTCCGGCTGGACGATGGCGCGTACCACGAGCTGGCGCGTTCCTTCCGGGGCAGCCTGGTGCGGGCCGGGGACGCTCCGTACGAGGAGCGCAGGCGGATCTGGAACGGCGCCATCGACCGGCATCCGGCCCTGATCGCGCCCTGTACCGGTTCCGCCGACGTGGTGGCGGCGCTGAAGTGGGCGGTGGAGACGGGTGCGCCGGTCGCGGTGCGCAGCGGCGGGCACAGTTTCCCCGGGCATTCGGTCTGCGACGGCGGCGTGGTGATCGACCTGTCGGCGATGAAGGAGATCCGGGTGGACCCCGAGGCCCGTACGGCCCGTGTCGGGGCGGGGGCGCTGCTCGGCGAGCTGGACGCGGCGACGCAGCCGTTCGGGCTGGCCGTGCCGTCGGGGATCGTGACGCACACCGGCGTCGCGGGGCTCACCCTCGGCGGCGGGATCGGCTGGCTGAGCCGGAAGTACGGGCTGAGCGTGGACCAGCTGCTGTCGGTGGACCTGGTCACTGCGGGCGGGGAGCGGGTCACGGCCGGTGCGGCGCACGAGCCGGAGCTGTTCTGGGGGATGTGCGGGGCGGGCGGGAACTTCGGCATCGTCACGGAGTTCACGTTCCGGCTCAATCCCGTCGGTCCGACCGTGCTCGCCGGGCCGGTGCTGTGGCCGGTGGAGGACTCGCCGCGGGTCATGCGGTTCTACCGGGACTGGATCGCGGGGGCGGCGGACGAGCTGACGACGATCGTGGTCCACCGCAAGGCCCCGCCGTCGCCGGCGATCCCGCCGGAGCTGCACGGCCGGCCGGTGGTGATGGTGATCGCCTGCTGGGTGGGGGAGCCGGACGCCGGCGAGGAAGTGATGCGGCCGATGAGGGAGTTCGGGCGGCCGCTGCTCGACCTGTGCCGGCCGAAGCCGTACCTGGCGCACCAGGCGATGTTCGACGCCTCGTTCCCGCACGGCTGGCGGTACTACTTCCGGGGCTGCGGCCTCGACCGGCTCGACGACGGCGCGCTGGACGTGATGGCGCGGTACGCGGGGCGGATCGCCTCGCCGCAGAGCGGGTTCCCGCTGTTCCAGCTGGGCGGCGCGGTCGCCCGGGTGGGTGAGGACGACACGGCGGCCTCGGGCCGCTCCCTGGGCCACATGCTGAACATCAACGGGATCCGGGACACGCCCGAGGGCTTCGACGAGGAGTGCGGGTGGGTCCGGGAGTTCTGGTCCGCGATGCAGCCGTACCAGGCGGGCGTGTACGTGAACTTCCTGATGGACGAGGGCGAGCAGCGCATCCGCCTGGCCTACGGCTCGCGGGAGCGGAAGCTGGAGCGGCTGCGCGCGCTGAAGGCCGAGTGGGATCCGGGGAACGTGTTCCGCCTCAATCAGAACATCCCGCCGGCGGGCACGTAGGGGGTGTCTTGCCGCGATGGCCTCCGGCGCGGCTACGGGCGCTCGCGCGAAGGCATGGCCAGGCTGGGTGGCGGGATCACCATCCAGCGAGCCGGAGGCGTAGATGAACCCGATGGACCAGGCCGCACTGGACGACGTGCTGCGCGAGATCGTCGCGGACGGCGCCACCCCGGGAGGCGTGGTCGTCTGCGGTACGGCGGCCGGCGAGCGGGCCGTCCTGTCGGCCGGGGTCGTGTCCCCGTTCACCGGCCCCGGCACCCCCGACGAGCACACCGTGTACGACATCGCGTCCCTGACGAAGGTCACCGCGACCTGGCCGCTCGTCGGCCGCGCCGTCGACGAGGGCCTGCTCGACCTCGACACGCCCGTGCGGGAGTTCCTGCCGCCGATGGACGGCGCGATGCCGAGCGGGGAGGCGACCGTACGGCAGCTGCTCTCGCACACCTCCGGGCTGCGGGCCGCCACCCGCTTCGACCTCTACGACCTGACCGCGCGCCCGCTGCACGAGCTGATCTGCCACGAGCTGATGGAGAACCTCCCCGGCATCCACCGCTACATCAACCGCGGCTACATCCTGCTCGGCCTGGCCCTCGCCCATGTGCACGGCCGGCCGCTGGACGAGCTCGCCACCGGGCTGTGGGCCGAGCTGGGCATGGCCGACACCGCGTACGGCCCGGTCAGGCAGGAGCCGCGCGTCGCGCCTACCGAGCGCCACGAAGGCCACGACCGGCTCTGGGGCGCCGCCCACGACGAGAACGCGGCGATCATGGGCGGCGTCGCCGGGCACGCCGGGGTCTTCGCGCCGGCGGCCGACCTGGCGACGTACGCCGAGCACCTGCTCGCCGGGCGGCAGACCCCGCTCGGGCAGTGGTTCCGGATGAGCCTGGTGCCGCAGGCGCAGATCGAGGCAGGTCTGCAGCGTGGTCTGGGCTGGATCCTGGACGCGGGCGGGACGGTGGCCTACCACCTCGGGTTCACCGGTACGAGTCTCCACCTCGCCCCCGCCACCGGCCGGTACGTGGTCATCGTCACCAACGCCGTCCACAACGGCGCCGCGGCGCGCATCCGGATCACTCCGCTGCGCGAGTGCGCCCACAAGATCCTCGCGGCCGGCTAGCCGGGCGGAACGGTCAGGGCCAGACCAGGCAGTACGGCTGGTGCCCCGCCTCGTGCAGGCGGTGGCTGAAGTCCTGCCACTCGTGGAGCAGCTGGTAGACGTTGAACGCGTCGCGCGGCCCGCCCCGGTCCGGGACCGTGGACCAGATGAAGGCGGCCGCGCCGACCGACTCCTCGCCGATGCCGCGCAGCGGGTCGACCACGGTCATCGGGAGCTTGACCACCGCGTAGTCGGGATGGAGGACGACCAGCTCCAGCGGGGGCACCTTGTGCAGGGGTATGCCCTCGATGCCGGTCAGGACCATCGCGGCCACCGTCTCCGGCTTGATCTTGGTGAACAGGCCGCCCATGCCGAGCTCGTCGCCGCCGAGCTCCTCGGGCCGCATCGTGACGGGGACGCGGGCGGCCGTCGCGCCGTCGGGCGCGCCGAAGTACTTGTACGTCACGCCCATGCCGCGGCCCTTGGGCAGGCCGTCGGGGGACTCCAGCGGTCCGGGCACCGGATCGGCCGCGTCCGCGGCCCGGCGCCGGTGCTTGCCCCGTCGGCGGGCTTCGCGGGCCTCGCGGGCGCGCTGCGGGTCGAGGCCGTCCGTACCCTCGCCCGGTCCACCACCGCGTTGCATATCTCCACCCGACTGGTCTTGCCTGCCCCGGCCCCGCGGCCCCCGCCACGCAGCCTGATCATCATGGCAGTGACCTCCCCCGGGGCGGCGCGGTGAAACGCCCGTCCGCAAGTCAGTCGCGGCCTGATGAGACCATGGCTGGTGTGAGCTACCCGTACCCGTATGAAGCCAAAGTCTCGCAGACTCTCTTTGACCGCGCGTCCCTCGTGACGCCTGGCGGCGTGAACTCTCCGGTGCGCGCCTTCCGCGCCGTGGGCGGAACGCCCAGGTTCATGGTGTCCGGTACCGGTCCGTACCTGACCGATGCCGACGGCCGCGAGTACGTCGACCTGGTCTGCTCGTGGGGACCGATGATTCTCGGCCACGCCCACCCGGCCGTGGTGGAGGCCATTCAGGCCGCCGTCGCCCGCGGCACCTCCTTCGGCACGCCCGGCGAGGGCGAGGTCACCCTCGCCGAGGAGATCGTCGAGCGCATCGAGCCCGTGGAGCAGGTCCGCCTGGTGTCCTCGGGCACCGAGGCGACCATGTCGGCGATCCGCCTCGCGCGCGGCTTCACGGGCCGGGCCAAGGTCGTCAAGTTCGCGGGCTGCTATCACGGCCACGTGGACGCGCTGCTGGCCGCCGCCGGTTCCGGTTTGGCAACTTTCGCGCTGCCGGACACCCCCGGGGTGACGGGCGCGCAGGCCGGCGACACGATCGTGCTGCCGTACAACGACCTCGAAGCGGTGCGGGCGGCGTTCGCCGCGCACCCCGGCGAGATCGCCTGCGTGATCACCGAAGCCGCGCCGGGCAACATGGGCGTCGTGACCCCGGCGCCCGGCTTCAACCAGGGTCTGGCGGACCTGTGCCGCGAGAACGGCGCGCTGTACATCTCCGACGAGGTCATGACGGGTTTCCGCACCTCCCGCGCCGGTTGGTACGGCGTCGACGGGGTCAAGCCCGACCTGATGACCTTCGGCAAGGTCATGGGCGGCGGCTTCCCGGCCGCGGCCTTCGGTGGCCGCGCCGACGTGATGGGCCACCTGGCGCCGGTCGGCCCGGTCTACCAGGCGGGCACGCTCTCCGGGAACCCGATCGCCACCGCGGCCGGCCTCGCGCAGCTGCGGCTGCTGGACGCGGCCGCGTACGAGAAGGTCGACGCGGTCTCCGCTCAGATCCAGGGCCTGGTCACGGACGCGCTCGCCAAGGAGGGCGTGGCGCACCGGCTGCAGACCGCGTCCAACATGTTCTCCGTCTTCTTCACCGAGGACGAGGTCAAGAACTACGACGACGCCAAGAAGCAGGAGTCCTTCCGCTTCAACGGCTTCTTCCACTCGATGCTGTCGCAGGGCGTCTACCTGCCGCCCTCGGCCTTCGAGTCGTGGTTCGTCTCCACCGCCCACGACGAGCAGGCGGTCGAGCGGATCGCGGCAGCGCTGCCCGCCGCCGCCCGCGCCGCCGCGCAGGCCACCCCGGAGGCCACCGCATGAGCGAGATCACTGTCGTCCACCTGATGCGCCACGGCGAGGTGCACAACCCGGACGGGGTCCTGTACGGGCGCCGCGCCGGCTACCACCTCTCCGAGCTGGGCCGCGAGATGGCCGAGCGCGTCGCGGACCACCTGCAGAACCGTGACATCACGTACGTGGTCTCCTCCCCGCTGGAGCGGGCGCAGGAGACGGCGGCGCCGGTGGCCAAGAACCACGGCCTGGTGGTGGCGAGCGACGCGCGGCTGCTGGAGGCGGAGAACGTCTTCGAGGGCAAGACCTTCGGCGTCGGGGACGGCGCGCTGCGCAAGCCCGCCAACTGGAAGCACCTGACGAACCCGTTCAAGCCGTCCTGGGGCGAGCCGTACGTGGAGCAGGTCGTGCGGATGACGAGCGCCATCGAGGCGGCGCGCGACGCGGCCCGCGGCCACGAGGCGGTGGCGGTCAGCCACCAGCTGCCGATCTGGATCGTGCGCAGCTTCGCGGAGAAGCGCCGGCTGTGGCACGACCCGCGGCGCCGGCAGTGCACGCTGGCCTCGCTCACGTCGTTCACGTACGAGGACGACCGGCTGGTGTCGGTGGGCTACAGCGAGCCGGCCCGGGACCTGGTGCCGGCTCATCTGCTCGCGGGTGCGAAGCCGGTGAAGGGCGGGTCCAAGGCGTTCGGCGCCTAAAAACTCGTACAAGTCGTACGGGAATCGCCGCGCCGAGACTCGACTTCGCTGAAAAGTCCGTTTATGTGACTATTCATGAGCGATACGAAGCGCGACTTCACCCGAAGGGGAGTGCTCGGGCTCGGCGCGGCGGCGGTCGCGGCCGGTGTCGTCGGCTGCGGAGCCGGCGGCGGCCCGGGCCGCCCCGCCCCCGGAGGCCCCGGTGGCTCCCCGTCCGGGGCAGCCGTCCGGCCGATCGGCGACGGCTCCACCGCGGACACCGGCCCGCAGCCCCACCAGCCGGCCAGGCCCGTACCGCTCCAGCCGGGTGAGACGCCACCGCAGTTCGTGGTGTTCAGCTGGGACGGCGCGGGAGAGATCGGCAACGGCCTGTTCCCGCGCTTCCTCAAGCTCGCCAAGGACCACGGCGCGGCCATGACCTTCTTCCTCTCCGGCCTCTACCTCCTGCCCGAGTCGAAGAAGGACCTCTACAAGCCGCCGAACAACCCGGTCGGGGCCTCCGACATCGGCTACCTCAAGGACGAGAACGTCCGCAACACCCTCAACTGTGTTCGCCGGGCATGGCTCGACGGCCACGAGGTGGGCACCCACTTCAACGGCCACTTCTGCGGCGGCTCCGGCTCCGTGGCCCACTGGACCGCGGACGACTGGCAGAGCGAGATCGACCAGGCCGTGTCCTTCGTCACCGGCTGGCGGACCAACACCGGCTTCACCGACCTCGAACCACTGCCGTTCGACTACCGCAAGGAGCTGGTCGGCGGCCGCACCCCGTGCCTGCTGGGCCAGGACAGCCTGCTGCCCGTCGCGCAGAAGCTGGGCTGGCGCTACGATGCCTCCTCGCCCGGCGGCGTCCAGGTGTGGCCGGCGAAGAAGTCGGGCGTCTGGGACCTGCCGCTGCAGTCCATGCCGTTCCCCGGACACTCCTTCGAGGTGCTGTCGATGGACTACAACATCCTCGCCAACCAGTCGAAGAACACCACCCGGGGCATGCCCTCCAACTACCCGGCCTGGCGCACCCAGGCCACCGCCTCCTACCTCGGAGGCTTCCGGCGGGCGTACGAGACGAACCGCGCGCCGATGTTCATCGGCAACCACTTCGAGGAGTGGAACGGGGGCATCTACATGGACGCCGTCGAGGAAGCGCTCAAGGGCATGTCGGACAAAAAGGACGTACGGCTCGTCTCCTTCCGGCAGTTCACCGACTGGATCGACGTGCAGGACCCCAAGCTGCTGGCCAGGCTCCAGGAGCTGGCCCCGGGTCAGTCGCCGGCCGGCGGCTGGAACGCGTACCTCTCCGCCGTCTGACCAGCGGCTCCGCGCACCCTCGGGGGGCGGGAAAGATCCGCAAATCGCTCATGCGAAACTTTTCACATGAGAATTGGCCGTGCTCTCCTGCTCACCGCGGTGACCCTCGCGAGCGCTCTGACCCTGTCGGCGTGCAGCGACGGCGGCGGCAAGCCGAACGGTTCCTCCGGCGGCAACTACGTGACCGGCGCCGGCGGCATCTCCACCGTCGCCAAGGACGCGCGCACCGAGGCCCCCAAGCTGGACGGCGAGACCGTCGACGGGAAGACGCTCGACACCACCGCCCTCAAGGGCAAGGTCGTCGTCCTCAACGTGTGGGGCTCCTGGTGCCCGCCGTGCCGGGGTGAGGCCAAGTACTTCGCGAAGGTGTCGAAGGAGCTCGCCGACGCCGGCAAGGACGTGCAGTTCGTCGGCATCAACACCCGCGACAGCAGCAAGCAGAACGCCACCTCGTTCGAGGAGAACTTCGGGATCACCTACCCGAGCCTCTACGACCCGGACGGGAAGCTGATGCTCCGCTTCCCCGCAGGCACGCTCAACCCGCAGGCCATCCCCTCCACGATCGTCCTCGACAAGCAGGGCCGGATCGCCGCCCGCACGCTCGTCGCGGTCAACGAGCAGCAGCTGCGCTCCATGATCGACCCCGTGCTCGCGGAGCAGTGACCGAGTGGTCCCCGAGCTCCTCACCCTGGCCGCCGAGCCGGCCGGCGTGAACACGACGGTCCTCGACGGGGCCCTGATGCTGGCAGTGCCCATCTCGGTCCTCGCCGGACTCGTCTCGTTCTTCTCGCCCTGCGTGCTCCCGCTGGTCCCCGGCTACCTCTCGTACGTCACCGGCATCAGCGGGGCCGACCTCGCCGAGGCCCGGCGCGGCCGGATGCTGGCCGGCGCGGGCCTGTTCATCGTCGGCTTCACGGCCGTGTTCGTCTCCACCGGCGCGCTCTTCGGATACTTCGGCGGCACGCTCCAGGCCAACCGGGAGATCATCTCCCGGATCCTCGGCGGTCTGGTGATCGTTCTCGGCTTCTTCTTCATGGGCCTGATCCCGGGTCTGACGATGCGGGAGTTCCGCTTCCACCGGAAGCCGACCGCGGGCCTGATCGGCGCACCGCTGCTCGGCGTGCTGTTCGGCGTCGGCTGGACCCCCTGCATGGGCCCCACCCTCGCCGCGGTCAGCACGCTCTCCCTCGACCAGGCCAGCGCCGGCCGGGGCGCGCTGCTGACCGTCGCCTACTGTCTGGGGCTGGGCCTGCCCTTCATCCTCGCCGCGATCGCCTTCCGCAAGGCACTCGGCGCTTTCGGCTGGGTGAAGCAGCACTATGCATGGGTGATGCGGATCGGCGGCGGCATGCTGGTGCTGACCGGCCTGCTGCTCGTCACGGGTCTGTGGGCGGGCATCGTCGACGACATGCGCATCTGGACCCAAACCTTCACGGTGGGGATCTGAGGACTACACGGACATGAGTACGACAGACAAGGCGTCCACCGAGGCGCAGAACCCGTCCGAGGACGCCGCGGAAGCGGCCGCCGGCGCGCAGCTGTCCACCGCCCCCTTGGAGGACACCGGCGGTCCCGTCGGCATCGGCGTGATCGGCTGGATCCGCTGGTTCTGGCGGCAGCTCACCTCCATGCGGGTGGCGCTGATCCTCCTCTTCCTGCTCTCCCTGGGCTCCATCCCCGGCTCGCTCGTACCGCAGAACCAGGTCGACGCGATGAAGGTGGCCAAGTGGAAGGACGACCACTCCTTCTGGGTCCCGGCCGCCGAGAAGCTCCAGCTCTTCGACGTCTACAGCTCGGTGTGGTTCTCCGCGATCTACCTGCTGCTGTTCATCTCGCTGATCGGCTGCATCGTCCCGCGCACCTGGCAGTTCGTCGGCCAGCTCACCGGCCGCCCGCCCGGCGCGCCCAAGCGCCTGGACCGGCTGCCCGCGTACGCGACGTGGCGTACGGAGAAGTCCCCCGACGAGGTCCTCGCGCAGGCGAGGACGATCCTCGGTGGGCGCCGGTTCCGTACCGAGGCGGGCACGTCCGCCGTCTCGGCCGAGAAGGGCTACCTGCGCGAGGCGGGCAACCTGCTCTTCCACGTCGCCCTGATCGTGATGCTGATCGCGTTCGCCTGGGGCCAGCTGTTCAAGTCCGAGGGCGGCAAGCTCGTCCTGCGCGGCAAGGGCTTCGCGAACACGCTGACCCAGTACGACGACTTCAAGTACGGCAGCTGGTTCGACCCCGACGACCTGTCGCCCTTCTCCTTCACGCTCGACAAGTTCGACGCCACGTACGAGGAGAACGGCCCCCAGAAGGGCACCGCGCGCGACTTCAAGGCGTACGTGACCTTCAGCGACGGCGCGCACGGCGCCCCGCAGAAGCGCGAGATCCAGGTCAACAAGCCGATGGAGGTCGACGGGTCCAAGGTCTACCTGCTCGGCCACGGCTACGCGCCGGTCATCTCGGTGACCGACCCGACCGGCAAGGTGATCTACAAGGACGCCGTGCCGATGCTCCCCTTCGACTCGAACCTGAGCTCCTCGGGCGCGGTCAAGGTGCCGGACGGCTACCGCGACAAGGACGGCAAGAAGGAGCAGCTCGGCTTCAACGCCATGTTCGTGCCGACCTTCGCCGGCGAGGGCAAGGGCACGATGCTCTCCCAGTTCCCGGACCTGAAGTTCCCGGTCCTCGCCCTCAGCGCCTACCACGGCAGCCTGGGTGTCGACTCGGGCCTGCCGCAGAACGTGTACCAGCTGAACACCTCCAAGATGCAGGAGTACAAGGACGCCGACGGGCAGCTGTTCAAGAAGCGGCTGCTGCCCGGCGAGACCATGGAGCTCCCGAACGGCGCGGGCACCGTGAAGTTCGAGGGCATCGAGCGCTGGGCCACCTTCTCGATCACCCGGCAGCCCGGCAGCGGGCTCGCCCTCGGGGGCGCGATCGCCGCGATCGGCGGCCTGGCCGCGTCCCTGTTCATCCAGCGCCGCCGGGTCTGGGTGCGCGCGGTGGCCGGCAAGGACGGCGTGACCGTCGTCGAGATGGCGGGCCTCGGCCGCAGCGAGTCGGCCAAGCTCCCCGAGGAGCTGGGGCAGCTCGCCGCCGCCCTCCACCAGCAGGCGCCCACGGCGCCCGACCAACCTGTCAAGGCAACTGTCGAAGGGGAGCGCGGATGACGCCGCTCGCAGCCGAAGTCAACGAGAATTTGGCTCAGATCAGCAACTACCTGATCTATTCGTCGATGGCGGTCTACATGCTCGCCTTCTTCGCGCACATCGCCGAGTGGACCTTCGGCAGCCGCAGCAAGGTGGGCCGTACGGCCGCGGCGCTGACCGGCGCCAAGGCCGCGGTGGCCGGCGCCCCCGCCGTGCAGGTGCGCGGCAAGGGCGGCACGGCCACGGCGGTCCTCGACAAGCCGAAGGTCGTCACCCGCTCCGCCGCCGGCACCCGCGACGTCCCGGACGGTCCCGGCGCGGCCGGCGGCACCGAGAACGGCGACCTGTACGGCCGGATCGCGGTCTCGCTGACCACCCTGGCCTTCGTCATCGAGGCGGGCGGCGTCGTGACCCGCGCGATGTCCGTGCAGCGGGCCCCCTGGGGCAACATGTACGAGTTCTCGGTGACCTTCTCCACGGTCGCCGTCGGCGCGTACCTGATGCTCCTGGTGCTGAAGAAGAACGTCCGCTGGCTCGGCCTGATCCTGGTCACCACGGTCCTGCTGGACCTCGGCATCGCCACCACCTGGCTCTACACCGCCAGTGACCAGCTGGTCCCGGCCCTGCACTCGTACTGGCTGTGGATCCACGTCTCCACCGCGATCTTCTGCGGCGCGGTCTTCTACATCGGCGCGGCCGGCGCGGTGCTCTACCTCTTCCGCGACTCCTACGAGGCCAAGCTGGCGGACGGCGGCACGCCGGGCCGCTTCGCCACCTCGGTGCTGGAGCGGCTGCCCTCGGCGGCCTCGCTCGACAAGTTCTCGTACCGGATCAACGCCGCCGTGTTCCCGCTGTGGACGTTCACCATCGTCGCGGGCGCGATCTGGGCGGGCGACGCCTGGGGCCGCTACTGGGGCTGGGACCCCAAGGAGGTCTGGTCCTTCGTGACCTGGGTGGCGTACGCCTGCTACCTGCACGCCCGCGCCACCGCCGGCTGGAAGGGCCGCAAGGCCGCGTACCTCGCGCTCTTCGCCTTCGCCTGCTGGATCTGGAACTACTACGGCGTGAACATCCTGCTCAGCGGCAAGCACTCGTACGCGGGCGTCTGACGCGCAGGAGTGGGACGCTGGTGGCATGACACCGACACCGGTGAGTCATGCCACCAGCGAGAGCCGCGGCGAGGGCCGCTGGCTGCTGCGCTTCGAGGTGCACGTGCCGAGCGCGTACGAGGCCGTGTGGCCCGCGCTGACCACGGCGGAGGGGCTGCGCGGCTGGCTGGCCGCGGCGGAGGTCCTGGAGCGCAGGCTCGGCGGGGCCGTCACACTGCACTGGCTGAACGGCGGGACGACGGTCTCCGGCCACGTCACGGCGTGGGACGTCGAGCGGGTCGTCGAGTACACGGTGAGCGAGCACGGCCGGATCCGCTTCCACCTGGAGGCGGTCGGCACGGACTCGACCGTGATCCGCTTCCTGAACGAGCGGGCCGGGACGGACGAGGACCGCCTCGACTGCCTGGCCGGCTGGCACCACCACTTCGAGCTGCTGGAATCCGCCCTGCAGGGCCACCCGACGGACTGGTCCCGGTGGACCGACGCCCGCTGGGCCGAGCTGCGCTCGTCCTACGGGTCCTTCTCCAGGACGTAGGCGCTGCGCGCGTCCGGATCGCCGTAGAAGAAGTACAGCTCCAGCGTCTGCCGGTGGTCGCGGCGCATCTCGAAGGTCCACTTGTAGAGGTCGGGCAGGCGCAGGCGCACGTGCTGGCCGTAGTTCCAGCCCGCGGGCTCCCGGCTGATGAGCTTCCAGGTGCCTGTTCCGGAGAGCCGCCAGCCGTGGTCGTAGTCCCGCTCCTGCCCGTTCAGGAGGGTGACGGTGGCGCTCCCGTCGGCCCGGAAGACCACCTCGGTGCCCTCGACGCAGCGCCAGGTGCCGACGATCTCGTCGGTGCGCGCGTCGTATACGGCGGGGGTGGAGTGGGCGATGTGCGGATTGCCCCCGGCCATGGCGAGCAGGGCGGCGACGGCGACCCCGTACGCGAGGAGATTGCGCAGGATCGTGTCGACGACCCGCGGACCCCCGCTGTTCCTCGGCATCCGCCCATTCTTGCAGCCGCCTTGAACGCGTTCAATGCCAGACGGGCCGCAGGGGCGGAAGCTCCCCGTCCCCGCCCAGGGCGCGCAGCAGGCCGGTGAGCTCCCGGCGCAGGGCGGGGAGGTCGACGCGGGTGCTGAGCTCGGCCTCCAGCTCGTGCAGGACCCGCCCGGCGACGGCGAGGTGCTCCTCCGCGGCCCGGGTCAGGACCACCAGCTTGCGCCGCCCGCCCTCGGGGTGCGGCTCGCGCCGTACGTAGCCCCGCTTCTCCAGGTCGTCCACGAGCTGCCCGGCGGCCTGCTTGGTCACCCCGAGCCGCTCGCCGAGCTCGGTGCCGGTGGCTCCGCCCCCCTTGAGCACCTGGAAGGCCATGCCGTGCGCGGGCCGCAGGTCCCCGTACCCGGCCGCGTCGAGCCGCCGGGTGAACTCGCCGATGAGCAGCTGGAAGTTGAGCCCGAGCAGGAAGCCGAGCTCGATGCCGCCGGTCTCTTCGTTTCTCGTCACGGAAAACATGGTGACACGACCGGGTCAAGCTGCTTTACTCGTGGAGTAAGTAAAGCCGCTTGACTCAGGAACGAGGGATCTCCCCATGCACGTCATCACGGCCTCACCCGACCACGTCACCACGACGCCCAACGCGGTCATGACCGGTCTGGCCGCGCCCGGCCGGGGCAGCGCCGAACTCAGCGCCTGGCACGTCGCCATGGCCGCCGGCGCCTCCGGCCCCGAGCACTCCGTCGACCGCGAACAGGTGTGGACGGTCACCGCCGGCGCTCTGGACGTCACCTCGGCCGGCCGCACGGAAAGGGTCGCGGCGGGCGGGACCTTGGTCCTCCCGCCGCACGCACTGCGCCGCGTCCACGCCCCGGAGGCGGCCGAGGCGTACGTGGCGATGCGCTCGGACGGCCTCGTCACGGTCCCGGGGGAAGCGGAACCCCGCGTCCTGCCCTGGACCCGGTGAGGCGGACGGTCAGTCCTTGTCCTTGTCCCGGTCCTTGTCGCGGTCCTCGTTCAGGGAGCGCAGGAACTCGGGGTTGTCGTCGGGAGCGATCCACTGCGTGCGCGAGCGGCCGCCGCCGACCGCGGAGCGCTGCCGGCCCGCGAAGAGCCACACCACCGGTCCGACGATCGAGAACAGCAGGATGATGATCACCCAGACCACCTTGGGGAGGTGCCTGACCTCTTCCTCCGGCGTGTTCAGACAGTCGATGAAGGCGTAGATGGTCAGCGCGATGATCAGCAGGAACGGCAGATAGCGCAGCACGGTGTGGGACCGACTCCCCAGCAGTGACGGGGGACCCGCCTCGGGCCCCGGTGACGCTCCCAGGCTAGCCGGTGACGGATACTGGCCCCTATGGCTTACGACGATCTCCGCTCGCTGCTCCGGGCTCTGGAGCGAGAGGGCGACCTCAAGCGCATCAAGGCCGAAGTCGACCCGTACCTGGAGGTCGGGGAGATCGTCGACAGAGTGAACAAGGCGGGAGGTCCCGCCCTCCTCTTCGAGAACGTCAAGGGCTCGGCGATGCCGCTGGCCATGAACGTCTTCGGGACCGACCGCCGCCTCCTCAAGGCCCTCGGCCTCAAGTCGTACGGCGAGATCAGCGAGAAGATCGGCGGCCTGCTCAAGCCGGAGCTCCCGCAGGGCTTCATCGGCGTCCGCGAGGCCTTCGGCAAGCTCGGCTCGATGGTCCACGTGCCGCCGAAGAAGGTGAAGGGCGAGTCCGCGCCCGTCCAGGAGGTCGTCCTCACCGGCGACGACGTGGACCTGGACCGGCTCCCGGCCCTCTTCACCTGGCCCAAGGACGGCGGGTCCTTCTTCAACCTCGGCCTCACCCACACCAAGCACCCCGAGACCGGCGTGCGCAATCTCGGCCTCTACCGCCTCCAGCGCCACGACAAGCGCACCATCGGCATGCACTGGCAGATCCATAAGGACAGCCGCAACCACTACGCGGTCGCCGCCAAGCGCGGCGAGCGCCTCCCGGTCGCGATCGCCTTCGGCTGTCCGCCGGCCGTGACGTACGCGTCGACCGCGCCGCTGCCCGGCGACATCGACGAGTACCTCTTCGCCGGCTTCGTCGCGGGCAAGCGCATCGAGATGGTCGACTGCAAGACGGTCCCGCTCCAGGTCCCGGCCAACGCCGAGGTCGTCATCGAGGGCTGGCTGGAGCCGGGGGAGACGCTCCCGGAGGGACCCTTCGGCGACCACACGGGCTTCTACACCCCGCAGGAGCCGTTCCCGGCCCTGAAGATCGACTGCGTGACGATGCGCAAGCGCCCGCTCCTCCAGTCGATCGTCGTCGGCCGCCCGCCCACGGAGGACGGCCCGCTCGGCCGCGCGACGGAGCGTTTCTTCCTCCCCCTCCTCAAGATCATCGTCCCGGACATCGTGGACTACCACCTGCCCGAGTCGGGCGGCTTCCACAACTGCGCGATCGTCTCGATCGACAAGAAGTACCCGAAGCACGCCCAGAAGGTCATGCACGCCATCTGGGGCGCCCACATGATGTCGCTGACCAAGCTGATCATCGTCGTGGACTCCGACTGCGACGTCCACGACCTGCACGAGGTGTCCTGGCGGGCGCTCGGCAACACGGACTACTCCCGCGACCTCACGGTGGTCGAGGGCCCGGTCGACCACCTCGACCACGCCTCGTACCAGCAGTTCTGGGGTGGCAAGGCGGGCATCGACGCGACCAAGAAGCTCCCCGAGGAGGGCTACACCCGCGACGGCGGCTGGCCCGACATGGTGGAGTCCGACCCCGCGACGGCGGCCCTGGTGGACCGCCGCTGGAAGGAGTACGGCCTGTGAGCCCGATGGTCGTGGGGGGTCCCGAGCTCTTCCTCGGGGCCGGCGACGTCTACGTGGCCCTGCTGCGCCCGAGGATCGACCCGGCGGACCCGGGCGTCCGGCTGGCGGCCGAGGAAGCGGGCGTCACACCCGAGGAGTTCGCCGGATCCGGCGACGTCTGGGCGCTGATGTACGAGGACGGCCCCGGCCACGGCGAGTTCGAGCTCCCCGGCGCGCGGGACGTCGAGGCGGACGGCTTCGCGGAGCAGCTCCAGGCCGCCCTGGCCTCGGGCGAGCCGTTCACGGTCGAGGCCGGGGACTTCCTGCGCATCGACGCCCGCCCGGCGCCCGACGCCTGGCGGCTGACCGCCCGGGTCACCCCGCCCGAGGACGAGGAGGACGGCGCCGCCGCCCCCCGGACCGTGGAACTCGGCGCACTCCCGGCGGCGCAGCTCCTGGCCGACCTCGAAGACTTCCGGAGAGCAATCGCATGATGACGACCGCCGACGGGGTGATCGGGTCCGGCCCGGCGCCGCAGCCGACCGGCAAGGTCAAGGCGTTCCTGAGGCTCGTGATGATCGAGCACTCGGTCTTCGCGCTGCCCTTCGCGTACATCGCGGCGCTGACGGCCATGTTCCGGCTCGACCGCACCATGCACTGGCCCGAGCTGCTGCTCGTCACCGTCTGCATGGTGGGGCTGCGCACCTTCGCGATGGCCGCGAACCGGATCATCGACCGCGAGATCGACGCCCGGAACCCGCGGACCGCCGGGCGCGAGCTCGTCACGGGCGCCGTGTCCGTACGGTCGGCCTGGACCGGGGCCGGGATCGCACTGGCCGTGTTCCTCGGCTCGGCGGCTCTGCTGAACCCGCTGTGCCTGGCGCTGGCGCCGATCGCGGTGATCCCGATGGTGGTGTACCCGTACGGCAAGCGGTTCACGAACTTCCCGCACGCGATCCTGGGCCTGGCCCAGGCGATGGGACCGGTCGGCGCGTGGCTGGCGGTGACGGGCGAGTGGTCCTGGGACGCGGTGATCCTGGGCCTGGCGGTGGGCGTCTGGATCGGCGGCTTCGACCTGATCTTCGCCTGCCAGGACGTGGCCGCCGACCGCGCGGACGGCGTGAAGTCGGTCCCGGCCCGCTTCGGCGTCCCGGCGGCCCTGTGGGGCGCGCGCGGCGCCCACGCCGTGACCACGGCTCTGCTGGCGTGGTACGCGGTGGCGACGGAGGCCGGCCCGTTCTTCTGGGCGGGCCTGGTGATCGTCGTGGCGGCCTTCCTCTACGAGCACACGATCGTGAAGCCGCACGACCTGTCCCGCCTGAACCGCGCCTTCTTCACGGTCAACGGCTTCATCGGCATGGCCCTGTTCGTCTGCGCCCTGGCGGACCTGGTGGCCCGGGGCCTGACCCTGTAGCGGGGGGCCCGGGCAAGACACCCCCTACGCCCGGGCCGCCCGCCGGGGGAAGAGGAACGCGGCGGCGATGCCCGTCACGAGGCCGAAGAGGTGTCCCTGCCAGCTGACGGTGGTGTTCGTCGGCAGGATGCCCGTCAGGATCCCCGTCCCCCAGTACGCGGCGATCGCGATGCCGACCAGCACGCCCGCCATCCGGCGCTCGACGAATCCGTGCACCAGCAGGTACCCGAACAGCCCGAAGACCAGCCCGGATGCCCCGGCCGTCACGGTGTTCGACCCGGAGACGAGCCACACCCCGAGCCCGTCCGCCACCACGACCACCGCGCACAGCGCGAGGAACCGCCGTATCCCGCTCAGCGCGGCGACGAAGCCCAGCACCAGCAGCGGCACGCTGTTGGACGCCACGTGGCCGAACCCGAAGTGGAGGAACGGCGCCAGCGGGATCCCGCTCAGCCCGTCCGCGGTCCGCGGAACGATCCCGTACGCGTCCAGCGCGTGTCCGGTGGCCAGATCCACCACCTCGATCAGCCAGAGCAGGCCCACCCAGCCCAGCATCAGTTTCCCGGCGGCTTTGGCCCGATCTGCCTGGTTCCACGCGTCGAGCCGTACGTCCCCCGGTATTTCGGCCATGTCCTGATCCCCCTGCTTTCGACGCTCGGGACACCTTACTCAGCGTCGTCCGCCGGTGGCCGGATAGTCTCGGAGCTATGACTGACGGCAAGCGCACCCCGTGGGTGGTCGGGGTTTCCGGGGCGTCCGGGACGCCGTACGCGGCGGCGGTGATCCGGGGACTGCTGGCGGCGGGGGAGAGTGTGGACCTCGTGGTCAGCCGTGCCTCGCGGCTGACCCTCCTCGACGAGACGGGAATCGCGTTCCGCGACGCGCACTGGCGCGACGATCTCGCGGCCTGGCTGGAGCGCGGAGCGGACGGCAAGCCCGCGACGCATCCGCGGCCGGAACTGGACGACGTCCGCTACTGGGGGGCCGGGGACCTGGCCGCCGGGCCGAGTTCGGGCTCGTACCCCGTGAAGGGGATGCTGATCGTGCCGGCGTCCACGGCCTGTGTGGCGGGGGTGGCGCTCGGACTGTCGAAGGACCTGCTCCAGCGCGTCGCGAGCGTGACGCTCAAGGAGCGGCGGCGACTGGTGGTCGCGGTGCGGGAGACCCCGCTGAACGGGCAGACGCTCAAGCATCTGGTGGCGCTGGACGAGGCGGGCGCAGTGGTGCTGCCCGCCTCTCCGGCGTTCTACGCGGGTGCGACGCACATCCAGGACCTGGTGGATTTCGTCGCGGGGCGGGTGCTGGACGCGGCAGGGGTGCCGCACCGGCTGTACCGCAGGTGGGAGGGGGAGCTCGGAGGAGCTTCCCGCCCCCGGGAGGCAAGCGGTGACTAGCGCTTCTTGGCGCGGAGGGCGCCCTGCTTGCGGGTCCGGTCGACGCGGTGGGCGGCGGCGGGCTGGTCGGTGCGGGATCGGTTGGCCAGCTCCTGGAGCTGTCGCATGTGCGCGTAGGCCATCTCGATCGTGTACACGGTGAACCACTCCTGATGTTGTCAGATCAGCGAGATCATCGCCGATCTGTTGAAAGATTCACAGGGTGTTGACCCTGTGCGCCTTTGATTCTATACGTAAACTTGCGGGATCGCCGAATAATGGAAGGCTCCAGGTATATGGACGCGGTGGATAGGCAGCTCATCCAGGCACTTCGTGAGAACGGACGTGCCTCGTACGCGGAGCTGGGCCGGCTCGTGGGCCTCTCCGGCCCCAGCGTCACCGACCGGATCAACCGGCTCGAGTCGGCCGGCGTGATCACCGGCTACCGCGCGACCGTCAACGCGGCCTCGCTCGGCCTGGGCGTCACGGCGCTCATCGGTATCTCCCTCTCCGACGCCGCGGACCACGAGGACGTGGCCCGCCGCCTGCGCGACCTGGCGGAGATCGAGGACTGCTGGTTCATCGCCGGCGACGACTCGTACATGCTCAAGGTCCGGGCGGGCGACGTGGACGGGCTGGAGCGGATCATCCGCAAGCTCTCCGGGACCAAGGGCGTCTCGCGCACCCGTACCACCATCGTGCTCTCCACGAAGTGGGAGAACCGGGTCGGGGACCTGCCCGAAGAGCGCTAAGAGTACGGTGGGTGGCGGTTGCAGGCAGGACAGGACCCGTAGAGGAGACGACCGGAATGGACGCTGGGCTCAAGCGTGAGCTGGAGGGCAAGGTTCGCTCCGGCGAGCGGCTGACCCGTGAGGACGGCATCGCCCTCTACGAGTCCGACGATCTGGCCTGGCTGGGCGGCCTCGCCCACGAGGTGCGCACGCGCAAGAACGGCGACGTCGTCCACTTCAACGTCAACCGCCACCTCAACATGACGAACGTGTGCACCGCCTCGTGCGCCTACTGCTCGTTCCAGCGCAAGCCGGGCGAGAAGGACGCGTACACGATGCGCATCGAGGAAGCCGTACGCCTGGCCAAGGCCATGGAGAACGACAACCTCACCGAGCTGCACATCGTCAACGGCCTGCACCCGAGCCTGCCGTGGCGGTACTACCCGCGCTCGCTCTCCGCGCTGAAGGAGGCGCTGCCGAACGTCTCGCTGAAGGCGTTCACGGCGACCGAGATCCACCACTTCGAGACGATCTCCGGCATGTCGGCCTCCGACATCCTGGACGAGCTGATCGAGGCCGGTCTGGAGTCGCTCACCGGCGGCGGCGCGGAGATCTTCGACTGGGAGGTCCGCCAGCACATCGTGGACCACAAGACCCACTGGGAAGACTGGTCGCGCATCCACCGCCTGGCGCACTCCAAGGGCCTCAAGACCCCCTCGACCATGCTCTACGGGCACATCGAGGAGCCGCGCCACCGCGTGGACCACGTGCTGCGGCTGCGCGAGCTCCAGGACGAGACCGGCGGCTTCCAGGTCTTCATCCCGCTGCGCTACCAGCACGACTTCGTGGACATGCAGGACGGCAAGGTCCGCAACAAGCTGCAGGCCCGTACGACGATGGCGACCGGCGCCGAGGCGCTGAAGACCTTCGCCGTCTCGCGGCTGCTGTTCGACAACGTGCCGCACGTCAAGGTCTTCTGGGTCATGCACGGCGTGCAGACCGCCCAGCTGGCCCTCCAGCACGGCGCGGACGACATGGACGGCTCGGTCGTCGAGTACAAGATCACGCACGACGCGGACAACTACGGCACGCCGAACAAGCTGGGCCGTGACGATCTGCTGGAGCTGATCCGCGAGGCAGGCTTCCGCCCGGTCGAGCGCAACACGCGCTACGAGATCATCCGCGAGTACCCGGGCCCGGACGCGGACCTGCGCGAGACCCCGCAGGCGATGCGCCTCTGACGCCCTGCCGTCGCGTTTGTGAGCGCCCTGGTCCGCATGCCGGACCGGGGCGCTTTTTGCTGGACCACCCTCATGGGTAATGGATACTCTGCCATAATGACCCTTACGTTCACTCTGGATCCGCAGATCGACCCGGCGCTGCACGAGGCCCTCCTCGACCTGTGGACGGACGCGTCCAACGCCGGCGGAGCCGTGGGTTTCGTCCCGCCGGTCGTCCGGGACGACATCCGCCCCCAGCTGATCAAGCAGCTCGACATGATCGCCGACGGTCGGATGCGGCTCCTGGTGGGCCACGACGGGGACGGGCTGGCCGCCGCCGCCTTCCTCGGGCTCAATCTGCACGCCCTGATGGGCCACTGGATCTGGCTCTACACGGTGATGGTCCACCCGGACCGCCAAGGCCGGGGCTACGGCCGCCGGCTGATGGCCGCGTCCGCCGACTCCGCCCGCGCGATGGACGGCGTCGAAGCCATCCGCCTGTCCTGCCGCGGCGGCATGGGGCTGGAGCGCTTCTACGCCGCCTGCGGCTACAAGGAGGTCGGCCGCGTCCCGGGCGGGATCCGGGTGGCCCCGGGGGACGACCGCGACGACATCACGATGCTGCTGCCGCTGCACTGACCCCCGGCGGATGACCCCGGCGGGTTTGTCCGCACCTGCGCCGTGCTTCACTGGACGGGCACGCAGTCGACCGAGTGCGAGTACCGACGAGAGAGAAGGGGTCACCGTGTCCCTCAAGCCGAGCGCGACGATCCGCTACACCGCGATGCGGCTGGGCATCTTCGTCGGATGCCTCGTCCTGGTCGCCGTCCTGGTCAACGTGGGCTGGGTGCCCGCCGGTCTCGGCGAAGCCAACCCCGCCTGGGTCGTGCTGCTCGCCCTGGTGATCTCCGCGCCGCTCTCCTTCGTACTGCTGCGCAAGCAGCGCGACGAGATGTCCACGCAGATCTCGGGACGCGTCGCGGGCGCGAAGGAGAAGCTCGCCGCGAACCGCTCGCAGGAGGACGCGGCGGACGACGCCGCCCGCGCCTGAGTTAGCTTCCTCACACGCCGAACCGCCCCAGCACACGGGACTCTCCCCGTGTGCTGGGG
>NZ_JBHYXN010000026.1:100090-113906 GCF_042752335.1 Streptomyces sp. NPDC059355 | reverse complement strand
CGCAGCCCCATCACCTACGAAGCCGCACTCGAAGCACCACCAACTACCCTGGCATCAGCCGCATAAATCGTGTTCAGGATTCGGGGTCAAGGCCCGACCCCCGAGTCATGATTTCGCGGACAGTCCGACAAGTCGCCTGACTATGATGCTGCTTCTGGCCTACGTGGCGCCAATCCTCCGTACCGTGATGCCGGTTGCTGGATTTGGGGAGGGCGGATGCGTGCTGATGAAGGACTGTTCACCGACCGCGAGGAGCCGCTGGCGGCATTCGACCGCCTCATGTCCGCCACCGCTTCACCGGCCAGGACTCTCGTGTACTGGGGTGTTTCGGGGCAGGGGAAGTCGTCCCTGCTGCGGCACATCCGCGAGAGCCCGACCGGATCGCGCCGCTGCGAACTGATCGACCTCGACCAACTGCTCGCCGTGGACCCGCAGTCCGGGGAGCTGGGGCGGGACCTGGCGACCGTGCTGGTGGACAGCATCGCCCGCGTCCTCGCGAACTGGTCCGCGCACCCCCTTCTCGCACGCCGCCGCTACGCGAGGTTCCGATCACGCGTGCGCGCCGCGTCGGCCGCGACGCCGACCTACGTCAACACGCACGTACAGGCGAGCGACAGCAGCTCCGTCTCCGGAACCTCCGTCCACGTGGACGCCCGGCAGGCCAGGGGGTCCGTCGACCGTGACGTCCTCACCGACGAGCTGTGCCGGCTGGCTCGCGGCCTGCGCCGCCGTCGCTGCGTGCTCATGCTGGACACGAGTGAGCGCCTGCGCCTCCTCACCGACGCCACCGCCGGATCCTCCGAACACGGCGACCGACAGGGGGGTGTCGGCCAGTGGTTCGCCAGTGCGCTGCTCCCCAGGCTCCTGGACGAGGCACGCGGACTGAGGGTGGTACTGGCCGGACGCGAACCGGTGGAGTACCTGCCCGCCCACATCGTCGCGGAACGCGTCGAACTGGTCGAGTGGACGCTGGAGCACACCTCCCAGTACCTCGATTCCTGCGGCCTGGACGCCCAGAGGCTGAGCCGTCCCGTGCACACGGTGTGCCGGGGAGTGCCGGTCTGGACCGCCCTCGTGGCCGAGCTCGCCAGACACGGCCGCGACGCCGACGAGGCCGTCACACCCCAGTGGCTGGCCGAGGCCGCCGCCGGAAGGGCGGCCCACGAATGGCTGCCCAACCAGTTCATGCGGCGCCTGCCGCGGGAGCAGCGCCGCGTGGTGATGGCCGCGGCCACCCTGCGCAGTGTCACCAAAGAGGCAGTGGGCATCCTCCTCGAAGAGACGCAGCTGTCGCCGGAGTGGTACGAAACGCTGTGCGGCTACTCCTTCATGCGCCTGGTCCAAGAGCCCCGGGGCCGTCCGGAGCGGCGCATGCACGATCTCGTGCGGCTGGCCGTCCTCACCTACCTCGACCGCGAAGAACCTTCCAACCGGAGGGCGTTGCACGAGCACGCGGCCGCGTACTTCGCCGCACGGGACAGCTTTCTGGACGAGGCCTACCACCGGTTCGCCACGGGCGACCCCACCTGCGTGGACGCATGGCGGCAGCGCCGGCGCGAGCTGGAGCGCATCGGCGACACGGACGAGGTGGTCCGGCTCGTCGAGATCGTCACCGCCCCGGAGCAGGCACCGCACACCTTCCGCCACTTCCCGGCCATGGCCGCCTCGGCGGCGCTCACGGGCGGCAGCATCGCCCTCGACTAGGATCGCGACGACGACGCCGAATCGCTGCTGCGCCGGGCCTACGACGGCTTTCACGGTTCGGGCAACGAGAAGGGGCAGGCCGAAGCACTGAAACTGCTGGGTCAGGTCGCCGAGAAGGACGGATCCGGCGAGGCGGTGGAGCTGTACGAGCGGGCGCTGCGCATCAACCGGTCGCTGGGGAGGAAGAAGCCCACCGGGCACCTGCTGCGGACCCTGGCCAGGCTCAGGACCGCGTCCGACCCCGATGCGGCGGTGCGCATGTTCGAGGAGGCCCGGGCGCTCCTGCTGGCGGTGGGCGACCACGTCTGTGCCGCGGACGCCCTGCGGCGCAGGGCGGATCTGAGCCACACGATGGACGGGACGTCCGAGTGGGCGGAGGGCCTCTACCGTCAGGCGCTGGAAGAACAGCGCGCCATCGGGGACGACGTCGGCGTGGCCAGGACGATGAAGTCGCTGGCGATCATGCTGGCGGAGTCGCCCGAGCACGGGGGCGAGGCCGAATCCCTCTACCGGGAAGCGGCGGAGCTCTTCAAGCAGGCGGACAACTCCCGCGCCGCGACCGACGCGCTCAACCGCCTGTGCACGCTCCTGCGCAGGAGCGGCCGGAACGAAGACGCGGAGGCGCACTACCGCACCCTCCTGGCGGAATGCCGGACGGCGTCCGACGACTACGGAGAGGCGGTGATCCTGCACAACCTGGCCGGCCTGCTGATCGAAACGGACCGCCTGCGGGAGGCCGAGCTGCTCCTGCGGCGATCGGTCGGCATCAGCAGGTCCCAGGGAGATCCGGCGAACGAGCCGCTCAGCCTCGTCGACTTGGCGAAGCTCGCACGGTTCGACGGGAAAGCCGACGCGGAGGAGCGGCTCCTGACACAGGCCACGGCGCTGGCCGACGCCCATGAGGATCCGGTCCTGCGCTCACGCGTCCTGCACGCCCGAGCCCATCAAGCGGCGCGCAGGCACCTGGGCGACACGGCGGACACCCTGTTCCGCGACGAACTCGACATCATGGAGCACCTCGGCGATCGCGACGGCGAAGCCGCGACACTGAAGTGCCGCGGCCACCTCGCCATGGAGGAACGCCGCTTCGCGGACGCGGAGGCGCATTTCGCGAAGGCCCTGCGCATCCAGGAGGAACTGGGGAACCGCCAGGACCAGGCGACCCTTCTGGTCCTGCTCGGTGATGCCGCGTTGCGCACTCGTGGCGGGGAGGAAGCCGCAGCCCACTACGCGAGGGCCGTGGAGCTGCTCGTGGGCACCGCGGGCGGCCTGCCCGAGGTCCATGCCCTCAGAGACCTGGCGGTCCTCACACTGCGCAGGGACGTGCACGAGGAGTCGAACCAGCAGGAGGCGATCCGGCTCTTCGAAAGGAGTCTCACCATCGCCCTGGAGGTCGGTGACGAGGACTGCGGATACCTGGCATGGATCAGCCTTGCCGCCCTGGGCGCCTGGCACGGTGACACGGAAGAGGAAGCACGCGAGATCCTGGAACGCGTCATGGTGCTCCTCGCGGAGAAGTATTCGCCGTCCAGGGTCCGGATCAAGCGCGCGGTGGCACGGAACATGCTGGGCGTCGGCGCTCAGTACTCGGTGCAGAAGGTCCTGGCACTCGCCTCCTACACGCAGCTCTACAACGGCTGGCAGCGGGGACTGCGCCAGCGCCTGCGCGTCCTGATCGCCGTCCTCCGATCGCCCGGCTAGCCTTGCGGCCGGCCGGCGGGTCCACCCCGGGGGCCGGGCCGGTCAGATCGTCGAGGCGTCGATGACGAAGCGGTAGCGGACGTCGCTGGACAGGACCCGGTCGTAGGCGGCGTTGATCTCGGACGCGGGGATCAGTTCGATCTCCGAGCCCAGGCCGTGCCCGGCGCAGAAGTCCAGCATCTCCTGGGTCTCGGCGATGCCGCCGATCATCGAGCCGGCCAGGGTCTTGCGGCCCTGGATGACCGAGAACAGGTTCAGCTCGACCGGCTCCTCCGGGGCGCCCACGTTCACCAGCGCGCCGTCGACCTTCAGCAGGCCGAGGTACGCGTCGAGGCCGAGCGGGGCCGAGACCGTCGAGACGACCAGGTCGAAGCTGCCTGCCAGCTCCTCGAAGGTGGCCGCGTCGCTCGTGGCGTAGTAGTGCGAGGCGCCCAGCCGCAGGCCGTCCTCCTGCTTGCGCAGCGACTGCGACAGGACGGTCACCTCCGCCCCGAGGGCCGCCGCGATCTTCACGCCCATGTGCCCGAGCCCGCCGAGGCCGACGATCGCGACCTTCTTCCCGGGACCCGCCTGCCAGTGCTTCAGTGGGGAGTACAGCGTGATCCCGGCGCACAGCAGCGGGGCCGCCACGTCGAGGGACAGGCCGTCGGGGATGCGGACGGTGTAGCTCTCGTCGACGACGAGGTGCGTCGAGTAGCCGCCGTACGTGGGCTCGCCCGCCTTGTCCCGGGCGTTGTACGTGCCGGTCATGCCCTCGATGCAGTACTGCTCCTGCCCGCGCAGGCAGTACTCGCACTCCCGGCAGGAATCGACGAAGCAGCCGACGCCGACGTGGTCGCCGACCGCGAACTTCGTGACACCCGGACCGGCTTCGGCGACGACACCGGCGATCTCGTGCCCCGGGACCATCGGGTAGATGCCCTCGCCCCAGCCGTCGCGGACCTGGTGGATGTCGGAGTGGCAGATGCCCGCGTACTTGATCTCGATGAGGACGTCGTGCTCGCCGACGGGACGGCGCGGCACGGTGATGCGCTCCAGCGGGGCCTTCGCGGCGGGGGCGGCGTAGGCGGCGGCCTGGGTGACGGACATGGTGGGGACTCCTCGAACGCTGCTGGCGGTCTGCGTGCACCGAACGATCCCCGGAGCGGCCGCCGGCAGCCACGCCCCTGTCCTGCCTAGGACCGGCGGTCCTACCCCTGGCGGGGTCAGGAACACGGCCCCGGCTCCCCGGCCGCCCGGGGATACTGGCGTCATGGACCAGCTTGATCAGCGTGCCGAACTGGGCGAGTTCCTCCGCTCCCGCCGTGCGCGGCTGCACCCCTCGGACGTCGGCCTGCCGGACCACGGGCGCCACCGGCGCGTACCCGGCCTGCGCCGCGAGGAGTTGGCGCAGCTGGCGGGCGTCTCGGTGGCGTACTACACGCGGCTCGAACAGGGCCACGGGCAGAACGTGTCCGTGGAGGTGCTCGACGCGATCGCCCGCGCGCTGCGCCTGGACGGCACCGAGACGGCCCATCTGACCCACCTGGCCCGCCCCAGGCCCCGCAGACAGCGCGCGAGGCAGTACCGGGCGGAGCACGTGCGCCCGGAGCTGCGGACGCTGATGGACGCGATGGACGGCGTACCGGCGTACCTCCTCGGGCGGCGGCAGGACGTCATCGGGTGGAACCGGCTGGCCGCGGCGGTGTTCGGGGACTTCGGCCTGCTGCCGCCCCAGGAGCGGAACCTGGTGCGGCTGGTGTTCCTGGACCCGGCGGCGGCCGAGCTCTATGCGGAGTGGGACTGCCTGGCCTGCCGGGTCGTGAGCGGTCTGCGCATGTACGCGGGCGAGCACCCGGACGACGAGCAGCTGTCGGCGCTGGTCGGTGAGCTGTCGGTGAAGAACGAGGAATTCCGCCGGCTGTGGGCGGCGCACACGCTCGCGGACAACAAGACGCACGGGGTGAAGACGCTGCGGCACCCCCTGGTCGGCGAACTGTCCCTGTCCTTCGAGACGCTGGCCCTGCCGGGCGACTCGGCCCAGGTCCTGGTCACCTACCACGCGGAGCCTGGCTCCCCCTCGCAGGACGCCCTGCGGATGCTGGCCTCCTGGTCGGCGCCCGCCGCGCCGCCGGCCCCTTTCGCGCCGCCGGCCCCGTCGGCTCCGTCCTCCGACGGGGCCACGGCCTGAGAGCCGCGCCGGTCCCCGGAACGGCCGATGGCGGGGAGCCTCAACCGTTTCCGGGGGGCTCCCCGCCATCAGCGGGGGTCGGTCCAAACCGTTCGGTCGGGACCGGGGGTCAGGAGGCCGTGCCGGCCTTCCAGTCCGCCCAGCTCATGTTCCAGCCGTTGAGGCCGTTCTCCGGCTTGATGGTCTTGTCCGGCGAGTTGACCACCGTGACCACATCACCGATGAGCGAGTTGTCGTAGAACCAGGCCGCGGGCTGGTTCGGGTCGTTCGCGCCCTGGGCGTCGTTCAGACCGACGCAGCCGTGGCTCGTGTTCGCGCTGCCGAAGACCGAGTCCGGTCCCCAGTAGTTGCCGTGGATGAACGTGCCCGACTGGGACAGCCGCATCGCGTGCGGGACGTCCTTGATGTCGTACTCGCCCTTGCCCTCGCTGTTCTTGAAGCCGACGGTGGAACCGTCCATCCGGGTCTCCTTGAACTTCTCGGAGATCACCATCTGGCCGTTGTACGTCGGGTTCTCCGGAGAGCCCGCCGAGATCGGGATGGTCTTGAGGACCGCGCCGTCCCGGGTGACGGTCATCTTCTTCGTCTTCGCGTCGACGGTCGAGACCTGGCTGCGGCCGATCTTGAAGGTGGCGGTCCGGTTCTGCACGCCCTGGACGCCGGGGGCGCCCTGCACCCCTTCGAGCGCCAGCTTCAGCGTGACGGTGGAGCCGGCCTGCCAGTACTGCTCGGGGCGGAAGTCCAGGCGCTGGGCGCTGAACCAGTGCCCGACGACCTCCTGGCCGCTGCTGGAGGTGACGGTGATCGCCGCCTGGACCGCCTTCTGGTCCTTGATCGCCTTGCTGAAGGTGATCGAGACCGGCATGCCCACGCCTACGGTCTGGCCGTCATCCGGTATGAACGAGCCGACGAAGCTGTTCTCCGGGGAGACGGTGGTGAAGGACGCGTTCTCGTGCGCCTCCTTGCCGGCCTCGTCCTTGGCGGTGGCCGCCAGGGCGTACTTCGTGGAGCGCTTCAGCGCGGCGTCCGGCTTCCAGCTCTTGCCGTCGGCGGCTATCTTGCCGGCCACGGCCGCGCCCTCGGAGGTCTTCAGCTCGACCGCCGTGAGGGTGCCGTCGGCGACGGCTACGTTGGCCGCGTCGTTCAGACCGACATTGGTCGCGCCGTCCTTCGGCGTGATCGTGATCTTGGCCTTGGAGGCGTCCTTGGCCGCGGCCGCGTCCACGTCCGACTGGGACTTGCTGCTCGAGTCCCCACCCTTGGCCTTGCCGTCGTCACCACCGCCGCAGGCCGAGAGCACCAGCACGCCACCGAGTACGGCGGAAAGGGCCACCAGGGACCTTCTCCGCCGCTTCTTGTCCGTCCTCACACGCCACTCCATCGTTGCCAGAACCCCCGAGCTTCCCCCGGTCACCGCCGGGTCGTGCGCCGATCAAGGCAGGGAGACACGCCCCCTGCCTCGCACCAGTCAACGCGTTGAAGGCCCGGATCGGTTCCACATCCCGTTTGAATGTGGGCAACCACACGGTCAGGCGTTGTCGGTCGTCTCTTCGTCGTACTCCCCATCTTCCTCGCCCAGGTCCCACTCCATCGACTCGGGGTCGTATTCGACGGGCTCGCTGCTCCAGGAGGCCTGCGCCAGCTCCACTCCGGGGATGTCCGCGACCAGGTCAGTGGGGTCGACGAGGTACGCGAGGGCCTCCGATTCGTCTTCCCGTACCGCCGATTCGGCGTGGCCGCGCTCCTCGTCCGGCATGAACTCGTCGGCTTCGATGTGCGCGAGCGCGGCGCCGGTAAGTGCCTCCACGTCAGGCACCTCCAGCACCAAATCCACACGAAGACGGACGTATCGTGATGTGTCAGAAGGGTTCATACGACGGAGCGTAATCCCGCGGCAGCCCCGACTTTCCCACGACCCGCCCTTGTCCGTAGCATCACCGCACACGGCCAATTCGCTGCGTCCGCAAGGGGGATCGCACCGTGTCCGCACGTCGACCGCTGCTCACCGCTCTCGGGGCGACCAGCCTCCTCGCCGCCCTCTGGTTCGTACCCTCGGCGAACGCCACCGCACCGGGGTCCGCGGGGTCCGGATCCTCCACGTCCTCCGGTTCCGCCGATTCCCCGGATTCCGGTTCTGGTTCCGGTTCCGATTCCGCCGCGCCGGAGTCCGCGAACACCGCGGGTACCGGGTCGGTCACCACACTGGTAACGGGCTCCTCCGGCGCTTCCGGCGACACCGCGCAGAGCGCCGGCCAGGTTCCGCTGGGGCTCGCCGACACCGGCGGCATCGACACCACCCCGTACCTGCTGGGCGGAACGCTCTGCCTGGGCCTCGGGGCCGGGTTCGTCACCTACTCCGTACGCCGCTCGCGCGCGTAGCGCCCCGTACGAGCACACGCCGAAGGGCCGCCCCCGGAGACCTCCCGGGAGCGGCCCTTCACGGCACCTGCGCGAAGCGGCGGCCGTACGGCTAGGCGAGCGGGCCCGTCACCGGCTCCACCGCCGCGACCAGACCGCCGCTGCGGACGAACGCGTCGGCCGCGGCCAGGTCGGGGGCGAGGAAACGATCCGGCCCGGGACCCTCGACACCGGCCGCCCGGGCCGCCGCGATGGCCGCCCGGCTCGCCGGGGCCGGGGTGAGCCCGTGCCGCAGCTCGATGGCGCGGGTGGCCGCGTACATCTCGATCGCGATGATCCGGGTCAGGTTGTCGACGGCGGTACGGAGCTTGCGCGCGGCCGACCAGCCCATCGAGACGTGGTCCTCCTGCATGGCGGAGGACGGGATCGAGTCGGCGGAGGCCGGCACGGCCAGCCGCTTCATCTCGCTGACCAGGGCGGCCTGCGTGTACTGGGCGATCATCAGGCCGGAGTCGACGCCGGCGTCGTCCGCCAGGAACGGCGGCAGGCCGTGCGAGCGGTTCTTGTCGAGCAGCCGGTCGGTGCGGCGCTCCGCGATGGAGCCGAGGTCGGCCGCCGCGATCGCCAGGAAGTCCAGGACGTACGCGACCGGCGCGCCGTGGAAGTTGCCGTTGGACTCCACGCGCCCGTCGGGCAGCACCACCGGGTTGTCGACGGCGGAGGCCAGCTCGCGCGAGGCCACGAGGGCGGCGTGCGCCATGGTGTCGCGGCCCGCGCCGGCGACCTGCGGGGCGCAGCGCACCGAGTAGGCGTCCTGCACGCGCGGGGCGGACTCCTCCTGGAAGTGCCCGGTGAGCCCGGAGCCCTGCAGGACGGCGGCCATGTTCGCGGCGGAGGCGCCCTGGCCCGGGTGCGGGCGGATGGCGTGCAGCTCGGGCGCGAGCACCTTCTCGGTGCCGAGCAGCGCCTCGAGGGTCAGCGCGGCGGTGATGTCGGCGGACTTGTAGAGCTTGTCGAGGTCGGCGAGGGCCATGACCAGCATGCCGAGCATGCCGTCGGTGCCGTTGAGGAGGGCGAGGCCCTCCTTCTCCTTGAGCTCGACGGGCTGGATCCCGGCCTCGGCGAGCAGCTCGCCGGCGGGGCGCACGACCCCGTCCGGACCCTCGGCGTCGCCTTCGCCCATCAGGGCGAGCGCGCAGTGCGAGAGCGGTGCGAGGTCGCCGGAGCAGCCGAGCGAGCCGTACTCGTGGACGACGGGCGTGATGCCCGCGTTGAGTCCGTCGGCCATCGTCTGCGCGACGGACGGCCGGACGCCGGTGTGGCCGGAGGCGACGGTCTTCAGGCGCAGGAACATCAGGGCGCGGACGACCTCCCGCTCGACGCGCGGGCCCATGCCGGCAGCGTGCGAGCGGACGATGTTGCGCTGGAGCTGGGCGCGCAGCTCGGGGCTGATGTGCCGGGAGGCGAGGGCGCCGAAGCCGGTGGACACCCCGTAGACGGGTTCGGGCTTGGCGGCGAGGGCGTCGACGATCTCGCGGGCGCGGGCGAGGGCGTCGAGCGCCTCGCCGGACAGCTCGATCCGCGCGTTGCCGCGGGCGACGGCGATGACGTCCTCGGCGGTGGTCCCGGACGTCCCCACCACGACAGTGTGCATATCCATATTCAGCACCCTACGGACTGAATCGCTTCATGTCACTAGCGAGTTTCACGGGCGCCCCTTACGTCGCCCGCACGGCTCACGCCCGGCCGCGGAAGCGGCGGCGCTCGCCGGCCGCCTCCTGCTGGGCGGCGTCGGCCATGCGGACGACGGCGGTGTCGCGGCCGGCGACGACGGGCTTCGGGGAGCGGGCGGCCTTGGCCTTGTACTGGGCGGCGTCGGCCAGCCGGAACAGTCGGCGGGAGGACTTCACGGGCCCGATCGGGTCCCCGGTGGACGCGACCCCGCAGGCCACGCCCTCCCCCAGCTCCAGCTCGGCGGCGCGCAGGCACAGCTCCTCGGTGACCCGCACCACCTCGTCGGCCGGGGGCCCGACGCTGACCAGGCAGAACTCGTCGCCGCCGAGCCGGGCGACGAGCGCTCCGGGCAGCATGGCCCCGCAGAGGCTGAGCACCGACCCGAACCGCTCCAGCAGCCGGTCGCCCATGGCGTGGCCGAGGGTGTCGTTGACCTTCTTGAGCCCGTTCAGGTCGCAGACGACGAGGCTGACCACGGTGGCGGCGCGCCGGTGCTCCTCCAGGGCCTCGTCGAGCCGCATGTCGACGGCGCGGCGGTTGGCGAGGCCGGTCAGCGGATCGGTGAAGGCGAGGCGGCGGGCCTCTTCCAGCCGCTCGTTCTGCGCGAGGCCGGCCGCCACGACGGCCGCCAGGACGGCCGCGAACTCGGCGTCGTCCTCGTCGAAGTCCGGCAGGCCCGCGTCGCGGGCCACGTACAGCTCGCCCCAGGCGCGGCCGCTGAGCACGATGGGCGCGACGACGCAGGTCCCGCGGCCGCGGCGGCGCAGGGCCTCTCCGCGGCGCCCGGGGCGCCCGCCGCCGGCCGCTTCCACCCAGGCGTGCGGGCCGCCGCCCCCGACCCACCGCTCGTGCAGGAACTCGGTGATCTCCGGAAAGTCGTGGACGGGATAGGACTCGTCCTCCGGGAACTCCTCTTCCCCCATCCGCCGCCCGCCCTCGTTCACGAGTACGCGGAGCCGGCCGCGCTCGCGCTCCCAGGCGGAGATCGCGGCGAACGAGCCGTCCATCGCGAGCCGGGCTCCACGGGCGGCGGCCCGCACGCTGTCCCGCGGTGCGCATGCGGCGGCCATGGCCTGCGCCAGGCCCACGACGGCTCGCAGCCGCCCGTCGACTCCCATCACCCCAGGTTAGGGAGTTTCGTCAGATTTGTCGGGGCCCGGGCTCCCGACACCCTCGACGCGCGATCAGGGCCGGCCCTGATCCGAAAGACACGGCCTAGTGCCCCGGCCAGTTCGGGCGGCGCTTCTCGTTGAACGCCGCCACGCCCTCCGCCCGGTCCCCCGAGAAGGCCACCGTGCGCCAGGCCGCGTCCTCGATCTCCAGCCCCGCCGTCAGGTCCATCCCGTGGCCCAGGCGCAGGGCGCGCTTCGCCGCCCGCAGGCCCACCGGGGAGTTCGCCGCCATACGGGCGGCCAGCGCGAGCGCCTCGGCACGGTCCGTGCCCGCCGGGACCACCGAGTCGACCAGGCCCAGCGACAGCGCCTCCGCCGCCTCCACCCGCCGCGCCGTGAAGATCAGCTCCGCCGCCCGCGCCGCACCCACGCGCCGCGGCAGCAGCTGCGTACCGCCGCCGCCGGGGATCACGCCCACGGAGACCTCCGGCAGGCCGACCACCGCCGTCTCGTCCGCCACGATCACGTCACACGCCAGCGCCAGCTCGAAGCCGCCGCCCAGCGCGAACCCGTGGACCGCCGCGACCGTGGGCATCGGCAGCTCCAGCACGCCCCCGTACGCACCCCGCGTGGTCGGCCGCTGCCGCACCAGCTCCGCGTCCGAGAGCGAGTTGCGCTCCTTGAGGTCGGCCCCGACGCAGAACGCCCGCTCCACCGCCGACGACAGCACGACCACCCGTACCGAGGCGTCCGCCGCGAGCTGCGCGCACGCGTCGCCGATGGCCCGCGCCATCTCCGTCGACACCGCGTTCATCGCCTTCGGCCGGTCCAGGACCAGCTCCGCGACCCCGTCCTCATGACGGCGCACAGCCACGAACTCAGACACAGCGACCACCGCGACCCTCCCGGTTAACGAACGTTACCCGGGGATCTTAGGCTTCCGGCGCGTCAGCGACCAGGGCTCCACGACCCCCAGACCGCGCACCGGCCGCTGCCACATCGGCTGGAGCGCGAAGCGGTACGCACCGCCGCCCTCCTCCGCCTCGGCGTCCTTCTCGGAGACGGGCGCGGCGCCCGTCCGGCCCAGCTCCTCCGCCATCGCCCCGTCGACCAGCACCGCGTCCTTCGGCGCTATCGACGTCAGCCGCGAGGCCAGGTTCACCGTGGTCCCGAAGACGTCGCCCATCCGGGTCGTCACCGTCCCGAACGCCATGCCGACGCGCAGCTCCGGCATCTGGGCGTCCGCCTCCATCGTCTCGATCAGCCGCAGCGCGATCTCCGCCGCCGTGGCCGCGTCGTCGGCGCAGTACAGGACCTCGTCGCCCAGGGTCTTGATCAGCCGGCCGCCGTGCGCGGCCACCAGGTCCGCCGAGGTCGTCTCGAAGGACTCGACGAGCTCGCCGAGCTCCTCCTCCTCCAGCCGCCGCGTCAGGCGGGTGAAGCCGACCAGGTCCGCGAAGCCCACCGCGAGCCGCCGGTCGACCATCTCCTCGTCGTCCGCCACCTGCACCACGCGCCCGGTGGCCGCCGCCAGCTGGCGGCGCCACACGTAGACGAGGAATTCCTCCAGCTCCGGAAGCAGCAGCTCGACCAGCGGGTACGTGACCTCCGTACGGGTCATTCCCGGTTCCGGCGGCTCCGTCAGGCCCTCCAGAAAGGAATCGATCTGCCATTCGGCCAGCCGGGCGGTGGTCTGCCCGGTGGACCGCGCCACCTGCACGGCCATCGGCTCGCTGAGCAGCCCGGCCTCGACCAGGCCGGCGAGCCGCCGCAGCGCCAGTACGTCGGCCTCCGTCAGCGCCTTGGCCTGGCCGATGTCCGCGAAGCCCATGGCCCGCCAGAAGCGGGAGGCGAGCTCCATCGAGACCCCGGCGCTGCGGGCCGCCTGGAACGGGGTGTACCGGCGCTCCGCACCCAGGATCAGCTGTTCCAGCCGGATGGCGAGCGGGTCCGCCGTCGGCTGCGCCGTGTGGTCGACCTCGTGGT
Organism: Streptomyces sp. NPDC059355; assembly: GCF_042752335.1. Classification (NCBI taxonomy): domain Bacteria; kingdom Bacillati; phylum Actinomycetota; class Actinomycetes; order Kitasatosporales; family Streptomycetaceae; genus Streptomyces; species Streptomyces sp. NPDC059355. The sequence continues at coordinate 101,141 of NZ_JBHYXN010000026.1, read as the reverse complement.
GGGGAGTGTGCTGGTCGCGTCCGATCGGGGTGCCCGGACCGGTGGAGCCCGGGCCGGCCGGCCCGGAGCCGCCCGTCCGGGAGGCGGACGCGCCGGACGTAGGGTCGTCGACGGTCAAGGGCCGCCTCCTGTCCATTCCGTGCGCACTGCCCTGCCGAACCGGGTGATCGCCGGGAGGACCGGGATCGCCTAAACCATACGGCAGGTGTGCCGTAGCTCACTCCCCACTCCCCGCAGCCGCGGCCACCGCCGCGGGCCGGCTACCGCACCGACCGCAGGTGGACCACGTCCCCGGCCCCCACGGCCTCGTGCTTGTCCTCGGCCGTACGGATCACGAGCCGCCCGTCCGCGTCGACCGCTTCCGCCGTTCCGGTGAGCGTGCGGCCGCCGGGCAGGTCCGCCCGTACGTGCCGGCCGAGGGTCACGCAGTCCGCCGCGTACGCCTCCTGCAGCCCGCTGGCGGCCGGATCGCCGCCCGCCGCGCGCCAGTCCCCGTACCACTGCTCCAGGGCGCGCAGTACGGCCTTCAGCAGGGGTTCCCGGTCCGTCACGGCGGCCTTGGCCAGGATCAGCGACCCGGCTTCCGGCACCGGCAGCTCGTCCTCGGTGAGGGTGACGTTGAGCCCGATCCCGATCACCACGCCGTCGCCGACCCGCTCGGCGAGGATGCCGCCGGTCTTGCGCTCCTCGCCGTTCACGGTGACGAGCAGGTCGTTGGGCCACTTGAGGGCCGTGTCCACGCCGGCGGCCCGGGACAGCCCGCTCGCGGCGGCCACCCCGGCCAGCAGGGTCAGCCACCCCCACCGCTCCTGCGGCACGGACTCGCCCGGCTTGAGCAGGACGGAGAAGAACAGCCCGGACCGGGATGGTGCGACCCAGCTCCGGTCGAGCCGCCCGCGCCCGGCGGTCTGCTCCTCGGCGACGAGGACGGCCCCCTCGGGCAGCCGCCCGGCCCGGGCGGCGAGATCGGTGTTGGTGGACCCGGTGGCGGCGACCACCTCGACCGAGCTCCACAGCCCCCCGTCGGCGACGAGGGCCCGCTCCAGCGCGG
>NZ_JBHYXN010000026.1:18343-99990 GCF_042752335.1 Streptomyces sp. NPDC059355 | reverse complement strand
GGCGGCGAGATCGGTGTTGGTGGACCCGGTGGCGGCGACCACCTCGACCGAGCTCCACAGCCCCCCGTCGGCGACGAGGGCCCGCTCCAGCGCGGCGGCGCTCAAAGGCGGCCGCTCAAGGCTCGACCAGCGGCCGGTGGAAGCCGCACCTGATGCATCTGATGGCGTCATGCAACCCACAGTAGGTGTGTCAAACGCCGCACTGCCGAGCGCCATGCCCGCCGATACGCTACGCACCAGTAGCCAGCAGTAGTCAATCAATTGACCTGGCAGTTGACACCACACAGGGAGCCGCGACCCCGATGTCACAACCCTCAGAGCCGATCGACATGCACACGACCGCGGGCAAGATCGCGGACCTGCAGCGCCGCATCGACGAAGCCACTCACGCCGGGTCCGCGCGCGCGGTGGAGAAGCAGCACGCCAAGGGGAAGCTGACGGCGCGTGAGCGGGTGGCCCTGCTGCTGGACGAGGGCTCCTTCGTCGAGCTCGACGAGTTCGCCCGGCACCGCTCCACCAACTTCGGGCTGGAGAAGACCCGCCCCTACGGCGACGGCGTCGTCACCGGCTACGGCACGGTGGACGGCCGCCCGGTGGCCGTGTTCTCCCAGGACTTCACGGTCTTCGGCGGGGCCCTCGGCGAGGTCTACGGCCAGAAGATCATGAAGGTCATGGACTTCGCCCTGAAGACCGGCTGTCCGCTCGTCGGCATCAACGACTCCGGCGGCGCCCGCATCCAGGAGGGCGTGAGCGCGCTCGGCATGTACGGCGAGATCTTCCGCCGCAACGTCCACGCCTCCGGCGTCATTCCGCAGATCAGCCTGATCGTGGGCCCCTGCGCCGGCGGCGCCGTGTACTCCCCCGCCATCACCGACTTCACCGTGATGGTCGACCAGACCTCGCACATGTTCATCACCGGCCCGGACGTCATCAAGACGGTCACCGGCGAGGACGTGGGCTTCGAGGAGCTCGGCGGCGCGCGCACCCACAACTCCACCTCCGGCGTGGCCCACCACATGGCCGGGGACGAGAAGGACGCCATCGAGTACGTCAAGAACCTGCTGGCGTACCTGCCGTCGAACAACCTCTCCGAGCCGCCCGCCTTCCCCGAGGAGGCGGACACCGAGGTCACCGACACCGACCGCGAGCTCGACGTGCTGATCCCGGACAGCGCGAACCAGCCGTACGACATGCACACCGTGATCGAGCACGTGCTCGACGACGCGGAGTTCCTGGAGACGCAGGCGCTCTTCGCGCCGAACATCCTCACCGGCTTCGGCCGGGTCGAGGGGCACCCGGTGGGCATCGTCGCCAACCAGCCGATGCAGTTCGCCGGCTGCCTGGACATCAACGCCTCCGAGAAGGCCGCCCGCTTCGTGCGGACCTGCGACGCCTTCAACATCCCGGTGCTGACGTTCGTGGACGTCCCGGGCTTCCTGCCGGGCACGGACCAGGAGTACAACGGAATCATCCGGCGCGGCGCGAAGCTGATCTACGCGTACGCCGAGGCCACCGTCCCCCTGATCACCGTCATCACCCGCAAGGCCTTCGGCGGCGCGTACGACGTCATGGGCTCCAAGCACCTCGGCGCGGACCTGAACCTGGCCTGGCCGACCGCGCAGATCGCCGTCATGGGCGCGCAGGGTGCGGTCAACATCCTGCACCGGCGCGCCATCGCCGAGGCGGAGGAGGCCGGCAACGCCGAGGAGACGCGGGCGCGGCTCATCGCCGAGTACGAGGACGCGCTGCTGAACCCGTACACGGCCGCCGAGCGGGGCTACATCGACGCGGTGGCCATGCCGTCGGAGACCCGGGCCCACGTGGTCAAGGGGCTGCGGCAGCTGCGCACCAAGCGGGAGTCCCTGCCCCCGAAGAAGCACGGCAACATCCCCCTCTAGGACGCTGGGAGGCAGTCTCGTGGTGATCAAGGTCGTCAAGGGGAACCCGACGCCCGAGGAGCTTGCCGCCGCACTGGCGGTGGTCCAAGCGCGCGCGGCGGCGCTGGCGTCGGCGCCGTCGGGCGCGGCGCGGGCGGCGGACGAGTGGTCGGCGCCGGCCCGGGTGGCGCGGCGGACGCTGCCGCAGCCGGGGCCGCGCGCGTGGGCCCGTACCTACTGGCCCGGATAGGCGTCGGTCCGGTCGTGAAGATGACGTGAACGGACCGTGGCGCCTGAGTACCCGTACTCAGGCGCCACACCGGTGCGTGGGGCCAGGATCGGGGCATGCTCTGGTCAGACCCGAAGAACGAGCCGCCCAAGGACATGCGCGACGCGCAGGCGATGGTGCGGCGGATGACCGTGGTGGTCGTCCTCGCGATGCTGGTGGTCGTGTACGTGCTGGGCGTGGGCTTCTAGGCCGAGCCCCCTGGGGGTGTCCCGTCCGTCTCTTCCGTCTCTTCCGCGCGGGCCGAGGGGCGTCCGGGGCGGGAGGGCCGCGCCTACGATGGCGGGCATGACTGCTGCTGCCCAGGCCCCGGCCCACCCCCTCGTCCTCGCCTCCGCCTCGCCCGCCCGGCTCAACCTGCTGCGGCAGGCCGGGCTGGCCCCGCACGTGATCGTCAGCCACTTCGACGAGGACGCGCTCAGCGCGGATTCCCCGGCCGAGCTGGCCCTGGCGCTGGCCGAGGCCAAGGCGGGCGTCGTGGCGGCCCTGGACGAGGCCGCGGGCTCCCTGGTGATCGGCTGCGACTCGGTGCTGGAGCTGGACGGCGAGGCGCTCGGCAAGCCGGCGGACGCCGAAGAGGCCACCGCCCGCTGGAAGTCGATGCGCGGGCGGGCCGGCGTGCTGCGCACCGGGCACTGCGTGATCGACACGGCGACCGGGCGTCAGGTTTCGGCCACGGCCTCCACGACGGTCCGGTTCGGCGAGCCGACGGACGCCGAGGTGGCCGCGTACGTGGCGAGCGGCGAGCCGCTGCACGTGGCCGGGGCGTTCACCCTGGACGGGCTGTCGGCTCCGTTCATCGAGGGCATCGACGGCGACCACGGGAACGTCATCGGGCTGTCGATGCCGCTGCTGCGCTCGCTGCTGGCCGAACTGGGCGTGTCGATCACGGATTTGTGGGCTTGAGCTCCCCGTACGGCGGCGGCGGGGCATCCCGGACGTCCCGGCCCCCCGGGGTGTCCCCGGAGGACGCCCCGGCAGCGCCCTGGGGCGCCCCCTGGGCGGCGTAGAGCATCAGGACGAGGATCAGCAGGCACAGGATCGCCATCAGCACCGCGAACGCGCCCCAGCCGACCAGGCCGACGGCGAGGGCGCCGAGCACCCCGTGGGTGACGGCTGCGGTGACGAGGACGACGCGGGCCAAGGTGCCGGGCGCGCGGTCGCGCACGGCCGCGACGGCGAGGAAGACGGCGCACAGGAGCAGGAACGCGCCGATGCCCGCACCCATCGCATACGTCGCCGTGGACATGACATCCGGATCCATGCCCGCGATGGACATCGACTGGTTGTGGGTGGTCCTGCCCAGCACGATGTGGACGAGGACCAGCACCGCCGCCTCGACGACGAGCACGATCGAGGCCAGTCCGGCCACGAGTCTGCGCAGTACGACGCCCACGGCGACCCACCCCTCCCCACAAGTCCCCGGCCGCACAACGACCCCGCAACGGCCCCGCAACAGCCCCACCATGACCACAAGCCTGTTCGACGCCCTGGAGGCTACTAACGGGTAAACGTACGGACAAGGGGTCCGGGCAGCTTCGTTACGCGGGGTGCCCGTACCGGCGATCACGCAAAGAATGCGTGGGCCGTTCGTAGGGACTCGACAAAGAATCACCGGGGGCCGCTGACCGGGCGAACAGAGACCTCGGACGGGTGACGGGGTTACTGTGCAGTTGGGGATCCCCCTGACCTGGGGCGCCACAAGGGCTTTCCTCACTCGAGGCGGACTCGAATCACACTCCGTGTGGGCAAGGTCACCTCTAGGGAAGGGTCGAAACCCCGTGTGGGCTGTCCCTAAACTCAGCTTGTTTCAAGGAGGGAGCCATCGTGCGCAAGGTGCTCATCGCCAACCGTGGCGAAATCGCTGTCCGCGTTGCTCGGGCCTGCCGGGATGCCGGAATCGCAAGCGTAGCCGTCTACGCCGATCCGGACCGGGACGCTCTGCATGTCCGCGCGGCCGACGAAGCTTTCGCGTTGGGCGGTGACACCCCGGCCGCGAGCTACCTGGACTTCTCCAAGGTCCTGCAGGCCGCAGCCGATTCCGGCGCGGACGCCATCCATCCCGGATACGGCTTCCTCTCCGAGAACGCCGACTTCGCGCAGGCCGTCCTCGACGCGGGCCTGACCTGGATCGGCCCGCCCCCGCAGGCCATCCGCGACCTCGGCGACAAGGTGGCCGCCCGCCACATCGCCCAGCGCGCCGGCGCCCCGCTCGTCGCGGGCACCCCGGACCCGGTCTCCGGTGCCGACGAGGTCGTCGAGTTCGCCAAGGAGCACGGCCTGCCGATCGCGATCAAGGCCGCCTTCGGCGGCGGCGGTCGCGGCCTGAAGGTCGCCCGTACGCTCGAAGAGGTCCCCGAGCTCTACGACTCGGCCGTCCGCGAGGCCGTCGCCGCCTTCGGCCGCGGCGAGTGCTTCGTCGAGCGCTACCTCGACAAGCCGCGCCACGTCGAGACCCAGTGCCTGGCCGACTCCCACGGCAACGTGGTCGTCGTCTCCACGCGCGACTGCTCGCTGCAGCGCCGCCACCAGAAGCTGGTCGAGGAAGCCCCCGCGCCGTTCCTGTCGGAGGCTCAGAACGCCGAGCTGTACGCGGCGTCCAAGGCCATCCTGAAGGAGGCCGGCTACGTCGGCGCGGGCACGGTGGAGTTCCTGGTCTCCGCCGACGGCCTGATCTCCTTCCTGGAGGTCAACACCCGCCTCCAGGTCGAGCACCCGGTCACCGAAGAGGTCTCCGGCATCGACCTGGTCCGCGAGATGTTCCGCATCGCCGACGGCGAGGAGCTCGGCTACGGCGACCCGGTCCTGCGCGGCCACTCCATCGAGTTCCGCATCAACGGCGAGGACCCGGGCCGCGGCTTCCTGCCCGCCCCCGGCACCGTCACCAAGTTCGCCGCGCCCGCCGGCCCGGGCGTCCGCCTCGACACCGGCGTCGAGTCCGGCTCCGTCATCGGCCCGGCCTGGGACTCCCTGCTGGCCAAGCTGATCGTCACCGGCGCCACCCGCGAGCAGGCCCTCCAGCGTGCGGCGCGCGCCCTGGCCGAGTTCGAGGTCGAGGGCATGGCCACGGCCATCCCCTTCCACCGCGCGGTCGTCGTCGACCCCGCGTTCGCCCCCGCCGACGGCAGCCCGTTCACCGTCTACACCCGGTGGATCGAGACCGAGTTCGTCAACGAGATCCCCGCCTTCGTCGCCCCGGCGGCCGAGGACACGGAGGACGAGCCGGGCCGCGAGACGGTCGTCGTCGAGGTCGGCGGCAAGCGCCTGGAGGTCTCCCTCCCGTCCTCGCTGGGCATGACACTGGCCCGCACGGCCGCGGCGGGCGGCGCGAAGCCGAAGCGCCGCGCGGCGAAGAAGTCCGGTCCGGCCGCCTCGGGCGACACGCTCGCGTCCCCGATGCAGGGCACGATCGTCAAGGTCGCGGTCGAGGAGGGCCAGCAGGTCAACGAGGGCGACCTGATCGTCGTCCTCGAGGCCATGAAGATGGAGCAGCCGCTGAACGCGCATCGCTCCGGCACCGTCGTCGGCCTCACCGCCGAAGTCGGCGCCAGCCTGACCTCGGGCGCCACCATCTGCGAGATCAAGGACTGACGTCCGCGTTCGAGGACCGAGGTCCTCGAACCGCTGAGGCCCGGAACCCCTGCGGGGGTTTCCGGGCCTCACGCGTTCCGGCGCCCCCCCACGCGGGGCTCCGGGCGGACGCTAGCGGCGGCGCATGTCCGCGACGCGGGGCCGGTCCCCCGCGGACTGCTGCTCCAGCAGCGACGCGGGGGCGCTGCGCAGCTGCGCGGACGGTCCTCCGCGCCGCTGCACCGGCAGCGGGGACTCCCGGCGCGGGCGGCGGCCCGCCATGCCCTCACCGCTCCCGCCGGAGGCCACGGCCCCGGCGATGGTGATCTGGACGCCCTGGTCGGCCAGGGCCTGGAGCTCCGTGGCCGCGCGGTCGTCGTGCGGCGGGGGCTCGTCCGTGACCAGACGGGTCATCACATCGGTCGGCACGGTCTGGAACATGGTGTCCGTGCCCAGCTTCGTGTGGTCCGCGAGGACCACCACCTCCGCCGCGGCCTGGACCAGGGCCCGGTCCACGCTCGCCGACAGCATGTTGGACGTGGACAGGCCGCGTTCCGCGGTCAGGCCGCTCCCGGACAGGAAGGCCCGGGAGACCCGCAGCCCCTGGAGGGACTGCTCCGCCCCGCTGCCGACCAGCGCGTAGTTGGAGCCGCGGAGGGTGCCGCCCGTCATCACCACCTCCACCCTGTTCGCGTGGGCCAGCGCCTGCGCGACCAGCAGCGAGTTGGTGACGACGGTCAGTCCGGGCACCCGGGCGAGCCGGCGGGCCAGCTCCTGGGTCGTGGTGCCCGCGCCGACGACGACGGCCTCGCCTTCTTCGACGAGGCCGGCAGCCACGTCGGCAATGGCGGTCTTCTCCGCCGTCGCGAGATGGGACTTTTGCGGAAAGCCGGACTCCCGCGTGAAACCGCCCGGCAATACCGCACCGCCGTGTCGGCGGTCGAGGAGTCCTTCGGCCTCCAGTGCCCGCACGTCCCGCCGTACGGTCACTTCAGAGGTCTGGACGACGCGGGCGAGCTCCCGGAGCGATACCGCTCCGTTGGCCCGCACCATTTCGAGAATCAATTGGCGACGTTCTGCAGCGAACACGAAACTGACAGTAACCCCAACGACCGTCTTGTTTCAGCTCCTTGCACCGGAATACCGAAGTTGTCCATAAAACAGGGCGACTGGTGGTATACGCGGCAGGTCGGTTGAGTGAACGTCACTCCACCTTCCGGGAGCCCGCCCCAAGTCGCCTCTGACGTGGGGTGGTTGCCTTTCTCAGGCCTCGCCGGCGGCCTTGCGCGTGTGCAGCTGGCGGGCCACCTCGGCGATCGAACCCGACAGCGAGGGGTACACCGTGAACGCGTTTGCGATCTGCTCGACGGTCAGGTTGTTGTCGACCGCGATCGAGATGGGGTGGATCAGCTCGCTCGCCCGCGGGGAGACCACCACGCCGCCCACCACGATTCCGGTGCCCGGACGGCAGAACAGCTTCACGAACCCGTCCCGGATGCCCTGCATCTTGGCGCGCGCGTTGCGCAGCAGGGGCAACTTCACGACACGGGCGTCGATCTTGCCGGAGTCCACATCGGCCTGGGTGTAACCGACAGTGGCGATCTCCGGGTCGGTGAACACGTTCGACGAGACCGTCTTGAGGTTCAGCGGGGCCACCGCGTCGCCGAGGAAGTGGTACATCGCGATGCGGCCCTGCATGGCGGCGACGGAGGCCAGCGCGAAGATCCCGGTCACGTCGCCGGCCGCGTACACGCCGGGCGCGGAGGTACGGGAGACCTTGTCGGTCCAGATGTGCCCGGACTCCTTGAGCCGGACCCCGGACTCCTCCAGGTTCATGTCCTTGGTGTTCGGGATCGCGCCGACCGCCATCAGGCAGTGCGTGCCGGTGATGACGCGGCCGTCCGACAGCGTGACCTCGACGCGGTCGCCGACGCGCTTGGCCGACTCCGCGCGGGAGCGGCCGACGACGTTCATGCCGCGGCGCCGGAAGACGTCCTCCAGCACGGCCGCCGCGTCCGGGTCCTCGCCGGGCAGCACGCGGTCGCGCGAGGAGATCAGCGTCACCCGGGAGCCGAGGGCCTGGTACGCGCCGGCGAACTCGGCGCCGGTGACGCCGGAGCCGACCACGATGAGCTCCTCGGGGAGCTCGTCGAGGTCGTAGACCTGGGTCCAGTTCAGGATCCGCTCGCCGTCGGGCATGGCGTCCGGGATCTCGCGGGGGTGGCCGCCGGTCGCGATCAGCACGGCGTCGGCCGTCAGGATCGTCTCGGTGCCGTCGGCGGCGGTGACGATGACGTCGCGCGTGCCGTCGATCCCCTGCGGGCCGCCGAGCTTGCCGCGGCCCCGTACGACGCGGGCGCCGGCCCGGGTCACGGAAGCGGTGATGTCGTGCGACTGGGCGAGCGCGAGGCGCTTGACGCGCCGGTTCACCTTGCCGAGGTCGACGCCGACGACGCGCGCGGCCTGCTCGATGTGCGGGGTGTCGTCGGCCACGACGATGCCGAGCTCCTCGTACGACGAGTCGAAGGTCGTCATGACCTCGGCGGTCGCGATGAGGGTCTTGGAGGGCACGCAGTCGGTGAGGACGGACGCGCCACCGAGGCCGTCGCAGTCGACGACGGTCACCTCCGCGCCGAGCTGGGCCCCCACGAGGGCCGCCTCATACCCGCCGGGTCCGCCGCCGATGATCACGATCCGGGTCACGAAAACTCCGCCTCACGTCTACCCGGCCGGCTGCCGCCCCGGCCGGGGCTTCCGGGTCTCCCCGGGGGATGCATTCCGTGCCCCATTGTCCCGCACGCTTCAAGGTGCTTCTCCCCCGGTCCGGCCATCCGTGAGGACGGCCGGGCACGCGGCCCGCCCCGCCCCTCCCGTACCCTCGACCTCATGTCGCTCTACGCCGCGTACGCCGGCAACCTCGACCCGCGGCTGATGACGCGCCGCGCTCCGCATTCGCCGCTGCGCGGCACGGGCTGGATCAACGACTGGCGGCTGACCTTCGGCGGTGAGCAGATGGGGTGGGAGGGCGCCCTGGCCACGATCGTCGAGGCCCCGCGCCACCAGGTGTTCGTCGCCCTGTACGACATCGCGCCGCTGGACGAGGACTCCATGGACCGGTGGGAGGGCGTCGGGCTCGACATCTACCGCCGGATGCGGATCCGCGTCCACACGCTGGACGGCGAGGAGCCGGCGTGGTGCTACGTGCTGAACGGGTACGAGGGCGGCCTGCCCTCGGCGCGCTACCTCGGCGAGATCGCCGACGCGGCCGAATCGGCGGGGGCCCCGCACGACTACGTGATGGAACTGCGCAAGCGCCCCTGCTAGCGGTCGCCCCCGCCGGGGGCGAACCGCCGGGGGCGACCGCCGGGGTGAACCGCCGGGGGCATTTCGGCGGAAACGACAAGGCAACGATCCGAACACCGTGAGCTGCGCCATCTACGCGCGTAGGCAATGCTCGGCTACGCTCGTCAGCGTGAACGCATCTGTTACCGACCCCTTCGCCGACGCCACCGCCGCAGCCGCCCGCCTGCGTGAGCTGACCGGCGCCGAATCCCACGATGTCGCCCTCGTCATGGGCTCCGGCTGGGCCCCCGCCGCAGAGGCGCTGGGCGCGCCCGAGGCCGAGTTCCCCGTCACCGAGCTGCCGGGCTTCCCGCCCGCCGCCGTCGAGGGCCACGGCGGCAAGATCCGCTCGTACAAGATCGGCGACAAGCGCGCCCTGGTCTTCCTCGGCCGGACCCACTACTACGAGGGCCGCGGCGTCGCCGCCGTCGCCCACGGCGTGCGCACCGCCGTCGCCGCCGGCTGCAAGACCGTCGTGCTGACCAACGGCTGCGGCGGCCTGCGCGAGGGCATGAAGCCCGGCCAGCCCGTCCTGATCAGCGACCACCTCAACCTGACGGCCACCTCGCCGATCGTCGGCGCGAACTTCGTGGACCTGACCGACCTGTACTCGCCGCGTCTGCGCGCGATGTGCAAGGAGATCGACGAGACCCTCGAAGAGGGCGTCTACGTCCAGTTCCCCGGCCCGCACTACGAGACCCCGGCCGAGATCAACATGATCCGCGTCATGGGCGCCGACCTGGTCGGCATGTCCACCGTGCTGGAGGCCATCGCCGCCCGTGAGGCCGGCGCCGAGGTGCTCGGCATCTCGCTGGTCACCAACCTGGCGGCGGGCATCTCCGGCGAGCCGCTCAACCACGAAGAGGTGCTCCAGGCCGGCCGTGACTCGGCCTCGCGCATGGGCAAGCTGCTGACCCAGGTCCTCGACCGCATCTGAGGCCCGGGCACCGGCACCGTACGAGAAGAAGCCGTACGAGAGACAAGGCGGAAGCAGTGGCAGTACAGGAACAGGACGAGCTGATCACCCGGGCGCAGGCCTGGCTGGCGGAGGACCCGGACCCGGAGACGGCGGCGGAGCTCGCCAAGATCATCGAGGCCGGGGACGTCACCGAGCTCGCGGACCGGTTCTCCGGCACCCTGCAGTTCGGCACGGCCGGACTGCGCGGCGAGATCGGCGCGGGCCCGATGCGGATGAACCGCTCCGTGGTCATCCGGGCCGCGGCGGGCCTCGCGGCCTACCTCAAGGCCCAGGGCCACGCCGGCGGCCTGGTCGTCGTCGGCTACGACGCGCGGTACAAGTCCGCGGACTTCGCCCGCGACACCGCCGCCGTGATGACCGGCGCGGGCCTGCGCGCGGCCGTCCTGCCCCGCCCACTGCCGACGCCCGTCCTCGCGTACGCCATACGGCACCTGGGTGCCGTCGCCGGCGTCGAGGTGACCGCGAGCCACAACCCGCCCCGGGACAACGGCTACAAGGTCTACCTCGGCGACGGCTCGCAGATCGTGTCCCCCGCGGACGTCGAGATCGCGGCCGAGATCGGCCGCGTGGACACCCTCGCCTCGGTCCCCCGTCCCGAGTCCGGCTGGGAGGACCTCGGCGACGAGGTCCTGGAGGCCTACCTGGCCCGTACGGACGCCGTCCTGACCCCCGGCTCCCCCCGGGGCGTGCGGACGGTCTACACGGCCATGCACGGCGTCGGCAAGGACGTCGTCCTGGCGGCCTTCGCCCGGGCCGGCTTCCCCGAGCCGGTGCTGGTCGCCGAGCAGGCGGAGCCGGACCCGGCCTTCCCGACGGTGGCCTTCCCGAACCCGGAGGAGCCGGGCGCGATGGACCTGGCCTTCGCGACGGCCGCCCGGGTGAACCCGGACATCGTCATCGCGAACGACCCGGACGCCGACCGCTGCGCCGTGGCCGTCCCCACCGCGGACGGCTGGCGGATGCTCCGCGGCGACGAGGTCGGCGCGCTGCTCGCGGCCCACCTGGTCCACAAGGGCGCGCAGGGCGTCTTCGCGGAGTCCATCGTCTCCTCGTCCCTCCTGGGGCGGATCGCGGAGGCCGCGGGCGTCGGCTACGAGGAGACCCTGACGGGCTTCAAGTGGATCGCCCGCGTCGAGGGCCTGCGGTACGGCTACGAGGAGGCGCTCGGCTACTGCGTGGACCCCGAGGGCGTCCGCGACAAGGACGGCATCACGGCCGCCCTGCTGGTGGCGGAGCTGGCCTCGGAGCTCAAGGAGCAGGGCCGTACGCTGACCGACCTGCTGGACGACCTGGCGATCGAGCACGGCCTGCACCACACCGACCAGCTGTCGGTCCGCGTGGAGGACCTGTCGGTCATCGCCAACGCGATGGCCGCGCTGCGGGCGGAGCCGCCGGTGTCGCTGGCGGGCCTGCGGGTCTCCTCCGCGGAGGACCTGACCCTGGGCACGGCGACGCTGCCGCCGACGGACGGCCTGCGCTACCACCTGGAGGGCGACTACAAGGCCCGGGTGATCGTGCGCCCGTCCGGCACGGAGCCGAAGCTGAAGTGCTACCTGGAGGTCGTGGTCCCGGTGGCGGACGCCCCGGACCTCGCCCCGGCCCGCAGCCGCGGCCAGGAGATCCTGGACGCGATCAAGAAGGACCTCTCGGCGGCCGCAGGCATCTGACCCGCCACGCGCCACTCGCGCCTCTGCACCGGATCCGTCCATCGGGTGCAGTCCCAAGGGCTCCGGCCCTTGCCCGGCCCCCCGAGCCCCGGCTCGGGGGGCCGTCGGCGTTGTCGGGGGCCGAGCCGGGCGGCCGTGCGTCAGGAAGGCGTCGGGGTCGGGCGGACCAGTTCGCCCAGGGTCGGGACCGACTCGGGGCGGGAGCGGACGGCCTCCGTGCACTCCCAGGCGCGCGGCGGGTCCGCGTCCGGGCCGCCCAGGACCACCGGGCCCGGGCCCGCCGAGACGGCCTCGCTGCCCGCCAGCGTGCACACCACCTGCGACAGCGCCACCGGCGGCAGGTCCTCCGGCTTGCGGCTGATGCGTATCGTCCCCGCCGGATCGCCCGTGCGCGCCGGCGCGACCGTCAGTCCGCCCGGGACCCCGGTCGTGAACCCCGCGTCGCGCTCCTCCGCCGACGGATCCCGCTCCAGCGCCTCCAGCAGCGCCTCGGCGACCAGCACCACGGGGTCCCGTACCGGCTTCTTCTCCGGTACCGGCACCACCCGCTCCACGCCCACCAGCTGCGATCCGCAGACCAGCTCCACCGTGGCCCGGAAACCCTGCACCCCGGTCTGCGGCTGCGGCGTGTCGCACGACACCCGCGAAGGCGCCGCGCCGACGTCCACCGGCACCGTCGTCGCCCTGATCCCGCACCCGGACACGAGTCCCGCCACGGCCAACAGCACTGCCGCCCTACGCGTCCGCGTCACCGGCGATCACCTTCCCCACGTCCACCGGCAGGCGCAGCGTGAACAGCGCACCGCCCTGCGGCCCGTTGGCCGCGGTGATGTCACCGCCGTGGATGTGCGCGTTCTCCACTGCGATCGACAGGCCCAGCCCGCTGCCGTCCGACTTCGGCCGCGAGGCGCTCGCCTTGTAGAACCGGTCGAAGACGTGCGGCAGCACCTCCTCAGGGATGCCCGGACCGTTGTCCTGGACCGCGATCGCCAGCCACTCGCCCTCGACGACCACCGACACCCGCACCGGCGAGCCGCCGTGCTTGAGCGCGTTGCCGATCAGGTTGGCGAGGATGACGTCGAGCCGGCGCGGGTCGAGCCGCGCCACGATGCCCCGCTCCGCGTCCAGTTCGACCGCGTCGAGCCAGGCCCGCGCGTCGATGCAGGCCGTGACCTGGTCGGCGACGTCCACGTCGTCCAGGACCAGCTTGGCCGTCCCCGCGTCGAAGCGGGTGACCTCCATCAGGTTCTCCACCAGGATGTTCAGCCGCCGGGTCTCGCTGACCACCAGCGCCACCGCCGGTGCGATCATCGGATCGAGGTGCTCGACCTCCTCCTCCAGCACCTCGGCGACCGCCGTCAGCGCCGTCAGCGGAGTGCGCAGTTCGTGCGACATGTCCGCGACGAAGCGCCGGCTGGCCTCCTCCCGCGCGCTCATGTCGGCGACCTTCTTCTCCAGCGCCTCCGCCGTCTTGTTGAACGTGTGCGAGAGATCGGCGAGTTCGTCCGTCCCCGACACGTCGAGCCGATGGTCCAGCTCGCCCTCGCCGAGCCGACGCGCCGCGTCCCCCAGCCGCTGTACTGGCTTGAGCACGGTCCGGGCGGCCGCCTGGGCCAGCAGCGCGGATCCGAGCAGCGCGAGGCCCGTCGCGATGGTCAGCGACCAGCCGAGCGCGTTCAGGTCGTCCCGCTCCTGCGCCAGGGACTTGTACATGTAGCCGGTCGGCCCGCCGCCCACGATCCGCGTACCGCCGACCAGGTACGGATTGCCGCGCGGCTTCGTCCGCTGCCAGTACACGTGGTACTCGGCGTCGTTCGCGGCCGTGGCCTTCTGCCGGTCGTTCACCGCGCGCTGCAGCGAGCCCGGTACGTCGTCCAGCCCGAAGGAGTCGGGGCCGGCCGCTCCGAACACCTTGCGGCCGTCCTTGCGCTCGTCGACCAGGAGCACGCTGTAGCCGGGGCTGCTGCCCGCCATCAGCTCGGCGGTGCGCTGCATCTCCTCGGGCGTCGGGTCGGCGGGCAGCGCCGCGGCCCGGTTCTGCATCTCCTGGCGGAAGTCGCCGAGGGCCGCGTCCTGGGTACGGGTGAGCACGGCCTCCCGGTTGAGCCAGTACGCGATCCCGGACGCGGAGACCGCGGCCACCAGCGCGACCAGGGAGAAGACCATCAGGAGCCGCAGCCGCAGGCTGGTCCACCGCCGGCCCGCGAACAGGGCTTTGATCACTGCGGCGAGTCCAGCCGGTAGCCGACACCACGGACGGTCCGGATGAGGGTGGGCGAGGACGGTACTTCCTCGACCTTGGCGCGCAGCCGCTGCACGCAGGCGTCCACGAGCCGGGAGTCGCCGAGGTAGTCGTGCTCCCAGACGAGGCGCAGCAGCTGCTGGCGGGAGAGCGCCTGCCCGGGCCGGCGGCTGAGCTCCAGGAGCAGCCGCAGCTCGGTCGGCGTGAGCTGGAGGTCCTCGCCGTTCTTGGTGACCGTCATCGCGGCCCGGTCGATGACCAGGGAACCGAACGACGCGGAGTCGCTGGCCTCCCGTTCCCCGCGGCGCAGGACGGCCCGGATCCGGGCGTCGAGCACCCGGCCCTGGACGGGCTTGACGACGTAGTCGTCGGCCCCCGACTCCAGGCCCACGACGACATCGATGTCGTCGCTTCGGGCGGTCAGCAGGATGATCGGCAGCTGGTCGGTGCGGCGGATCCGCCGGCACACCTCGAAGCCGTCGATCCCGGGCAGCATGACGTCGAGCACGATCAGGTCCGGCCGCTGCTCGCGCAGCAGCTTCAGGCCGTCCTCGCCCGTCGCCGCAGTGGCCACACGGTGGCCCTGGCGAGACAGGGAGAGTTCGAGGGCCGTGCGGATGGCGTCGTCGTCCTCGATCAGCAACAGGAAAGGCACGGGCTCATTCTGTCCCATCGACCGTTCGGAGTTCGACCGTCGGGTGCAGGGGATCGTGCGGGGCTGCTCGCACGGGGACCCGCCGGAGTCGCTGTGACAGGCCTGTGACAGTCGGCGGACACCCCGGTTAAGTCGGCCGGGCAGTCTTTTGCCAACGAAACCGAGCAGGATCCGAAGCAGACTCCACGACGGGGGGCGCGAGATGAACACGCTGCACAGCACCACCACCAGCGCGATTGTCACGCGGCTGCACGATGTGAACCGCCGGGCAGGTGTCCGTACGGTGACGGTCGCCCGTCCGCGGCCGGCGCACACGGTGGCCATCGACGCGAACACGTACCAGTCGGCATCCGCCGTCCCGGTGCAGCGCACGCCCGAACTCTCCGCCACCTCGGAGGCCGAGTTCACGGCGTACGTCCAGGAGCGGCGGGCCGCCCTCTACGCGACGGCCTTCCACCTGACCGGTGACCGTTACGAGGCCGAGGACCTGCTCCAGAGCGCGCTGTTCTCCACGTACCGCGCCTGGGACCGGATCAGCGACAAGGCCGCGGTCGGCGGGTACCTGCGGCGCACGATGACGAACCTGCACATCAGCGCGTGGCGCCGCCGGAAGCTGAACGAGTACCCGACGGAGGAGCTGCCGGAGACGGCCTCCGACACGGACGGGATGCGGGGCACTGAGCTGCGCGCGGTGCTGTGGCAGGCGCTGGCCCGCATCCCGGAGCCGCAGCGCACGATGCTGGTGCTGCGGTACTACGAGGGCCGTACGGACCCGGAGATCGCGGAGATCCTCGGCATCAGCGTCGGCACGGTGAAGTCGAGCATCTGGCGCTCGCTGCGACGGCTGCGGGACGACGAGGTGCTGAGCTTCGGCCGCGACGAGGCGGAGTCCTTCGAGGAGCTCGTCGCGTAACGCGGCACACCACAGACCATGGGCCAGGGGGCCCGTCCTACGGGGGTGGGGCGGGGGCCTGCGGGGGGAGAAGGCGGGATCAGGCGGCCGGGGGTCCGCGTGGTCCCGCCTTCTCGTACGTCCGGGGTGCCGGCGGGGCCGGACGCCCCCTACGCCGGGGCTGCCGTGCGGTGGCGGCCCGCCGCGCAGGCCGCCAGCCGGCCCAGTGCCTCGTCGCGGCCGCAGGCGTGCGCGCCCAGGGCGATGTGGCGGGCCACGATGCCCCGTTCCGCCCTCATCAGGCGCAGGCCGCGACGCAGCAGGAAGAGCACCGACTTGCGGCCCTCCTTCAGGTCACGTGCGAGGCGGCGGCGGAACGTCGTGGAAGGACGTCCGCGCAGACAGATCGCGTCGGCGAGCAGGCCCATCTCCTGGCAGCGCGCCGCCACGTCGGCCGCGAAGATCCCCTCCGCGATGAACAGCGGGGTGCGGGAGATGTCCAGCGTCTCCGTACCCCGGCGGGAGGACGTGGCGATGTCGTACACCGGGACCTCGGTGCGCCCGGACCGGCACAGGTCGGCCACCGCCGACACCGCCGCGTCCGCGTCCCACGACAGCGGGGAGTCCCAGTCGATGTCGGAACTCCCCTCGACCAGCGGGAGGGTCGGGTCGTCGCCCTCTTTGTAGAAGTCGTCCAGGCGCAGCACCGGCAGCCCGGAACGGGCGGCCAGCCTGGACTTGCCGGAGCCCGAAGGTCCGGTCAGCAGGACGACACGCGTAGGCAAAGGAGAGGAGGAGCTCACGGGACACCAGTTTGACATCCTCCCCCTCGCAAACACAAAGGGGGATTCCTGGCTCACGCTGCCGGGCGGACCGGCGGCCCGTCTGGTCTTACGCGATCGGCACCAGCCGGGTTGAGACCAGCCCGGACGAGCATGACGCGTGCGGAGTTCTTGTCTCGGGGTGAGACGGCTCCGCACGCGGCGCACGTGTAGGTACGTTCGGACAGCGGGAGTGCGTGCTTGGCTCTCGCTCCGCAGCGTCCGCAGTCCATGGTGGTGTGCGCGGGGTGCACGAGGCGCAGGTTGCGACCGTGCTTGCGCGCCATGTTGATCAACTCGTGTTTGGTGGCGGCAATCGCCGCGTCGGCCGCCTTGCGGGCCAGGGTGGACCGGACGAGGAACTTCGGACGGAAGTCCTCCACCGCCAGGTGATCGAAGTCGGCCACTACCCGCTTGGCCCATTTGCGGGCGGTGTCCTGGCGCTGCCGGGCGATTTTCTTGTGTGCCTTCGCGGCCTTCCGCTTCGCCTTGCGATATCTCTTCGAGGCGGCCTGACCCGGCGCGGGCCTGCGCCGTGCCATCGTCCGCTGGTGGTCGGCCAGCATCCCGGCCGCCTTCTTGCCGTACTCGGGATGCGGAAGGTCGTGGTCGTCGCTGGTGGTGGTCGCCGTCTCGCGCACGCCCCAGTCGATACCGATCACCGCACCCGTCTCCGGAAGCGGCTGGATTGCGGCAGGGACGACGAAAGAGGCGTACCAGTGACCGAGGCTGTCGCGGTACACACGCACGCTGGACGGGGCGGCGGGCAGCTCACGAGACCACACAACTGTCAGTGAAATACCACGCGCAACATGCAGACGCCCGTCCTTCAGTCGGAAGCCGCGACGGGTGTAGTTGAGCGTCGGGTCGGCAAGATCCTTCTTCCTGAACCTGGGCATTCCCGCCCGTTGCCGCACCGATCGCCGGGTCTTGGCGTCCCTCAAGGCCTTGGTGCGTGCCTTGGCGAAGTCCCGGACGATCTGCTGCTGGGGCACACTGCCACCGGCACGCAGCCACGCGTACTCTGCGCGCCAACCCGTCAGCATCCTGTCCAGTGCCGCCGGACCGCATTCCTCCCCGGCCCTGTACGCCGCCTGCGACGCGCCGACACACTGGTTCCACACCCAACGGCAGCGGTCCCACTCGGCCAACAGGGCCGAATGGGCGGAAGACGACAGGCGGAGCCGAAAGGTGTACCGCGCGTACGCGGCCTCCCCTACCTTCACCGACACCGCCATGCCGGAAACGTAGCCTCGGGGTCGACCTTGCTTCCATGGAATCCCCAAGGGTCTCCACGAACGGGTGACGAGGGGCTGCCTTCGCGGTGGAAACACTGAAAGTGCGCCCCCGCAGGTCATCGCGACGGACAAACCATTCCCCCGCGCAGGGGATGCCTCCGGTGCCCGGTTGGTATCCAGGATCACACCTCAACTACGCTGCGTGCGCACGCGACTACGACCTCAGGTGGGATTCCCATGGCACGTCACGCAGCCCCCGGCAGCTCCACGCTGCGCTCCGCAGGCCTCACGCTCTCCATGGCGGGCGCGGCCCTGGCCATGGCCGCCGGCGGCGCCCAGGCCGGTGAGCTCTCGGTTCCGGCGGCCCTCGCGGGGGTCACCGACCCCATCGCGAACCTCAAGGTGAATCCGCTGGCCCACACCGGCGTGGACCCGCTCGACAACGGCGTGGCCACCCGGGTCGCCGACTTCCCGGCGGTCGGCACGACCATGGTCACGGGGATCCTGACGCAGGGTCCGTCCGTCGGCGAGCTGCCCGGGGCGGCCGCCTCCTCACTGCTCGGCCCGCTGCTGCCCAAGTAGCCGTAACCGCAGCGCCGGGGCGCGCGGCACGAAAAGGCCCCGGCAGCGCGGGGGACGCTGCCGGGGCCGGTTTCGGAGGGGATCCCCTAGTACGAGGATCCGCCCGAGCCCAGCGAACCCGTCGGGTGCCAGACCGTCTTCGTCTCCAGGAACGCCGTCATGCGCGACGTGCCCGGGTCGGCGCTCCAGTCGTCCACAGGCTGTGGACGCAGGACGCGCTTGAGGTTGTCGGCCGCCGCGACCTCCAGCTCCTTGGCCAGCGCCGCGTCGGCGCCCGCCAGGTCGATCGCGTTGACGTCCTGGTGGGACGCCAGGTGCGGGCCCATCTCGGCGGCCTTGCCGGACAGGATGTTGACGACGCCGCCCGGCAGGTCGGAGGTGGCCAGCACCTCGCCCAGGGAGAGGGCGGGGAGCGGGGACTCCTCCGAGGTGATCACGACCGCCGTGTTGCCCGTCGCGATGACGGGGGCGATCACCGAGATCAGGCCCAGGAACGAGGAGTCCTGCGGGGCGACGACCGCGACGACGCCCGTCGGCTCCGGGGTGGAGAGGTTGAAGAACGGGCCTGCGACCGGGTTGGCCCCGCCCACGATCTGGCCGATCTTGTCGGTCCAGCCCGCGTACCAGACCCAGCGGTCGATGGCCGCGTCGACGACCGCGGCCGCCTTCGACTTCGACAGGCCCTCGGCCTCGCCGACCTCGCGGACGAACTGCTCGCGGCGGCCCTCCAGCATCTCGGCGATGCGGTAGAGGACCTGCCCGCGGTTGTACGCGGTCGCGCCCGACCAGCCGCCGAAGGCCTTGCGGGCCGCGACGACCGCGTCACGCGCGTCCTTGCGGGAGGACAGGGGGGCGTTGGCCAGCCACTTGCCCTTGCCACCCGACGATGTTTTCGCCGTCACCTCGTACACCCGGCCGCTCTCGGAGCGGGGGAACTTGCCCCCGACGTACAGCTTGTAGGTCTTGAAGACGTTCAGACGGGTCGACTCAGACATCGAGGTAGCCCTCCAGGCCGTGGCGACCGCCTTCGCGGCCGAAGCCCGACTCCTTGTAGCCGCCGAAGGGCGAGGTCGGGTCGAACTTGTTGAACGTGTTGGCCCAGACGACGCCGGCGCGGAGCTTGTTCGCGACCGCGAGGATGCGCGAGCCCTTCTCCGTCCAGATGCCGGCGGACAGGCCGTACTGGCTGTTGTTGGCCTTGGCGACGGCCTCGTCGGGCGTACGGAACGTCAGCACGGACAGCACCGGGCCGAAGATCTCGTCGCGGGCGACGGTGTGCGCCTGGGTGACGTTCGTGAAGAGCGTCGGGGCGAACCAGTAGCCGGAGGACGGCAGCTCGCACGCCGGGGACCAGCGCTCGGCGCCCTCGGCCTCGCCGGTCTCCGCGAGCGCGGTGATCCGGGCCAGCTGCTCGGCGGAGTTGATCGCGCCGATGTCGGTGTTCTTGTCGAGCGGGTCGCCCAGGCGCAGGGTGCTCAGACGGCGCTTGAGGGAGTCCAGCAGCTCGTCGTGGATCGACTCCTGGACCAGCAGGCGCGAGCCCGCGCAGCAGACCTGGCCCTGGTTGAAGAAGATCCCGTTGACGATGCCCTCGACGGCCTGGTCGATGGGGGCGTCGTCGAAGACGATGTTGGCGCCCTTGCCGCCCAGCTCCAGGGTGACCTTCTTGTCCGTACCGGCGATCTGGCGGGCGATGGCCTTGCCGACCGCGGTCGAGCCGGTGAAGGCGACCTTGTTGACGTCCGGGTGCTCGACGAGGGCCGCGCCCGCGTCCCCGTAACCCGTGAGGATGTTGACGACGCCCTTGGGCAGGCCCGCCTGGCGGCAGATGTCCGCGAAGAACAGGGCGGTGAGCGGGGTCGTCTCGGCGGGCTTGAGAACGACGGTGTTGCCGGTGGCGAGCGCCGGGGCGATCTTCCACGCCAGCATCAGCAGCGGGAAGTTCCACGGGATGACCTGGCCGGCCACGCCGAGCGGGCGCGGGTTCGCGCCGTAGCCCGCGTGGTCGAGCTTGTCGGCCCAGCCCGCGTAGTAGAAGAAGTGCGCGGCGACGAGCGGGAGGTCCGCGTCGCGGGTCTCCTTGATCGGCTTGCCGTTGTCCAGGGTCTCCAGGACGGCCAGCTCGCGGCTGCGCTCCTGGATGATCCGGGCGATGCGGAAGAGGTACTTGGCGCGCTCGGAGCCGGGCAGCGCGGACCAGGTCACGAAGGCCTTGCGGGCGGCCTTGACGGCGCGGTCGACGTCGGCGGCGCCGGCCTGGGCGACCTCGGAGAGGACCTCCTCGGACGACGGGGAGACGGTCTTGAAGACCTTGCCGTCGGCGGCGTCGACGAACTCGCCGTCGATGAAGAGCCCGTACGAGGGGGCGATGTCGACGACGGAACGCGACTCGGGGGCCGGTGCGTACTCGAAAAGGGATGCCATGGTGATCAGTCCACCGTCACGTAGTCGGGACCGGAGTAACGGCCGGTGCTCAGCTTCTGGCGCTGCATCAACAGGTCGTTGAGCAGGCTGGAGGCGCCGAAGCGGAACCAGTGGTTGGACAGCCAGTCCTCGCCCACGGTCTCGTTGACCAGGACCAGGAACTTGATGGCGTCCTTGGTGGTCCGGATGCCGCCGGCCGGCTTCACGCCGATCTGGATTCCAGTCTGCTCCTTGAAGTCGCGGACGGCTTCGAGCATCAGCAGCGTGTTGGCGGGGGTGGCGTTGACGCCGACCTTGCCGGTGGAGGTCTTGATGAAGTCGGCGCCCGCGAGCATGCCGATCCAGGAGGCCCGGCGGATGTTGTCGTACGTCGACAGCTCGCCGGTCTCGAAGATGACCTTGAGGCGGGCGGCGGTGCCGTCGGGGCGTACGCACGCCTCCTTGACGGCCTTGATCAGCTCGTACGTCTCCAGGTAGCGGCCGGCGAGGAAGGCGCCACGGTCGATGACCATGTCGATCTCGTCGGCGCCCGCGGCGACGGCGTCGCGGGTGTCCGCGAGCTTGACGGGCAGCGCGGCGCGGCCGGCCGGGAAGGCGGTCGCGACGGAGGCCACCTTGACGTCGGCGCCGTTCAGGGCGGCCTTGGCGGTGGCCACCATGTCGGGGTAGACGCAGACCGCGGCGGTCATGGGAGTCGTGCGGTCGGTCGGGTCGGGGTTGGCTGCCTTGGCGGAGAGCGCTCGGACCTTGCCCGGGGTGTCCGCACCCTCAAGCGTGGTCAGGTCGATCATCGAAATGGCCAGGTCGATGGCGTACGCCTTGGCCGTGGTCTTGATCGAACGGGTACCGAGCGCGGCCGCGCGGGCCTCCAGGCCGACGGCGTCTACGCCGGGCAGCCCGTACAGGAAGCGGCGCAGCGCGCTGTCGGACGTCGTCACGTCAGCGAATGCGGTGAGGGTGGTGGGCATGGTCACCAGATGAGCATATCTACGCGCGTAGCTGCCTGTCACCCCCCGCCGGCGCACATATGTGCGGACTCGGGCACATCCGGGCGCGGCGCGGACCGGGACGAAGATCGCACCGCGGATCGCTGACCTCCACTTTTCCTGTTGTGTGGCGAAGACGGGAACCCCATGGTCCAGTCGAACAAGAAACGCAAATTTCTCTTCAGCAGCCCGCCAGACCTCACGGCCGAAAGCCCCGACAGAGAAAACGCGGCATGCGACTCTCCCACCTTCCCGCGACACGGCAACAAGGAGTCGTCATGCGTTCCGCCCTCCGCACCTCGATCGTCACCGCCGCCCTCGCCGGGGCCCTCCTCGCGCCGGCCGCGAGCGCGATCGCCGCGACCGCCCCGCAGCCGGTGCCGTCGACCGGGGCGGTCGCTTCCCCCGACGACAACGGGCGCTACGAGGGCAAGCCGGTCTACGTCGGCAACGGGATGGTCGCGGTGCTGCGCAACGGGGCCGAGGGCCCGGAGGCCTGGATCCGCCACGTCGGCGACCGGTGGAAGCCGGGCGACGACTACATGACCCACGTCGTGGGCCTGGTCACCCGTGGGCAGACCACCGCCGAGGCGTACGGGGCCTCCTTCGAGCTCACCAAGGCGGAGACGACCGCACCGGTGCTCGTCGTCACGACGAAGGGCGTCGCCACGTCCTACCCGCTGCCCGAGGGCAAGGCCGGCCAGGTCTGCTCGGCCGGGAAGTCGCAGGACATCGGCGCCGGCATGAGCGCCAAGCTGTTCATGTCCCCCGACGGCCCGCGGGCCGAGCTGTGGGTCGCCGGCGAGGACACCCTCTGGCGTCTCCTGGACCGGAGCTACCCGTCGCTGCCCGAGTCGGCCGGCATCATCGCCCGCATCGTGAACCCGAGCGGCGCCGCGCCCGGCTTCGAGTGGAAGACCCAGGGCGGTGGCACCCCGCTCGGCCGGACCTCCTTCCCGGCGCTGCCCAAGGGCTGCACGCCGAACTACTAAGGCCACCGAGGACCGTGCCACCGACAAGCCCGCGTCGAAGCCCGCGCCGACCGTCACGGTGAACGCCGGGCCGGCCGCCGACGTGAAGCCGCAGGGCGGGGCGCAGACCGCGATCGTGCCCGAGGGCGGGACGGCCGGGGCCGAGTACGCCGCCGAGGACACCGACAACGGCACCACCGTCGCCGCCGGCGCGGGTCTCCTCGCGATCCTCGCCGGGCCCGGTGTGGCCCTGACGGCCCGCGGCCGCCGCGCCACCCGCGGCCGCGCCTGATCACCGCCCGGCCCCTCCCGTTCCCTTCCGGCGGGCCGCCTCCAGGTGGCCCGCCGGAACCCGTTTCCCGGAGCACCCCATGGCCCACCGCCTGCGCCCGCCGCCGAAGCCGGCCTGGCCGCCGGCGGCAGCGTCGAGGTGCCCTCCGTCGCGGACGGAGACCGGATCGGCCGGTACTCCAAGGGCGTCACCCCGGGCGAGACGGGCCCGGCCGTCCTCATCGGGCACTTCGACACCGTGCGCGGCCCCGGCCGTCCTGCGCGACGTGGCGAAGATCCACCCCGGTGACGAGACCACCGTCTCCCGGGCCGACGGCGGCGCCGCCGTCTTCCGGGTGCGCGCGCCGGAACAGGTCGACAAGAAGCGATTCCCGACCGACAAGGTGTACGGGAACACCGCGCGCCCGGAGCTGCGGCTGATCACCTGCGGCGGCGAGACCACCGACGGCCACCGGCCGGACGACATCATCGTGTACGCCGATCTCGTCGGCTGAGATGACGTGAGGCAGAATCGGCCTCATGAGCAGCCAGCAGCCCCCTGAAGAGCCGGCGTACGAAGACCGGGTCTACCGCTCCCCCATGGCCGTCGTCACCGGGGTCCTGCTGCTCGCGCTCATCGCGTGGCTGTGCGGGGACGCCATCGTGCGCGGATCGGGGAACGCCCCGTGGTACGCCGCGGCGATCGCCCTGCTGGCCGTACCGCTGATCGTGGCGTTCACCATCCGCCCGGCCGTCTTCGCCAATGACGACCGGTTGCGCGTGCGGAACCCCTTCCGGGTCATCGAGCTGCCCTGGGGCGCCGTGGACGCGGTGCGCGCCAGGTACTCGGCGGAGGTGCTGGCCGGGGGGGCGAAGTACCAGCTGTGGTCCGTCCCCGTCTCGCTGCGCGAGCGGAAGAAGGCGAGCCGGCAGCAGACCAAGCAGGAGCTCTCCGGCCGCGGCGGGGCCACCGGCAAGGGCGGCCAGGGCTCGCCGGGCAAGTCCGGTCCGGCCGCCTCCGCCGAACCGCAGCGGGCCCAGGCCGACCAGGTCGTGAACGAGCTGCGGGAGCTGGCCGAGCGCGGCGCCTCGCGGGCCGGTGCCCAGGGCGGCGTGCGCGTGCGGTGGTCGTACGAGGTCCTCGCCCCCGCCGCCCTCGGCGCGGTGTTCCTGATCGTGCTGCTCGTCATCGGCTGACGCCGCCGGTCGTCGGGCGTCGACGGCCTTCGACCTGCGTCGACGGGCGTCGCGGACCCGCGCCGGCCCCCGGACGGGGGATGCGAGCCCGCTCACAGGATCCGACCGGAACCGCGGCGGCCGGGGCCTGCGTCCTCGCACATGTGCAGCGCAACGAGGTCGGCCGCAGTGCCGCCACCGCCATTCACCTCCGGCTCCGGCTCCTGGGCGGGGGGCTGCTGATCGCCCACCTCCTCCTCGTCGGCTGGCTCACTCTGCGCCCCCTGGACGTGCCCTGGGCGGCCGCGGCCAATCTGACCCCGCTGGAGGGGATCCGGGCGGACCTCTCGTACGGACCGCTCGAGGCGGCCCGGCGGATCGGGGAGGCGCTGGCGCTGCTGGCCCCGCTCGGGGTGCTGCTGCCGCTCGCCAACGGGAACCTGGCGCCTTCGCCGCTGGCCGCGTGGTCCTCGCTGGGCCGGACCGCCGCCGCGGGCGTGCTGGTCTCGCTCCTCATCGAGATGCTCCAGAGCTCGGTGCCGGGGCAGGTGGTCGACGTGGACTCGGTCCTGCTGAACGGGCTGGGCGTCGTCCTCGCGCACCTGGCCGTCGTACCGGCGCTGCGGGCGCGGCTGCGGCGCTCGCGCCGCTCCGAGCAGTCCTCTCAGGGGTCCACCCCGAGAATTCCCAGGGTCGGGCTCGGCCCTTGGACCGACGTTCTGTCGGCGGTGCCGCGGGAGTATTGAGGCATCGCGGGAAAACCTCCCGCCGGATGCCACAGAGGAGACCCCATGAGCGCCATCGTCCGCCCCCGTGAAGGCCGCTGGATCGGCGGCGTCTGCGCCGGACTGGCGCGCCGCTTCGGAATATCCGCGAACACGATGCGCGTCATATTCGTCGTCTCGTGCCTGCTGCCCGGCCCGCAGTTCCTGATCTATCTGGCGCTGTGGCTGCTCCTGCCGAACGAGAAGTCCGCCTCGAACGCCTGGTAAAGCGGCAGAGGCGGACATCCCGGGTGGTCAGGGTCGGGGTCGGGGTCGGGCCGGGCCCTCGGGCCGGGTCACGAGGCCGGCCATCAGCTCGCGCCGCGGACCTTCTCCAGCTGCTTGTCGGCCACCTCTTGCGGGACCAGCGCCTTCTGCTGGGCCCCGGCGACATTGAGGGCCATCAGCCGTACGACGGTGGCGCCCTGGCGGACGACGACCACGTGGACCTGGGCCGAGACGCCCTGGGCGGCCGCGGTGGTGGTCCAGCTGACGGTCTCGTCGCCGGCCGTCCTGTACTCGCTCGCCCGCACGTCGCGGTAGCTGCCGCTCTGCTTGTCGACGGTGGCGGTGAAGCCCGTACCGCAGGCGCCGACGGCGCTCTTGAGGCGGGCGATGAGCGCCTTGGCGTCACTCTCGGCGTAGGAGCTGACGGAGGCGGAGACGGCGAGTCCGACCTGCTTCTGGGAGCCGATGCCGCGGTTGACGGTCTCGCGGGCGGCCGGGTCCGGCTTGTCGCCCATGATGTCGGCCAGGGGCTGGCAGGCCTTGCGGTCGGCCTGCGGCTGACCGTCGGGGGCGTTCGGGTTCTTGCCCTGCGCGGAGACCTGGTAGCCGGGCAGATCGCCCTGTTCGAGCGCGGAGCGCTCCAGCTTGCTCGCCCCGGCCTTGGGCGCGGCGGCGCCACTCGGGGCGGAGCCCGGGGACGCGGCGGCGGAGCCCGCGGGGGCGGAGCCCTTGGGGTCGGGCGTCTTGCCCGCCGCGGGGGCGGCGTCCTTGTTGCTGCTGCACCCCACGGCCCCCAGGAGGAGGGCGGGGAGCAGGGCGGCGGTGGCCGCTCCGACCGTGACTCGTGCCTTCAAGCGCATGACCGATGACCTCATACCCAGTGCGTCGGCGGGCAGTTGGTGGTGATCGTGGCACACGCCACGACGTGGCACACACCCGATCGAACCGGCGTGCGCCACGTGCGTGCGCGTACGAAAATCCGCGGACGGATCCGCGGACCGATCAGGTGGGGATCAGCTTCCGCCGAGCGCGCCGATGGGCAGGCCGCCGAGGGTCGGGCCGACCGCGTCCGTGAGCTGGTTGAGGGGGGCGGCGGGGTCGCTCTGCTGCCGACCACCCTCGGGGCTCACCTGCTGCTGGCTGGTGAGTCCCTGAGCCGCGCCGGTCACGGTGCCCAGCGCGTCGGAGAGCCCGATCGCCGGCACGGCGGCCGAGGCGGAACCCGCGGCGGCGGCGACGAAGGCGGCGCCGAGAGCGGCGGCACCGAGGGTCTTGGCAGCTGACTTCTTCATGAAGATTTAGTCCTTGCGACGGGGAATTGAGCGGCTCCGCAAACTAGTCACTTCAAACCCCCGCCCGCAAACATACGTAAATACGAGAAAGCGCCCGGGAATTGCCCCTCCCGGGCGCTTTCCGTCTGTTACGCCATGGCCTAGGCCAGGACAGAACCGCTGGTCGAAGCGGTCTGCTGGAACAGCCATTCCGACTTCAGCTCCGCATAACCGGGCTTGATGACCTCATTGATCATGGCCAGTCGTTCATCGAAAGGAATGAACGCGGACTTCATCGCATTGACGGTGAACCACTGCATGTCGTCGAGCGTGTAGCCGAAGGTGTCGACCAGGTGCTCGAACTCGCGGCTCATGCTGGTGCCGCTCATCAGGCGGTTGTCGGTGTTGACCGTCAGCCTGAAGTGCAGCTTTCGCAGCAGGCCGATCGGGTGTTCGGCGTACGAGGCGGCCGCGGCGGTCTGCAGGTTCGAGGTGGGGCACATCTCCAGGGGGATGCGCTTGTCCCGGACGTACGAGGCCAGCCGGCCCAGCTTCACGGAGCCGTCGGCGGCGACCTCGATGTCGTCGATGATCTTCACGCCGTGACCGAGGCGGTCGGCGCCGCACCACTGCAGGGCCTGCCAGATCGACGGCAGGCCGAAGGCCTCGCCCGCGTGGATGGTGAAGTGGTTGTTCTCGCGCTTGAGGTACTCGAACGCGTCCAGGTGGCGGGTGGGAGGGAACCCGGCCTCGGCGCCGGCGATGTCGAAGCCGACCACGCCGTTGTCCCGGTAGCGGTTGGCCAGCTCGGCGATCTCCAGCGCGCGGGCGGCGTGGCGCATCGCGGTGAGCAGGGCGCCGACGCGGATGCGGTGGCCGTTGGCCTTCGCGCGGCGCTCGCCCTCGCGGAAGCCGTCGTTCACGGCCTCGACGACCTCTTCGAGGGTCAGGCCGGCTTCCAGGTGCTGCTCGGGCGCGTAGCGGATCTCGGCGTACACGACGCCGTCCTCGGCCAGGTCCTCGGCGCACTCGGCGGCGACGCGGAACAGGGCCGCCTTCGTCTGCATGACGGCGCACGTGTGCGCGAACGTCTCCAGGTAGCGCGGCAGGGAGCCGGAGTCGGCGGCTTCGCGGAACCAGATGCCGAGCTTGTCGGCGTCGGTCTCGGGAAGGTTCTCGTAGCCGGCCTCCTGGGCCAGCTCGATGATGGTCCCGGGGCGCAGGCCACCGTCGAGGTGGTCGTGGAGCAGCACCTTCGGGGAGCGGCGGATCTGATCCGGGGTCGGCAGGTTGAGGGTCTCGCTCGTCATCCGGGCACTCTACTCCTACGCGCGTAGAGCAACGCGTCGGCGACAGGGGTCGATACGTAACAGAGACCGTACGGACGGGTGGCGTACACCTGTCAGTCTGAGACTGTTCCGCCATGGCACAGCATGCGCCGCCGGCGCGCGGGGCCCGCCTGGGGCGGGCGGCCGGCGCGAACGGGTCGGTCTCAGAAGGCAACACGGTCAACGGAGTCGTCCTCTTACTCCCCGGCACATCCAGATTCTCCACCGGTCCGGTGCGTCCGCTCGCGCGGGCACTGGTCCGGGCGGGCGGGCCCGACGGCCTGGTCACCCACACCGTGCTGCACGGCAAGGGGGCCTGCCGGGAGGACGACGCCCGGTGGGCGGCGGACGAGGTGGTGCGCAGGTACGGGGACGTGCCGGTGTGCCTCGCCGGGTACGACGCGGGCGGCCGGGCGGCACTGCGGGCGGCGGGCCACGAAGCCGTCAACGCGGTGCTGGCGCTTGCCCCTTCTTTGGGAGAGGTGGTCTCGCCGGACTCCCCGGAACCGGTGAAACAGCTGTCGGGCCGGCAGGTGCTGATCGTGCACGGGACGAACGACGCGCACAGCGACCCGGAAGCATCGTTTCGGTTGGCGGCGCAGGCGAAGAAGGCGAACCGTTCCACCTGCCGGTTCGAGGTGCACTCGGACGGCCACCGGCTGCGCGAGCACCGGGCCGAAGTCGTGGCGCTGTCCGTGGACTTCGTCCTGGGGGCGATGTTCTCCGGGCGGTTCTCGCGGCCGGTGACGGACGCGCTGGCGGCGCCGCCTCCGCTGGGGCTGCGGATGCCGCTCGCGACGGGCTTCGGGCGTTCGCTGCGGGGCTGAGCGGGCGGGAGCGCAGGACGGGCAGGCGGGCCGGCCGAGCGTAGAGTGAGGAGTGGACTCGGGGCACTTGTCTGCGGGAGGCGATGCGGTATGGCCGCGATCGTGCGCAAGAGCTTCGACCGGGCCGACGAGAGCCGCCCCTTCGCGGACGGCAAGGGCAGGCTCGACCTCATCCGGACCGACGGCGGCGCCGTGGGCCGCGCGGTCTTCGAGCCGGGCTGGCGCTGGTCGGAGCACATCAAGCCGCTGGCGGGCACGGACAGCTGCCAGGCCGCGCACACGGGCTACATGGTGAGCGGCCGGATGAAGGTCGTCATGGACGACGGGACCAGCGAGGAGTACGGGCCCGGCGACTTCATGCAGATCGATCCCGGGCACGACGCCTGGGTCGTCGGCGACGAGCAGTGCGTGGCGGTCGACTGGACCGGCTTCGGCCAGTACGCGAAGCCGGCCTCCTGACCCCCGCCGTTCTCACCCCGGCGTTCTCACCCGCCGGTCTCACCCCGCGGGCAGCCACACCGGGTTCGTGAACGCAGCCAGGGCGCCCGGCAGCGGCGGGAGGGATGCGGGGTGGCGGACCTCGGCCCGTACGTAGGCCGAGCGGGCCGGGGTCGTGTGCCATTCCAGCGCGGCGTCCGACGAGGTCACGGCCAGGCCCTGGTCGGTGACCAGCCACAGTTCGCAGCCCGGGGCGCCCGTGGCCGTGAGCCGTACGGTCACGTCCGCGTCCGGGGCCACCCGCAGGCACTCCCCGATCCCGGCGTGCTCCCCGCGCGGGCCCACCGCCTCGAAGGCGACCGAGACCTGCGCGGACTCGGCCCCGTAGGAGCGCCCGGCCCGCATCCCCGCGAGGATCGACTCGCGGGTCAGGTCCTCGGCGAGGACCACGGTCTGCGGACCGCCGACGCGGTCCGGATCGCGGTGGTGGTCGCTGTTCGCCACGGCGGGCAGCCACCGCTCGCCGTCGGCGCCGCGCAGGGTGGCGTCCCAGGCGGCCAGGGAGACCTCGTCGTCCGGGGTCCAGGGGCCGTTCCACACCTCCACGGCGTCGGCGTCCGCGAAGCCGAACTTCCAGGCGCAGCCGATGCAGGTGGCGTGCGGGTGGGCCGGTACGACCAGGCCGCCGGCGCCCCGGATCGTGCGGGCGAACCGGCCGAAGCGGTTCTCGCGGGCCCGGTAGCGCCAGTCGACGAAGGTGCCGGGGTCGGTGCCGACGGCCAGGACGTGGCCGGTGCGGGTGGTGACCTCCTCGCCGGTCATGATCAGCAGGTCCGGCGAGAGCGCGTCGGCCCAGGCGGCGTGCGCGCTGTGGGTGTTGTGCTCCGAGGAGTTGATGAAGTCCAGGCCGGCCGCGCGGGCCAGGACCGCTATGTCGGCCGGGGTGCGCCGCCCGTCGGAGTGCACCGAGTGGATGTGGCAGTCGCCGCGGTACCAGGCCCGGCCACGGCCCCGGGCGCGCCCGGGCGGGTAGACCGGGCGGGGCGTGCGGCCCGGCTCGCCGAAGGTGAAGCGCGCGGTGATCTCGTACGGGAGTCCCTGCGGGGCGACGGTGTAGGGGCCGAGCAGGACGTGCCAGCGGCCGGCGCCGATCGGGCCGGGAAGGTAGCCGGGGGTGGCGTCGTCGGCGCGGAGGAAGAACTCGCTGCGGGCGCCGCCGGACCAGCCGCGGAAGCCGCGGCCGCCGAGGGCCGTGCCGTGCTCGTCGAAGATCCCGATGTCGAGGGCGTTCCCGGGGGTGCCGGGCGGTACGGGCGGCTTGCCGTAGGTGTACGCCACTCTCAACTCGCTCACGCCGCGCGGTACGTCGAGGGGTATCTCCACGTAGTCCGGGGCGCCCGGGGGAATCGTGCCGGTCAGGATCCGGGTGTCCGCCGAGGGCACGGACAGGTGCGGGGTGGTGACTGCGGCGGCGCCGGACATCCCGGTCGCCAGAACTTCACGCCTCGTGAGGGCCATGCCTCCAGGGTGGCGGCGGTACGTGAATCCCGTGTGAATCGGGGGTGAGGTCCCCGGTCGGCCGCCGAGCAGGGCCGCGGCCCGGTCCGGTGCGCGGGCCGGGGAGCCCGCCGTCGCGGCGGTGGCGAGGGTGTGGGCGCGGTGCAGCGAGCCGGTCGGTGCCTCGCGCACCGTGGCCCCCTGCGGCACCTCCAGCCCCACCCGGAACACGCCCGGCACGGCGCGGGCGGCGGCCGCCCCGGGGCCGGCCCGCTCGACGCGGGTGCCGGGCGGGAAGTCCACGTACCGCAGCCCGGCGCGCCCGGCGCGCGGACGCTGAACCGGCTCGGGCAGCCCCTGGGGAGAGTACGTCGGTGCCGTGGGCGAGCCGGAGAAGCTGGACGAGCTCCTCGGCGCCGGGGCGGGCGTGGGCCTCGATGAGGCGGGGACCGTACGGGGTGGGGACGAGCTCGGTGCGGGAGGGCCCGTCGCGGTGTCCGGCGAGGTCGAGGACCCCGCGCACGAGGGCCCGTACGGACGCGGCGGTGTCGGCGGGGAGGGCGACGGGCAGCTCGTGCCCGGTGGCGGCGGTGGCGGCCGGCCCCGGCCCTGGGATCCGGCGGGTCCGGCCGAGGACGCGGTGGCGGCCACCGCGGGAGAGGGCCCCGGACGGCGAGCTCGGGCCCTCCGGGTACTCCTCGACGAGGAGGTCGGTGACCTCGGGGTGGTCGTGGACGGCGGCCTCCGCCTCGGCCGGTCCGGCCACCGGCCGCACCCCTCGCCGAGCAAGCCCGACCGGGGCTTGACCACGCAGGGGAAGCCGATGAGGGCGGCGAGGAAGGAGAGCGGCGCGGCCGCAGCGGACGGAGGAGACGGGCCGGGCGGCGTGTAGCGCGTGGGAGCGGGCCCGCACGGCGGCCTCGTCCATGAGGGGGGTGACGGCGGTGGCCGGGGTGCCGGCCAGGCCGAGTTCCTCGTCGGCGCGGCGGCGCGGCCAGCGCTGCGGCGGGGTCGAATCCGAAGACGCGGGCCCGCCCGCGGCGAACGGCGTCCGGCCGGCCGACGGCGCCGACCGGGCGGCCGTGGTCGCGCCGGTCCGCCGGCACCCGCCGCTCCGCCCCCTCACGGTCGGAGGGCGCCTGCGGACCCGGCGCGACCACCACGGTGCGCGCGCCGGCCCGTAGGGCGGCGGCCACCACGGCGGGGCGCGGGCTCGGCAGGACCGCCGTGGGCCCCCGCCCGGTCCTCCGTACCCGCTCCCGCTCCCGCTCCCCCGTCACCGCGTTTCCCCCTTCACCCGGTGTGACCACTGTGCCGGTTCGGCATATGTCCTCGTCGCCCGATCGGGCGTCGTCTTGCCGCCTTGCGGGAACACGAGGGGTTTACAAACATCCGCAAGCCGGGACGAATACGCATATGCCAGCCGACGAAGCCGACCCGCCGTCCGGAGGCGACCTGAGCCGCGCCGCCCGGCGGCTGTACGCGTACGCCGTGGAGCGGCACTCGTTCGCCCAGGCGGAGGCCACCGGGGACCTCGGGGCGCGGGCGGCCGCGGCGATCACCGAGCTGGCGGCCGCGCATCTGCTGCAGCGGGCCCCCGGCGGCGGCCCGGACCGGTGGAGCGCGGTCGCGCCGCGGGCGGCGGCGGCCCGGGCTCTGACCCCACTGGCCCTGCTCGTACGGGAGACCCACGACGAGATGGACCGGCTGCGCGGGCGCCTGGAGGCGCTGGTCCCGGCGTACGAGGCGGGGGCGGCGCACCTCGAACGGAACGGGTCGGGGCGGGCCGAGCTGGAGCTCGTCACCGATCTGGGGGCGGTGCGCGGGCTGATCGCGGAGCTGGTCGCGGGTTGCGGGAGGGAGCTGCTGACCTCGCAGCCGGGCGGAGGCCGGCCGGTGGAGTCGCTGGAGGAGGCGATCGGGCGGGACGAGTCACTGCTGGCGCGCGGGGTGCGGATGCGCACGATCTACCAGCACACGGCGCGCTACTCGCGGCCCACGGCGGCGTACGTGGAGCGGGTGACGGCGCTGGGCGCGCAGGTACGGACGCTGGGCGACGGGCTGATGCGGATGCTGGTCTTCGACGGGCGGACGGGGCTGATGTCGGTGCCGGACCGGGCCGGGGCGGCGCTGGTGGTGCGGGAGCCGGCGGTGGTGCACTTCATGGCGGCGGCGTTCGAGCGGTCGTGGGTGGCGGCGGAGCCGTTCCCGACGACGGTGGGCCCGGAGGCGGCGCACTCGCTCTCGGACGAGCTGCGGCAGATGATCGTACGGCTGCTCGCGGAGGGCTTGGAGGACAAGGTGATCGCCCGCCGGCTCGGCATGTCGGAGCGCACCTGCCAGCGCCACATCGCGGAGATCATGCGGGCGGCGGGCGCCAAGTCCCGCTTCCAGGCGGGCTACTTGCTCGCCCCGACGGCGGCTCCCGCTCCGGCCGGGCCGGGCGGGGCGGCCTGAGCGGGCTGAGCGGGCTGAGCGCCCCCGGCCGGGCGGGGCCGTACGGCGGTCAGCCGGGCGAGGGTGTCCGCGAAGGCACGGCGGTGGATCTCCAGGCGCCACTTCGGCTGGGGCCGCACGGGGTAGTCGTCGCGCAGGACTCCCGCCGGCAGGGTGCCGGTCGCCGGGAACGGCGAGGTCTCGCCGGGGTGGGCGAGGTACGCCCAGATCCCGCTGTCCAGCGGGACGACGGCCGGCGCGCCGGACGGGGGCCGCCACGGTTCCCCGGTCAGCGGGTGGCGCGGTACGAGGAGGATGTCGGGGGCGGGCCGGGGTACGGGGACCCCCGGCCCGGCGAGCCCCAGGGTCCGGGCCGGGAGTCCGGCGGAGGCTCCGGCGGGGACTCCGGCCGGGAGGACCGAGGCGACGGCCCCGGCCAGCAACTCCGCGACGGGACCGGCGGGGAGGACCACGGGCCGGCGCTCGCAGGCCACCACCAGATGGGCCAGCGCCACCCCGACCGCCGCCTCCCAGCGGGCGCTCCACCACCCGTCCTCTTCGAGGGGCGGGATGCGCCGCGGGTCGCGCACCAGGTCGTCCCAGTCGGGCGGCGCGGCGGCGGGCAGGCCGGAGGGGAGACGGTGCACCGCGTCGGGCTCCAGCCACACCGCCTGCCAGAACCCGCAGTCGTCGATGCGGGTCGCCACGGCGCGCCCGCAGCCCTCGCAGCCCAGGTTGGGGCCTTCGCGGCCGTCCACGCCGCAGCAGTAGCCCGCGCACTTCTCGAGGATCAGGGCCATGCCCCGGGAGTCGCCCGGCGCGATGACGATCCGGTCGCGCGCCGCGAAGGGGACCGGGTGCGCCGGCCCGTCGGCGGCGGCGGTCTCGCCCGCCCCGTCCGGCAACCGCCAGGGCGCTCCGGAGGGTTCGGGGTCCACGGCGTACGTCGCCGGTTCCATGAGCGGGGGATGCAGCTTCTCCCATGCCCCGTAACGGGTGTGGACGGGAAGGGCGACCCGGGAGACCGGCACCGTCAGCTCCGCACCGCACCCGGCGCACACGAACACGTCCAAACAAGCTCTCCCTCGCCACCGGTATCCGCGCATTGTCGCGGCCCGGGTGGCGGACGGTCCAACGGATTTCGGGGTGCCGGCCCGGTCTACAGCTCCGGGATGAGCCGGCCGCGGCGGGAGAGGAGGAAGCGTTTGAACTCGGCCACCGGGCGGGTGTCCGGGTGGCCGTCCAGCCAGGCCACGCCGATCTCGCGGACGGCACGGGGAGCCGTCACCGTCAGCTCGACCACGCCGGGGCGGGCCACGGCCGGGGGTGGCAGCAGGGCCACGCCCAGACCCGCCGCGACCAGGCCGCGCAGGGTCTCGGCCTCCTCGCCCTCGAAGGCCACCCGCGGGGTGAACCCGGCCTCCGCGCACAGGTCGTCGGTGATGCGCCGCAGGCCGTACCCGGCCTCCAGGGTGACGAAGGTTTCGTCGGCGGCCTCGGCGAGGCGGATGCGCTTGCGGCCGGCCAGCCGGTGGTCGTCGGGGACGACGAGGCGCAGCCGCTGCTCGTCGAGGCGGCGGGCGACCAGGTCGGGGGCGTCCGGGACCGGCGAGGTCAGGCAGAGGTCGAGCTCGCCGGCCCGCAGCTTCTCCAGCATGGCCTCGCCGTAGTTCTGCACGAGGGAGAAGCGCACGCGCGGGTGGTCGACGCGGAAGGCGCGGATCAGCCCGGGTACGGTCTCGGACCCGAGGGTGTGCAGGAAGCCGAACGCCACCTTTCCGAGGGCCGGATCGGCGTCCAGCTGCACCGACTCGGCGGCGCGGGCGATCTCGGCGAGGGCCCGCTCGGCCGAGGAGAGGAAGGTCCGGCCGGCGGTGGTGAGGGCGACGGTGCGGCCCTTGCGGGCGAACAGCGTGACGCCGAGGTCCTGTTCGAGCCGGACCATGGCGCGGGAGAGGGTGGACTGCGGGACGCCCAGCTCGTGTGCGGCCCGGGTGACGTGCTCGTGGCGGGCGACGGCGGCGAAATACGCCAGGCGCGGGGCCAGCAAACCTGTCACTGCCATGTCTTCTTCGTAACGGTTCATTGACAGGCACCCTTCTGAGCTGCAGTCATGCACCAGTGGATCGATTATCGCGATTCTGTGCATTGGACGCATGAAACGGGGCAGGTCTACGGTCTTTGCATGCCTCCCGTTCATACCGGGGCACCTGTCACCACGGGTGCCTCCACCCCGTCGTCTCCTGCCGCACCGGAAGCCCACGCCCCCGGCCGCCCCGGCTACCGCCGGATGAGCCTCGCGCTCTTCGCCGCCGGACTCGCGACGTTCGCCCTCCTCTACTCCACCCAGGCGCTGCTGCCCGCGATCTCCGACGGGTTCGGGGTGACCGCGGGTCAGGCCAGCTGGACCGTGTCCGCGGCCACCGGCGCCCTCGCCCTGTTCGTCCTGCCGCTCAGCGCGCTCTCCGAGCGCTTCGGCCGGACCCGGATGATGACGGTCTCCATGCTGGTCGCCGTCGGCGTCGGCCTCCTCGTGCCGTTCGCGCCGAACCTGGAGTGGCTGGTGGTGCTGCGCGCCGTCCAGGGCGCGGCGATCGCCGGCATCCCGGCCTCCGCGATGGCGTACCTGGCGGAGGAGGTCAAGCCGAAGGCGCTGGTGGGCGCGATCGGTCTGTTCGTGGCGGGCAACTCCATCGGCGGCATGAGCGGCCGGCTCGTCACCGGCTGGGCGGCCCAGGCATGGGGCTGGCGGGGCGGTCTGCTGGCCGTCGGCGTCATGGCGCTGGCCTGCGCGGCGGCGTTCCTCGTCCTGCTCCCCCGGGCCCGGTTCTTCCGCCCGGCGTCGCTGAACCCGCGCGCGGTGGGCCGTACGGTCGCCGGGCACCTGCGGGATCCGCTGCTGCTGCGCCTGTACGGGATCGGCGCGCTGTTCATGACCGTCTTCGGGGCCGTGTACACCGTCATCGGCTACCGGCTGGTCGACGAGCCGTTCTCCCTCGGGCAGGGCGTGATCGGGTCGATCTTCCTGATCTACCTGGTCGGTACGGTCTCCTCGGCGGCCGCCGGGCAGCTGGTGGCGCGGGCGGGTCGGCGCGGGGCGCTGTACCTGGCGGTGACCACGACCGCGCTGGGCCTGCTGCTGTCGCTCGCAGACTCGCTGGCCGCGATCCTGGTCGGGCTGGTCCTGATCACCGCCGGCTTCTTCGCGGGCCACGCGGTGGCGTCCGCCGCGGTGAGCCGGACCGCGACGTCGGGCCGCGCCCAGGCCTCGGCGCTGT
The DNA here is from genome assembly GCF_042752335.1 of Streptomyces sp. NPDC059355. Classification (NCBI taxonomy): domain Bacteria; kingdom Bacillati; phylum Actinomycetota; class Actinomycetes; order Kitasatosporales; family Streptomycetaceae; genus Streptomyces; species Streptomyces sp. NPDC059355. The sequence continues at coordinate 63,945 of NZ_JBHYXN010000026.1, read as the reverse complement.
ACCAGTCGGCGTACTACCTGGGCTCCAGCGCGGGCGGCACGCTCGGGGCGCTCGCCTACCACTCGGCGGGCTGGGCGGCGACGGTGGGCATCGCGCTGCTGGCCGTGCTCGGCGTCGTGTCGATCACCCTGTACGGCTCGCACGCGGCGCGCGCCGAGCGGCGCCACGGTTCGCTGGCCGCCGCACGCTGATACGGCGGCCTGGGGACCGGTGCATACGGCATCGGTATGAGCGGAATTACGGAGCCCGGAGGCGCAAGCCGCCCCGGGCTCCGGCGCGTTGCCCCTCCCCGCCGGGAAGGAGTGGGGGTGGGAGGGAGTGCGACGTGACATTGATGCGGATGCGTACAGGGTGGATGCGTACGGGGCGGGTGCGTACGGGACGGCGTGCGGGGAGGCGTGCGGCGGCGGTGTTCTGCGGGGCGGCGGTGCTCGCGGTCCCGCTGGTGGCCGGCGGGGGCGGGACGGCGCGGGCCGCCGGCTCGTGCAACGTGACCACGGGCCCGTACCAGCGGCAGGTGGAGCAGTTCCTGGGGCGGCCGGTCGACGGGTGGCAGTCCGCGGCCGACTGCCAGGCGGTCAAGGCGTTCCAGGCGTTCCAGGCGTTCCAGGCGAAGCACGGGATCACCCCGACCGCGGGGTACGCCGGGCCTCTCACCTGGCAGACGATGAACACCATGCTGGCGCAGCGGGCGGCGGGCACGACCCCGAACAAGGACGGGCAGTGCCCGGTGAACCTGGGCCGGATCGCCTGCGTCGACCTGACCCGCCAGCTCAGCTGGGTCCAGGACGGCGCCGCCCTCACGTACGGGCCGGTGCCGGTGCGTACCGGGAAGGACGGCACCGAGACCAGGACCGGGCTGAAGCGGATCTACTACCGCAGCATCGACCACTGGTCGACGATCTACGACGTGTCGATGCCGTACGCACAGTTCTTCGACGGCGGGATCGCCTTCCACTCGGTGGAGAAGAGCATGTGGAACCCGCCGGGGTCGGGCGGCTGCGTGAACATGCGGTCCGCGGACGCCAAGGCGTACTGGAACCTGCTGGCCAAGGGCGACGACGTGTACGTCTACGGCCGCAAGCCGGGTACGTAGCGGGCTCCGTGCGGCTGCCGTTGTCAGACCCCTCCGGTAGCTTCGGGGTATCGGACCGACTGGGGGAAGACAGCCATGAGTGACGTCGCCACGGGCATCGAATCCGACCTGGACGCGGCGATGGACCGCTACCGGGTCGAGCTCACCGGCTACTGCTACCGCATGCTCGGCTCCTCCTTCGACGCCGAGGACGCGGTGCAGGACACGTACGTCCGCGCCTGGCGCAGCTTCGGGAAGTTCGAGGGGAGATCCTCGCTGCGCTCGTGGCTGTACCGGATCGCCACCAACGTCTGCCTGGACCTGCTGAGCGCGGGGAAGAAGCGGGCCCGCCCGATGGACCTCGGCGCCCCGCAGCACCAGGCGTCCGCAGTGCTCAACGAGCGGCCGGAGGTGACGTGGCTGGAGCCGGTGCCGGACGGGCGGGTGCTGCCGCAGACCGCCGATCCGGCGGAGATGGCGCTGGCGAAGGAGTCCGTACGGCTGGCGTTCGTGGCGGCGCTGCAGCACCTCCCGGCGAAGCAGCGTGCGGTGCTGATCCTGCGCGAGGTGCTGGCGTGGAAGGCGGACGAGGTCGCGACCCTGCTGGACACGACGGTGGCCTCGGTGAACAGCGCCCTCCAGCGGGCCCGGGCGACGATGTCGGCGACCCGGATGCGCGAGAGCGAGACGGCGGACCCGCTGGACGCGGAGCAGGTGAAGCTGCTGGAGCAGTACCTCTCCGCCTTCGAGGCGTACGACATCTCGCGGCTGACCACCCTGCTGCACGAGGACGCGGTGCTGTCGATGCCGCCGTTCGACCTGTGGCTCCAGGGCCACGAGGACATCGCCGCCTGGCACCTCGTTCAGGGCATCGGCTGCAAGGGCTCCCGCCTGGTCCCGACCACGGCGAACGGCCTGCCGGCCTTCGGCCAGTACCGGCCGCGCGAGGACGGGGCCCCGGGCTGGACTCCGTGGGCGCTGCAGGTCCTGGAGGTCTCACAGGGGCGGATCACCGGGCTCAACGCGTTCCTGGACACCGACCGCTGGTTCCCGCTCTTCGGCCTCCCCGAGCAGCTGGAGGAGTCCGGCGAGGTGCAGTAGGGACCGGAGCGCGGGCCCGGCCCCGGTCACCCGCAGCGGCCGCCCGCGCGCGGCGATCCGCAGCCGCGCCAGGGCCTCGACGGCGGCGAGGTCCGGGGCGGTGACGGCGGAGGCGTCGCACTCCACGGCCGCGGCCCCGTCGTCGTAGAGCCGGGCCAGGCGTGCGCACAGCGCGGCGGTGTCGCGCGCGGTCGGTCCGGATCCGGGCAGCACGAGTCGGGTGGTCTCCACGAGATGTTGACCTGCGGGCCTCGACCGACTCATCGGTCACCGCATCACCGCACAGAATGGGCCCGGTGATCACGCCTTACTGGGACCCCGTGCCCACGGCCCGCCGTCTCCTCTCGCTCGACGGCTCGCCCTACGCCACCTTCGGCACGCCCGTCTTCCAGGGCGAGTGGGCCGACCGGAACTGGCGCAACGTCCCGGGCCCGTTCTACGGGGCCGACACCGACTGCATGCAGTTCGGACGGGACCATGCACGCGACCACGTCGCCTTCGACGACTTCCACGAGTTCGTCTTCCGCCAGCCGGTGAACGAACGGGAGACCGAGGCCCTCGTGACCGCCGCCGGCTGGGAGCTGTACAACAACTACGCCTGGGACGGCGACGACCACTGGACCCCCGAGGGCGTCCGCGCGTGGTGGCGGGAGCGCGGGCGGGTGCGGGAGTGGGCGGTGGCCGCGGCCGCGGAGTGGTCCTCCTACACGGAGAACCCGATGTACGTCCCGCACTACCACGACGCCGCAGACGGCCACCGGGACTTCGTCGCGTACATCGACGACGGGCTGGAGGCCTACCTGCGCGGCTACCTGTTCTGGCTGGACCTGCGGCGGGAGCCGGCGCCCGGGGAGGCCCTGCCCCGGCTCTGAAAGGACGCCGGCGCGGCTCCGGACGGGGAGCCGCGCCGGCGCGCAGGGGGCCGCAGGTCAGGCGATGCGGTCCAGGACGATCGGCGTGGCGGAGAACGCCGTACCGGCCGGGGCGATGTCGTACGTGCCCTCCAGGGAGGCCAGGGCGTACTCGAACTTCTCCGGGGTGTCCGTGTGCAGGGTCATCAGCGGCTGGCCGGCCACCACGGTGTCGCCCGGCTTGGCGTGGAGCTCGATGCCCGCGCCCGCCTGCACCGGGTCCTCCTTGCGCGCGCGGCCGGCGCCCAGGCGCCAGGCGCCCACGCCGACGCCGTACGCGTCCAGGCGGGTCAGGACGCCCGAGGACGGGGCGGTGACCACGTGCTGCTCGCGGGCGACCGGGAGGGCCGCGTCCGGGTCGCCGCCCTGGGCCGCGATCATCCGGCGCCACACGTCCATCGCGGAGCCGTCAGCCAGGGCCTTGGCCGGGTCGGCGTCCTTGATGCCCGCCGCGTCCAGCATCTCGCGGGCCAGGGCCAGGGTCAGCTCGACGACGTCGGAGGGGCCGCCGCCGGCCAGGACCTCGACCGACTCGCGGATCTCCAGCGCGTTGCCGGCCGTCAGGCCGAGCGGGGTGGACATGTCGGTGAGCAGGGCGATCGTCTTGACGCCGCTGTCCGTGCCGAGGGCGACCATCGTCGAGGCGAGCTCGCGCGCGTCCTCGATGTTCTTCATGAAGGCGCCGGTGCCGACCTTCACGTCGAGGACGAGCGAGCCCGTGCCCTCGGCGATCTTCTTCGACATGATCGAGGAGGCGATCAGCGGGATGGCCTCGACGGTGCCGGTCACGTCGCGCAGCGCGTACAGCTTCTTGTCGGCGGGGGCCAGGCCGTCGCCCGCCGCGCAGATGACCGCGCCCGTGGTGTCGAGGACGTGCAGCATCTCCTCGTTGGAGAGCAGCGCACGCCAGCCGGGGATGGACTCCAGCTTGTCGAGGGTGCCGCCGGTGTGGCCGAGGCCGCGGCCCGAGAGCTGCGGTACGGCCGCGCCGCAGGCGGCGACGAGCGGGGCCAGCGGCAGGGTGATCTTGTCGCCGACGCCGCCGGTGGAGTGCTTGTCGGCGGTCGGGCGGGACAGGGAGTCGAAGTTCATCCGCTCGCCCGAGGCGATCATCGCGGCGGTCCAGCGCTTGATCTCGGCGCGGTTCATGCCGTTCAGCAGGATGGCCATCGCCAGCGCCGACATCTGCTCGTCGGCGACGACACCGCGCGTGTACGCGTCGATGACCCAGTCGATCTGCTCGGGGCTCAGCTCACCGCGGTCCCGCTTCGTTCGGATGACGGAGATGACGTCCATGTGGTGCTTCCTTCTACGCGCATAGAGAGGGTGGAGAGAGAAGAAGAGGGAATCACGACGGCCCTTCGCCCGGCAGGGCGAAGGGCCGTCGGCACGGCTATCTCAAGTGGTCCGGCCCGAAGGCCTGCGGCAGCATCTCGGCCAGCGGAAGGACCCCCTTGGGGGTCTCCACCAGCAGTTCCGGTCCGCCGAACTCGAAGAGCAGCTGGCGGCAGCGGCCGCACGGGACGAGGATGTCGCCCTTGCCGTCCACGCAGGTGAAGTGCGTCAGGCGGCCGCCGCCGGTGGCCTGCAGGGAGGAGACCAGCCCGCACTCGGCGCACAGGCTGAGCCCGTAGCTGGCGTTCTCCACGTTGCAGCCGACGACGATCCGGCCGTCGTCCACGAGGGCGGCCACCCCGACCGGGAAGTCCGAGTAGGGGGCGTACGCCCGGGACATGGCGTCCCGGGCGGCCTCCCGCAGGGCTTCCCAGTCGGGCTGGATCGCCGTCGTCACTTGCCCTGGCCCTTGCGGTACGGAAGGCCGTCCGCCTTGGGCATCCGCAGCCGCTGCGCGGACAGCGCGAGCACCAGCAGCGTGGTGACGTAGGGGGCGGCATCGACGAACTGGCTCGGGACGGAGTCGGTCAGCCCGTACCAGAGGAAGAGACCGGCCGCGCAGGCCGCGGCGATCGCGCCCTGGACGTACTTCTTCTTGTACAGCTGCCATACGAGGACGATCACGAGCAGAATCGCGAGGAGCAGCAGCATCGCGTGGACGTTCTCGGAGCCGCCGCGCAGCCGGAGGCTGTAGGTGAAGCCGAAGAGGCCCGCGCCGAGGGCCATGCCGCCGGGCATCCAGTTACCGAAGATCATCGCGGCGAGACCGATGTAGCCGCGGCCGCCGGTCTGGCCCTCCTGGTAGATGCCGGTGGAGACGATCGCGAGGAACGCGCCGCCGAGGCCGGCCATCCCACCGGAGACGATCACGGCGATGTACTTGTACTTGTAGACGTTGACGCCGAGGGACTCGGCGGCGACGGGGTTCTCACCGCAGGAGCGCAGGCGCAGACCGAAGGAGGTCCGCCACAGCACCCACCAGGTGGCGGGGACCAGCAGCACCGCCACGACCGTCAGCAGCGACAGGTTCGTGACGAGGCCGCCGAGCACACCGGCGAGGTCCGAGATCAGGAACCAGTGCTTGCCCTGGAGCGTGGCCAGCCAGTCCGAGAGCCCTGGGATCGTGATCTCGGTGATCGGGTCGATGCGCGGGGACTGCTTGGAGGAGCCGCCCGGGGCCTTGTCGAAGGTGAAGTTCGACAGGTACTGGGTGAAGCCGACGGCCAGGATGTTGACCGCCACACCGGAGACGATGTGGTTCACGTTGAACGTGACCGTGATGATCGCGTGCAGCAGGCCGCCGAGGGCTCCGCCGACGATGCCCATCAGGACACCGGTCCACGGACCCCACTGGTAGCCGGCCCAGGCACCGAACCAGGTGCCGAGGATCATCATGCCTTCGAGGCCGATGTTGACCACGCCCGCGCGCTCGGCCCACAGGCCGCCGAGGCCCGCGAGGCCGATCGGCACGGCGAGCTGGAGGGCGCCGGAGACCTGACCGACGGAGGTCAGGTCGTCGGCGCCGGAGATGACCCGGGCCAGGGAGATCAGGGCGAGGCCGCCCGCGATCATCAGCAGGATCCAGGGGAGGGTGACCTTGCGGCGGCCGCCTCCCTTCTTGGGTGCGGCGCTCGTCGCGGAAACGGTGCTGGTGCTCACGCCGCGACCTCCTTGTTGTCGGTCTTGAGGGCGTGGCCGGCGGCCAGCTCTTCGCCGACCTTCTGCTGCTGGCGGCGGATGCCGTAGCGGCGGACGAGCTCGTAGCTGACGACGACGGCGATGACGATCAGGCCCTGCATGATCGTGCCGATTTCCTTGGCGTAGCCGTTCTGGTCGAGGCCGGCCGAGGACTTGTCGATGAAGGCGATCAGGAAGGCCGAGAAGAGGATGCCGACCGGGTTGTTGCGGCCGAGCAGCGCGACGGTGATGCCGGTGAAGCCGATGCCCAGCGGGAAGGACAGGTTGTACGTGTGGGATTCGCCGAGCAGCAGCGGCATGCCCGTCAGGCCGGCGACCGCGCCCGAGATGAGCATCGCGGTCATGATCATCTTCTTGGGTTCCACACCGGAGGCCTGCGCGGCGGACTCGCTGGCACCGGAGGCGCGCAGGTCGAAGCCGAAGCGGGTGCGGTTCAGCACGAACCAGTAGACGATGCCGAGCGCGAAGGCCACGAAGGTGAAGCCGTAGATGTCGCCACCGGGCAGGGACAGGGCCGGGAACCAGCCCGAGTCGGGGATGTCACCGGTGGTCAGGTCGTTCGAGCCGGCCGGCTGCACGCCGAGGTTCTTCGGCAGCAGCAGCCATGCGATCACGGAGGTCGCGATGGCGTTGAGCATGATCGTGGAGACGACCTCGCTCACACCGCGGCGGGCCTTCAGGATGCCCGCGATGCCGGCCCAGAAGGCACCGGTCGCCATGGCGACGAGCACGATCAGCAGGATGTGCAGCGGACCGGGCAGCGCGACCTTCGCACCGACCACGGCCGAGATCATCGCCGCGAGGCGGTACTGGCCGTCGACGCCGATGTTGAAGAGGTTCATCCGGAAGCCGATGGCGACGGCCAGGGCTGCCAGGTAGTAGATGCCGGCCTGGTTGACGATCAGGACCTGGACGTCCTCGTAACCGGCCTGGTCGATCATGATGCGCAGCGGGTCGATCGGGTCCACGCCCGATGCGGCCAGCACGATCATGGTCAGCACGAAGGCGCTGACCAGTGCGAGCGCGGGTCCGGCCGCAGCGAGCAGCAGCCGGTCCTTGTCGAATTTCTTCATCGGGCCTCGTCCTCCGTCGTGTCACCGTCGGCAGCGGCGGAAGGGTTGTCGGTGGCGTCCAGGTGTCCGCGGGCGGCACCCGTCATGGCGGTGCCGAGCTCCTCGGGCGTGATGGTCGCCGGGTCGGCGTCCGCGACCAGGCGGCCGCGGTAGATGACGCGCAGGGTGTCGGACAGGCCGATCAGCTCGTCCAGGTCGGCGGAGATCAGGAGCACGGCCAGGCCCTCGCGGCGGGCCTCGCGGATCGCGTCCCAGATCTGCGCCTGCGCGCCGACGTCCACACCACGGGTGGGGTGGGCGGCGATGAGGAACTTCGGGCTGTGGCTCATCTCGCGGCCGACGATCAGCTTCTGCTGGTTGCCGCCGGAGAGGGAGGCCGCGGTGACCTCGATGCCGGGGGTGCGGACGTCGTACTCGCGCACGATCCGCTCGGTGTCCTTGCGGGCGGCCTTCGGGTCGAGGATGCCGCGCTTGGAGTTGGGCGCCTCGGTGACGTGGCCGAGGATGCGGTTCTCCCAGAGCGGGGAATCCAGCAGCAGCGCGTGGCGGTGGCGGTCCTCGGGGATGTAGCCGATGCCGCCCTCGCGGCGCGCCCGCGTCGGCGTGCTGGAGATGTCCTTGCCGTCCAGGGTGATGACGCCGCCGTCCGGGAGGCTCATGCCCATGAGGGCCTCGATGAGCTCCGTCTGGCCGTTGCCCTCGACACCTGCGATGCCGAGGACCTCGCCCTTGTGGATGGTGAAGCCGATGCCGGCGAGCACCTCGCGGACGACGCCGTCGGGGTCGGTGGCGGCCAGCCGCAGGTCCTCGACCTTGAGCATCGCGACGTCCGTGACCGTCGACTCGCGGGTCTCCGGCGTGGGCAGCTCGCTGCCGACCATCAGCTCGGCGAGCTGCTTGGTCGTTGCGGTCTTCGGGTCGGCGGTGCCGACGGTGGTGCCGCGGCGGATGACGGTGATGTCGTCGGCGACCTTCAGCACCTCGCCCAGCTTGTGCGAGATGAAGATGACGGTCAGGCCCTCGGCCTTGAGCTCGCGCAGGTTGTCGAAGAGTGCGTCCACCTCCTGCGGCACGAGCACCGCGGTGGGCTCGTCGAGGATGAGGGTGCGGGCGCCGCGGTAGAGGACCTTGAGGATCTCCACACGCTGGCGGTCGGCGACGCCGAGGTCCTCGACCAGGGCGTCCGGGCGCACGCCCAGGCCGTACGCGTCCGAGATCTCCAGGATCTTCTTGCGGGCCTTGGAGCCGATGCCGTAGAGCTTCTCGCCGCCGAGAACCACGTTCTCCAGGACGGTGAGGTTGTCGGCGAGCATGAAGTGCTGGTGCACCATGCCGATGCCGCGGGCGATGGCATCGCCGGGGCTGGAGAAGGAGACCTGCTCCCCGTCGACGGCGATGGTGCCCTCGTCCGGCTTCTGCATGCCGTAGAGGATCTTCATCAGGGTCGACTTGCCGGCACCGTTCTCACCGATGAGGGCGTGGACCGTGCCCTTGCGGACGCTGATCGCGATGTCCTTGTTGGCGACGACGCCGGGGAAACGCTTGGTAATGCCGTTCAGTTCTACGGCGAGAGGGGGGCTGGACGCGTTGATGACGCACTCTCCTTGGCGCGGAAGGAGCTGGAAATGCCAAGTTGGCAGGAGGACAGGGCGGAGATCGGCCGGGCGGGTGGGCGGGAGGAGGACGGTATCGCGTCCACGATGCCTCTACGCGCGTAGCACTGTCGAAAGTGAAAACTTGCGGCCAACTGGCCACAAGATCACAGAACACGGCTCGGGGTCCGGGAGCGATAGAGACCGCTTCCCGGACCCCGGAGACCACTACTGCATGTCAGAGACGGCCTTACGGGGCGGTCTTGACAGTGATCTTCTTCGCGATGATGTCGGCCTTGGCCTTCTCGACCGCGGCGGTGATGTCGGCCATCTGCTTGTACGCAGGGTTGGAGTCGGCCAGGCCGACACCGTTCTTGTCGAGGCCGTAGCGGATCTCACCGATCTGCGGCTTGCCGTCCTCGACCGACTTGATCAGGTTGTAGACCGCGTCCGGAACGTCCTTGGTGACCGAGGTCAGGATCTTGTCCTTGTACTTCGACAGACCGGCCTGGTTGTACTGGTCGGAGTCGACGCCGATGGCCCACTTGCCCGCGTTGGCGGTGGCCTCGATCGCACCCGAACCGGCGAGGCCGGCCGCGGAGTAGATCACGTCGGCGCCGCCGTCGAGCTGGCCCTTGGCGGTGGCCTTGCCGAGGTCGGGCTTGGCGAAGCCCGAGAAGTCCGGCGGCTGCGTCAGGTAGGCCGACAGCACCTTGGCGTTCGGGTTGGTGTCCTTGACGCCCTGGGTGAAGCCCGCCTCGAACTTCTTGATCAGCGGGACCTCGACACCGCCGATGAAGCCGACCGTGCCGGTCTTCGAGGCCTTGGCGGCGGCGACGCCGGCCAGGTAGGAGCCCTGCTCCTCGTTGAAGACCAGGTTCGCGATGTTCGGAGCGGTCACCGAGGTGTCGTCGATGAGGCCGAAGGTGGTCTTCGGGAACTTCTCGGCGACCTTCTTGATCGCCGGCGCGTAGGCGAAGCCGACGCCGATGACCGGGTTGTTGCCCTTGCGCGCGAGCTCGGTGAGGCGCTGGACCTTGTCCGCCTCGCTCTCGCCCTCGGTGGGCTCCGCCTCGGCGCCCTTGACCTTCAGTTCCTTCTCGGCCTTCTCCAGGCCGGCGAAGGCGGCGTCGTTGAACGACTGGTCGCCGCGGCCGCCGATGTCATAGGCGATGGCTGCGGACTTCGACGACGAACCGGCCGACTCCGAAGAGGACGCGGTGGAGTCGGAAGACTTCTTTCCGCCACAGGCGGTGGCCGAGAGGGCCAGCGCCGCGGACGCGATGCCCACGGTGGCGATCCTGGTGATCCGGCGCAAGGGGAGGCTCCTTCAAAACCTGACCGAAGCGCCACGACCGGCGCTGGTTTCGCGGCGATCGTAACGCGCGTAGATGTCAGTTAAAGGGCCGTTCATGAGTCGTTATCGGATCGTCGCGAATCGGACAGTGACCATTCGGTAACTCCCCAACCGTCCAGCCCTTGTGTACCAAGGGCTGGACAGGTGTGAAGGGAAGCGCTCAGATGTTGTACAAATTTTTGCCCGATCGCTATCCGGCCGGCCTGGTACGCCGTCCGTCGAGCAGGGCGGCGGCCGTGAAGAACTCCACGCCGACCCCGATCGCGGACTCGTCCACGTCGAAGTCGCCCCGGTGCAGGTCCCTCTTGGCGCTCGCGCCCGGGGCGTGCACGCCGAGCCGGGCCATGGCTCCGGGCACGTGCTCCAGGTACCAGGAGAAGTCCTCGCCGCCGAGGCTCTGCTCGGTGTCCTCGATCGACTCCTTGCCGAGCCGGGCCGCCATCGCCTCCCGCAGCAGCTCGGTGACCACCGGGTCGTTGACGACCGGCGGCACCCCGCGCACGTAGGTGATCTCGGACTTGGCCCGGTGCATCCCGGCGATCTCGTCGATCGCGGCGTGGATCTGATCGGGCGCCTCGTGCCAGGCGTTGATGTCCAGGCAGCGGATCGTCCCGGAGAGCTCGGCGTGCATCGGGATCACGTTGCAGGCGTGCCCGGCCTCGATCCGGCCCCAGGTGATCGACATGCCCGAGCGGGCGTCCATCCGGCGCGACAGGACGGCCGGCAGGTCGACGGCGACCCGGGCGGCGGCGGTCACCAGATCGGTGGTCAGGTGCGGCCGGGCGGTGTGCCCGCCGGGGCCGGACAGGCTGATCTCCAGCCGGTCGCAGGCGGAGGTGATGGGGCCGGTGCGCAGTCCGATCTTCCCGGCGTCGACCCGCGGGTCGCAGTGCACCGCGATGATCCGGCCCACGCCGTCCAGGACGCCGGAGGCGATGGCGTCGGTGGCTCCGCCGGGGAGCACCTCCTCGGCCGGCTGGAACAGCAGCCGCACGGGACGGGGCAGCAGGCCCTGCCGGTCGAGGTCGGCGAGGACCAGGCCGGCGCCGAGGACGACGGCGGTGTGCACGTCGTGGCCGCAGGCGTGGGCGCGGTCGGGGAAGGTCGAGCGGTACGCGACGTGGGTCTTGGTGTCCGGAATGGGCAGGCCGTCGATGTCCGCGCGGAGGGCCAGCATCGGCCGGCCCCCGTCCCACGTGCCCACGTCACAGATCAGGCCGGTTCCGGACTTCAGCACGCGGGGCCGCAGTCCCGCTTTCTCCAGCCGGGCCTTGATCGCCGCCGTGGTGCGGAACTCCTGGTGTCCTAGCTCGGGGTGCATGTGCAAGTCCCGGCGGAACTCGATCAGTTCGGCACGCAGGTGGTCCGGAATCTTGCCGGGCAGCTCGGGCCGGTCAGGCGTGCCGGGCAGGGCGGTCTGGGACTCGCGGGACATCAACTGGTTCACCCGTTGAAGGGTAGGCGCACGAATGGCCCAACTGGCTGTGGATCACCAAAAGTTCATGCCGTTAGGGGAAAAAAACCAGACCTCTGGACGCATGACCGGATGCACCCGGGGGTAAACTCGCGCGCTCATCCGGCCGCGGAGGCGGTCTGGGCAGGCAGTCTGTGCACATCACGGGCGGTCTCGGTGACCCCGGCGAGGAAGCTGCGGGCCCGCGGCGAGGCGGAGCCGGTGAGCCAGGCCGGGTCGACATCGCATACGGCGACGGTCACACCGGTTCCGGTCAGCGCGTACGGCAGGGTGTGGACGACGGTGGACGGAAAGCTGACGATCGTACGGCCGACCGGTCCGCGCCGGGCGATCAGCTCCAGCGGCAGGTCCGGCCGGACGATCTCCAGCCCGGTCGCCTCGCCGAGCGTGCGCAGCTTCTCCGCGGACTCGCGGCGGTGCGCGAAGTAGCGGGTCGCTCCGTGTTCCAGCGTCAGGGCGCGTACGGCGTCCAGGTAGCGGGCCGGGTCGACGACGCCGGTCTCCACGAGGGAGGTGCCGACGAGATCGGTGCCCTTGGTCAGGCGCGGCGGGCCGAACCGGGCGCGGGTCCAGGCGAACTCGTTGACCCGGAGCGTCATCCCGCTGTGGACGGTCACCGGCATCGAGCTGAACACCTCGACACGGCGGCCCGTGCCCGCGGCCGGGGTGAAGCGGCGCCGGGCGGTGGCCGAGACCGGCGCGTACGCCAGCTCGCGGACGCGGCCGGGCAGGCCGCCGCTGCCGACCCGGTGCCAGCGTACGAGGCGCTCGCCGCGGGCGGTCTGGGCGACGAACTCCATGGTGGCGGTGCCGTCGTCGACCACCACGACCTCTTCGGCCCGTACGAGGGTGAGCAGGAGCTGCACGTACCGGGAGAAGGGGTCGCCGACGACGACGCGGCGGGCCGCGCGCACGTCCCTGGCGAGCGCGGCGAGCGCCTTGAGCGGGGCGAGCCGGCCGCCGCGGGCCTCCTGCCAGACGACCTCGTACCCCTCGTCCCGGGCCAGGCCGACCATCCGGCGCAGCTGGCCGCGGGACATGGGGTCGGTGGGCGGCAGTACGACGATCCGCAGCCAGGACCCGGCCCCCGCCGGGAGCGCCGGGACCGCGGCGCTCCCTGCGCTCCCGGCCGCGGCGGCGGTCCCGGCCGGGCCGCGGGCGGCGGCCGGGCCGGGCTGGCGCGGGACGGCGCCGAGCAGCGGGGCGCCGCCCGGTGCGGTCGCGGCTTCGGCGTGCGCCCACTCCAGCACGTTCAGGAGTTGGACCGGACTCTCGACGAAAGCCAGGCTGGAGGCAGAGGGGGTCACCACGTACTCCTCGTCAGGTGCGGGGGCGGGGCGTCGTACCGGGTCAGACCGAGGCGAGCTCGCCCTGGAACCGGCGGAGCTTCTTCATGGGGCCGAGCTCGGAGTCGTAGACGCGCTTCACGCCGTCGCCGAGGGCGGTCTCGATGGTGCGGATGTCGCGGACCAGGCGGGCCAGGCCGCCGGGCTCCACGGAGGCGGCCTGGTCGGAGCCCCACATGGCGCGGTCGAGGGTGATGTGGCGTTCGACGAAGGTGGCGCCGAGGGCGACGGCCGCGAGGGTGGTCTGCAGGCCCGTCTCGTGGCCGGAGTAGCCGATCGGGACGTTGGGGTACTCCTCCTGCAGGGTGTTGATCACCCGCAGGTTGAGCTCCTCCGCCTTGGCCGGGTACGTGGACGTGGCGTGGCAGAGCAGGATGTTGTCGCTGCCGAGCACCTCCACCGCGTGGCGGATCTGCCTCGGGGTGGACATGCCGGTGGACAGGACGACGGTGCGGCCGGTCGCGCGCAGGGCGCGCAGCAGCTCGTCGTCGGTGAGGGAGGCGGAGGCCACCTTGTGGGCGGGGACGTCGAACTTCTCCAGGAAGGCGACGGCCTCGGTGTCCCACGGGGAGGCGAACCAGTCGATGCCGCGCTTGGCGCAGTGCTCGTCGATGGAGCGGTACTCGGCCTCGCCGAACTCCACGCGGTGGCGGTACTCGATGTACGTCATCCGGCCCCAGGGGGTGTCGCGCTCGATGTCCCACTGGTCGCGCGGGGTGCAGATCTCCGGGGTGCGCTTCTGGAACTTCACGGCGTCGCAGCCCGCCTCGGCCGCGGCGTCGATGAGGGCGAACGCGTTGCCGAGGTCGCCGTTGTGGTTGATGCCGATCTCACCGACGACGTACACGGGGCGGCCGGGGCCGGCGGTGCGGGAGCCGAAGGTCCGCAGGCGGGAGTTGGGGGTGGCGACGGTCATGGCAGCTGAGGTCCTTCGTTCGGTGCGTGGGGGTGCTGAGGGGAGGTGAACAGCGGGGCAAGGAGGCGGGCGCGCGCCAGGTCGTGCGGGTCGTCGATCTCCAGGACCCGTGCGGGGTCGGTGGCGACGGGGAGGGTCCGCCCGAAGAAGCGGTGCCGCGCGCCGCGGAAGCCGGCGGCGTCCATGGCGTAGGCGGCGCCGGTCTCCAGCAGGTCCTGGGGCCGGTCCTGGCGGCGGGGGCGGACGGCCTTGTCGTGGTTGACGCCGACGCCGGTCCCCCCGTCGCGGTCGGCCGCCTCCCGCCAGAGGAAGCCGTGGAACGGGGCGACGGTCAGGGCCGAGTCGGCCGCGCCGGTGGCGACGGCGGCGGCGACCGACTCGACGTCGGAGGCGGTCAGGAAGGGGCTGGTGCACTGGACGAGGAGGACGACGTCCACGGTGAGGGAGTGCAGTTCCTCGAAGGCGTCGAGCGCGTGCAGCACGGCGGCCTCGCTGCTCGCGGTGTCCCCGGAGATCGCCGCGGGGCGGCGGATCGCGTCGGCGCCGGCGGTGCGGGCGGCGTCGGCGATGGGGTCGGCGTCGGTGGAGACCACGACGTCGGTGACGGTGGCCGCACCCCGGCAGGCCTGGACGGCCCGTACGACGAGCGGGACTCCGGCCACTTCGGCGAGGTTCTTGCCCGGGACCCCCTTGGAGCCGCCCCGGGCCGGGATCACGGCCAGTACGCGGGGGCGGGCGGCGGCGTTCGCGCGGGGGCTCACAGCTCCCCCATCCGGCGGATCATCGGGGCCACGCGCTGGACGCCGTGCCGGTACGCCCCGCGGGCGGCGTCGCGCAGGTGCGCGCGGAGCCGGCGGCGCAGCCGGGATTCCCCGCCGCTCTCGCGGAGGGCGCCGGGCAGCGGGGTGCCGTCGGGGGCGAGGTGGTGGCGGGCCAGGATCCCGGGCAGGTACCCGGGCGCGGTGACCTCCGTGTAGTAGGGGGCGACGGCGGGGAGCACGGGGAGGTCCAGCAGTTCGCCGAGCCGGGCGCGGGCGGCGGCGAAGGGGTTCTGGGCGCCGGACGCGCCGGACGCGCCGGCCGCGCCCGTCACTCCCTGGTCGGCCAGCCACTGCGGGTCGCCCTGCGGCAGCAGGCCCGCGTCGAGCTGGTCCCAGGAGGCCAGGCAGCCCGAGCCGAGGAAGTGGTGGTTGCCGAGCACCTCGCGGATGCCGAGGTCGGTGAGGACCGCCGTCGGGATCCCGCGGTGCAGGGACTCCAGGGCGGCCGTGGAGGAGACGGTGACCAGCAGGTCGGTACCGTCCAGGACCTCGCCCATGTTCCCGTACACCAGGCGGCAGTTGGCGGGCAGTCCGCCCGGGATCCGCTCGGCGAGCCGCTGGTACGGCTGCTCCTCCAGGTGCGTGGTGTGCTCCCCGGGCCGGCTGCGCAGCTTGATCAGCACCTCGCGCTCCGGGTGCAGCCGGGCGTGCCGGGCGGCCCGCTCCAGCAGGTAGGCGCGGTCGGCGCGGCTTTCGGGGACGGAGGGCTGGACGGCGAAGACCACGGTGTGCGCGCGGCTGCCGGCCTTCTCGTACGCCGCTCCGTCCAGGAACGGCAGTGCCGTCCGAGTGACGGCTTCGGCGTCCGCGCCGACGCCCTCGTAGACCGCGCGGAAGCGTCCCGCGTCGTACCGGGAGTTGGCGAGGACGAGATCGGCCCCGTGGCGCAGCAGCAGCCCGTCGGCGAGCTTCTCGTATACGACGCCCACGTACCCGGTGACGAGCACGGGGCGGTCGGCCGGCCCGGGCCACAGCGCGCGGACCCCGTGCAGGACGGCCTGGACGGCCCCGCCGACGAGGGCGAGGACGACGACGTCGTACTTCTCGCGCTCGATCTCCGCGAGGAACTGTGCGCAGGTCACCTCGGAGAGCCGGTCCGCCCGGACGCCCACTTCACCGAGCTGGCGCGCGGTCGGGGTGGCCCGGCCGCGGAGCAGGAACCCGGTGAGGTGCGGCTGCGTCGCGAGGCGGCGGGCGGTGAGTGCGCCCCATTTCCACCGCGTATCGGAATCGGCGAGCACGGCGACGCGGAGGGCGGTCCGGGGATGACTGCGAGATGCTGCGCTATTACTGACTGGCACCCGGCAGAAGCTATTCCGCAATTTCGGTGATCGGCCCAACGAATGCACAACAGCGGGTTAACAACCCGTCTACGTCATGCGAAACCGCACCGGTTAACGCGCCCGCCCCGCTTCGTTCACATGGAATCCGCGTACGGGCCATGGTGAATGCCGGCCAACGCCTTAATGTCTCGCGGGTGCTCAAGCTCTCTGTTGTCGTGCCGTTCTACAACGTGCAGACATACGCGCCGGATGCCCTGAAAAGCCTCGAACTGAACGCCCGGGACGATTTCGAGTTCCTGCTCGTCGACGACTGCTCGACGGACGGCACGCCCGAACTCCTGGAGCGGGCGGCGCGCGAGCTGCCGGGGGCGGTGCTCCTCAGACACGAACGGAACGGCGGCCTGGCCACCGCCCGGAACACCGGCCTGGACGCGGCGCGCGGCGAGTACGTCGCGTTCCTGGACGGCGACGACTGGCTGGCACCCGGCCACCTGGCCCGCACGCTGGCCGCCATAGAGGCTCTGAGCTGCGATTTCGTCCGCAACGACCATGTCCAGGTGACCGGCCGCACCCGCAGCGTGCAGCGCGTCCCGTACGGCCCGCAGCTGGTCGTCGGCGATCCGCGCGCCGGGATCCTGCCCGCCTCCCGGGCCACCTCGGTCGACTACCCGTACGCCTGGGCCGGCATGTACCACCGGCGGCTGCTGGACCGCGGGCTGCTGCACTTCACCGACGGCCTGCGGACGGCGGAGGACCGGCCGTGGATCTGGCGGCTGCACCGGGGGGCCAAATCCTTCGCGGCGGTCGGGCTGCCGGGGATCTTCTACCGGCGCGGGGTCGCGACCTCGCTCACTCAGATCAAGGACGAGCGCCAGCTCGATTTCATCAAGGCTTTCGACCAGGTCCTGGCCGATACGGCCGAAGACCGGGAAAGTGATCTTCTGCTTCCGAAAGCCGTCCGAACATATTGTGCAATTATCGCGCACCATATCGGGACCATCGAAAGGTATGAACCGGCCGTGGCCAAGAAACTCCGTTCGATGAGCACGGCCGCGCTCGGACGCATGCCCCAGGACGTACTCGACCAGGCCCTGAACGCGATGGACGCCGAGCGCGCCGGAGTGCTGCGCCGCCTGCGCCGCCGGCCCGCACGAGCGGGAGCCACGCTCTGATGGCGACTCCCGACACCCCCTGCACGCAGATCTTCCTCGCCTCCACCCTCTACGGGATGGCCACGCTCGCCGCAGGCATCGACGCGGGCGGCTTCCCGCCGGCCGGCCGCCGCATCCTGCTCACCAGCAACCACGCCCTCACCGCCGAGGTCTCCCCCGGCCTCGCCGACATGCCGGGCTTCGCCGCGCTGCGCACCCGCTTCGACGAGGTGCTCGACTGGAACGCCGCCATCGCCCCGCAGCACCCGAGCGCCTGGGCCCCGCGCCCCGAGGACGTCCCGCTGTGGGAGCGGCAGCTCCGGGCGATCTGGGGACTGGGCGAGGACCGCGTCGAGATCATCGTGGAGTCGATCCAGGTCCCGCCCGCCCGGACCCTGTGCACGCTGTTCCCCGGCGCCGCCGTCGACGTCTACGCCGACGGGCTGATGAGCTACGGGCCCACCCGCTTCCGCCTCGACCCGCAGCTCGGCATGCGCGTGCGCCGCGTACTGCACCTGGACCTGGTGCCGGGTCTGGAACCGCTGCTGCTCACCGAGTTCGGCGTACGGCCGGAGCTGGTCCCGACCCCCGAGTTCCTGAAGGTGCTCGCCGAGCTGCCCTCGTACGGGCCCGAGCTCGACGGGGTCGGCGAGGCCCCGGCGCTGCTGCTCGGCCAGTACCTCTCCGCGCTCGAACTCCTCTCCCCGCAGGAAGAGGAGGAGCTCCACGTGGAGATGGTCCGGGGCGCGTACGCCCTCGGCCACCGCGAGCTCGTCTTCAAACCGCACCCCAGCGCCCCGGCCGCGTACTCGCGCCGCGCCGAGGCGGAGGCCGAGCGGCTCGGCGCCCGGCTCACCGTCATGGCCACCCCGGTCCTGGCCGAGACCCTCTACCAGCGGCTGCGCCCGGCGCTGGTCGTCGGCTGCTTCTCGACCGGGCTGCTGACCGCCGCCACCCTGTACGGACTGCCCGTCGCGCGCACCGGGACCGAGGCCATACTGGCCCGCCTCACCCCTTACCCGAACAGCAACCGGATCCCGCTGACGATCGTGGACGCGCTGCTCCCCTCGCTCGGGGACGCCGCGGCCGTGGCCGGCTGGACCGCGCCCGGCCCCGAGGAGAACCGGGACCGGCTGACCGGGCTGCTCACCGCCGTCGGGTTCACCATGCAGCCGCAGATCCTGGCGGCGCGGCGCACCGAGGCCGAACGCCACCTGGCCGCGCATCCGGACGACCGGACCCGGCGCTATTTCAAGCGCCGCCGGCTGACCGCCCTCGGGCTGCCCGGCGGCATCCCGGCCCAGCTGTCCTTCCTGCCGCACAGCCCGGCCGTCCGCCGCGTGGTCCGCCGGCTGAAGCGGCTGCGCGCGGCCCGCACCCGCTGACCGGCGGCCGCCGGCTCGGCCGGGCTAGCCGACTGCGAGCTTGGCGGCGAAGCCGAGGAACAGCACGCCCGCCGCGGAGGTGGCCCCGGCCGAGAGCCGCTTGCGGCGGCGGAAGGCGGCGGACAGCCGGGTCCCGCTGAAGATCAGCAGGGTCAGGTACAGGAAGCTGCCGAGCTGGAGCAGCGCGCCCAGCAGCAGGAACGAGAGCGCCGGGTAGGCGTACGAGGGATCCACGAACTGCACGAAGAAGGAGACGAGGAACAGGATCGCCTTGGGGTTGAAGAGGCTGATCAGCAGCGCCCGGCGGTACGGCCGCTCCCCCTCGGCGGCCTCGCCCGCGGGCGGGGCCTCGGCCTGTTCCTCCCGCTCGGCCCGCGAGCGCCACAGCGCCCACGCCCCGCGCATCATCCCGACCGCGAGCCAGGTCAGGTACCCGGCGCCGAGCACCTTGACGATGCCGAAGGCCACCGGACTGGTCTGGAGCAGCGCCCCGGCGCCCACGGCGGAGAGCACCATGAGCACGGCGTCGCCGGTGAACACCCCGGCGGCGGCCTTGTACCCGGTCCGCACCCCGCGGCGGGCCGCGACGGAGAGCACGTACAGCGAGTTCGGCCCCGGCAGCAAAATGATCAGTATGAGCCCGACGAGATAGGTCGGCAGATCGGTGACACCCAGCATGAGCAGGAGTGTCCCATAGGGTTGCTCCTGTCGTGGCCGGCGCTTTCCATTAAATACGTCACCATGTGGAATCCGTCGGTTCGTACGTCCCCCAGACCTCCCGCAGCGCGTTGCAGACCTCGCCCACCGTGGCCCGGGCGCGCAGGGCCTCCTTCATCGGATACAGCACGTTCGCCGTGCCCGCCGCCGCCTCGCGCAGGCCGGCCAGCGCCGCCGCCACCGCCCCGCCGTCACGCTCCGCGCGCAGCGCCGCCAGCGCCTCCCGCTGCCGGTTCTCGATCTCCGGGTCGACACGCAGCGGCTCGTACCGCTCCTCCTGCTCCAGCGCGAAGCGGTTGACGCCGACCACGACGCGCTCGCCGCCGTCCGTCTCCCGCGCGATGCGGTACGCGTTCCGCTCGATCTCCCCCTTCTGGAAGCCGGCCTCGATCGCGGCCACCGCGCCGCCCAGGTCCTCGACCCGCCGCATCAGCCCGAGCGCCGCCTCCTCCACCTCGTCCGTCATCCGCTCCACCGCGTACGAGCCGGCGAAGGGGTCGACGGTGTGGGGCACGTCCGTCTCGTACGCGAGCACCTGCTGGGTGCGCAGCGCGAGGCGCGCCGATTTCTCCGTCGGCAGGGCGATGGCCTCGTCGAAGGAGTTGGTGTGCAGCGACTGGGTGCCGCCCAGCACCGCCGCCAGCGCCTGTACGGCAACCCGTACGAGGTTCAGCTCGGGCTGCTGCGCCGTCAGCTGGACCCCGGCCGTCTGGGTGTGGAAGCGCAGCATCAGCGACTTCGGGTTCCGGGCCCCGAACTCCTCGCGCATGATGTGGGCCCAGATCCGCCGCGCGGCCCGGAACTTCGCGACCTCCTCCAGCAGCGTGGTGCGGGCGACGAAGAAGAAGGAGAGGCGCGGGGCGAACTCGTCGATCTCCATCCCGGCGGACAGTGCGGTCCGTACGTACGCGATCCCGTCCGCCAGCGTGAAGGCGATCTCCTGCGCGGGCGAGGCCCCGGCCTCGGCCATGTGGTAGCCGGAGATGGAGATGGTGTTCCAGCGGGGGATCTCGGCCTTGCAGTACCGGAAGGTGTCCGCGGTCAGCCGCAGCGAGGGCCCGGGCGGGAAGATGTAGGTGCCCCGTGCGATGTACTCCTTCAGCACGTCGTTCTGCACGGTGCCGGTCAGCTGGGCGCCCGTGATCCCGTGCTCCTCGGCGACCAGCTGGTACATGAGGAGCAGCAGCGCCGCCGGCGCGTTGATCGTCATGGACGTGGAGACCCGGTCGAGCGGGATCCCGTCGAAGAGCACCCGCATGTCGTCGACGGAGTCGATGGCCACGCCGACCTTGCCGACCTCCCCGTGGGCGAGGGGTGCGTCGGAGTCGTGTCCCATCTGCGTCGGGAGGTCGAAGGCGACCGAGAGTCCGGTGCCGCCGCCCTCGATGAGCTGCCGGTACCGCGCGTTGGATTCGGCCGCCGTCCCGAACCCGGCGTACTGCCGCATGGTCCACGGCTTGCCGGTGTACATCGTCGAGTAGACGCCTCGCGTGTACGGATACGCCCCTGGTTCGCCCAGTTTGCCCCCGGGATCCCACCCCGTCAGATCGCCCGGCCCATACACGGGTTCGATCGGGATGCCGCTCTCGGTACTCGCCATGTGACCAAACCCTCCATGGAGCAAACGGGCTCGGGGCTGATACAACTCCCCGCGGCGGCTCCGGCTGTCGTCCGACGGCCGCTGGTCACAATGGCGCAACATCCCCGGACCGTCTGCAACTGTCCACGCCCGCCAGGCATCACCTACATACACGACGTAGAAATCGGGGGACTGCAATGCTTCGCCAGAGAGTCATAATCCGCACGCTCGGGGTGGCCACCGCCGTCGCGCTCGCCGCGACCGCCTGCGGGCCCCAGAAGACGGAGCCGGCCGGCTCCGCTTCGAAGGTTCCGTCCGCGTCCGCGGCGGGTTCCACCCCCGAAACCTCCCCGTCCACGGACAACAAGCCCGCCGACGCCTCGCCCTCACCCTCGGCGTCCGCCTCGGAGTCGGCCTCGCCGTCCGCGTCCCCCTCGCCGGCGGTCAAGGCCGTCATGGCGAACGGCGACGAGAGCGAGCAGGTGCGCGAGCTCCAGGCCCGCCTGAAGCAGCTCAAGTACATGACGGTCGCGCCGACCGGCTTCTACGGCTCGAAGACGACCGCCGCGGTCAAGTCATTCCAGTCGAAGAGCGGCCTGACGGCCTCGGGCGCGGTCGACGACGCCACCTGGAAGAAGATCCAGAGCGTCAGCAAGAAGCCCACCGCCGACGAGCTGCGCCCGCCGACCGTCAACGAGGTCGACGCCCCGGACCCGCGCTGCATGACGGGCCGCGTCATGTGCATCAGCAAGGAGAGCCGCACGCTCGCCTGGATGATCGACGGCAAGATCGTCTCCACGCTGGACGTCCGCTTCGGCTCCGAGAACACCCCGACCCGTGAGGGCCAGTTCAAGGTGGAGTGGAAGGCCAAGGACTGGACGTCGACGATTTACCACACGCCGATGCCGTACTCGATGTTCTTCAGCCAGGGCCAGGCGGTGCACTACTCGGCCGACTTCGCGGCCCGCGGCTACGCCGGCGCCTCGCACGGCTGCGTGAACGTCCGGGACAAGGGCAAGCTCGCGTCGCTGTTCGAGCAGGTGCAGGTCGGCGACAAGGTCGTCGTCTACTGGTGATCCCCGATGGCCGGGCGGCGCCGGTGATCCCGGTGTCCCCGGTGATCCGGTCTGTGAAGTAAATGGCGCGGGCAGGGCCGGGGGAACGAACCCTGCCCGCGCCGGGTGCGCAGAGCCCAGGGGTACGGGGGGAACCCCGGCTCATGCGCGGCCGATGACCAGTCGGCTCGATATGTACTGCGCCGCAGGTTCGAAAAGTGTTACAGCCCGTTCATGACGTCGTCCGGAACCTTCCCGGTGCGCTCGTACGGACCACCCGAAAGGTGGCCGGAAACCGCCGTCCGGGCCTTCGGGACCTCAGCGCGACGGCAGGCGGGCGGGCGCCGACATCCCCGGGCTGGCCGGGGCCAGCGTCGGGGCCTTGAACACGTCGCCCCCGGTGTCCGAACCGCGCGGAACGGTCGGGGTGGTGCTCCTGACCGGCCCGTCGAGCAGTTCCTCGCAGAAGTGCGGGATGCGCGCGAGGCCCTTCGCCAGCTCCGAGAGCTTGTCCCGGCGGTCCGAGTTCATCTCCCCCGAGCGGTAGGCCTCGCACAGGTCCACCGCCTTGAGGCGGGTCTGCTTGTCCCCGTCCTTCAGCGAGGTGGTCCCGCCGGCGAGCGCGTCCTTGCCGTCCCGCGTGCCCTTGCCGTCCCGGCCGTCCGGGTCGGCGCCGCCGCCGGACGCCGCGTCGGGGCCCGTCACCGTTCCGGTTCCGAACCCCTGCAGCGCGCCCGAGTCCAGGCCGCCGGGCGTCTGCCCGCCGCCCGGGCTGGGCTGCACTCCGTCGGCGCCCCGGAACGGGGTGGGCCGCAGCTGCGGGCCCGGGGTCGGGTCGCCGGTGTCGCCGGGCGGCGAGGGGTTCTCGTCGGCACTGAGGGAGACCGCCGGCACGGGACCCGCCGAGTCGTGCGTGCTCCGGTCCAGCAGCCCGGCTCCCGCGGCGACCGCGAGGCCCCCGACGGCGACGCCCGCCAGCGCGGCGACGAGCCCGAAACGCACCGGGCGGCCGCGCCGGGCCGGGGACACGGGAGCGGCGAGAGGAAGGATCCTGCCGAGTTCCACGAGGGGGGAGGTGTCACCGCCGAACGACGCCGGCGTCCCCGATATCCCAGACATCCCGGACATCGCCGGCATGCCGGATGCCTCGGCCCCGCCGCGCGCCGCACGGAAGGCGGCCACCGCGGCGGCCTCGCCGGGCAGTTCCGCACCGGCGCACGGCTGCGGCCCGGCCAGCATGTCGAGGGCGGCCCTGAGCCGGGCCTCCGCTTCGCGGGCGCTCCGGTCGCCGCCAGATACGGCCTGGCCGCCGCCGAGCAGTCGTTCCGCCGCGGCCCGGTCCAGCCACCTGTTGCGCTCGTCGGCCATCACATGTCCTTCTGCGTCCGCCAACGTGAATGCGTCACACCGGTTTGCCGTACGAGACCGCCGCCCCGGCCGCGTTGTGCGGGCACGGCGTCGAGATCCCTCCCGCCCCCGCCGTCCCGCGCCTGGCCACCGGCATTATGACCGACCGGGTCCACCGGATCCGAGCCCGGATCCGACTCCGGCGCGAAGCCGCCGTCCGCGCCGAGCAGCTCGGCCAGTTTCTTCAGGCCCCGATGGGCCGCGGTGCGTACGGCCCCGGGCCGCTTGCCCAGGGTCTCGGCCGCGGTCTTCGCGTCGAGGCCGACGACGACCCGGAGCACCACGGCCTCGGCCTGGTCCTGCGGAAGCTGCGCGATCAGCGCCATGGCCCGGCCGGTCGACAGGGCCTCCATCGCCTCGCCGGCGGTGTCGCTGTCGGCGGCGCGCCCCGTCAGCTCGGTCTCGTCACCGCCGATGGCGGGACGGCGTCCGCGCATGCGGATGTGGTCGAGCGCGCGATTGCGGCCGATGCGGGCGGCCCAGCCGCGGAAGCGGTCGGCGTCGCCGGTGAATGAGTCGAGGTCGCGGGCGATCTGCAGCCACGCCTCCGAAGTCACGTCCTCCGCGTCGCCGTCTCCGACGAGCGTGCGTATGTAACCGAGCAGGCGCGGGTGCACGGCGCGGTACACAGACCGGAACGCGCTCTCGTCGCCGCCCTGTGCCGCGAGCACCGCGGCGGTCAGCTCCGCGTCGTCCCCCAGCAAAGTCCCCAACCGTTTCACTGTCCTGTATCTGTGGCGCAAATCAGCACGTTACGGCTTTCAAGTACCTTCGTCCACGAGTTGTACGGGGAGCAACCAATCGTGCGCGAAGCGGGGTGTGACACAAAACGCACTCGCGGCGCTGACAGGGGTACGGGCTTGTCGCACGAGCCCGTACGGACGGCGACCGGGGCCTCTCCTGTGGGGGGTGGCGGCCTCGGTCGTCTTCCTCCCTCCCCCACCAGGCCGTTCCCTCGCCACGCCCGTCATCCTTTCGGCTCACTTCCTGGTGAAAACCTCGTATCGGTACGACACACCCGGCCCGGCGTCGCTAGCGTGGCGGTACACCCACGCCACGCCCCGAGGAGCCCCCCGCTGTCCAGCCACCTTCCGGCGCAGGCCCGCGGCAGCTCCGATCCCCTCCCCGGCTCCGGACTGGCGCGGTTCAACGCCCTCTCCCCCGAAGCCGCCGAGGCCGTGCTGCTGCACTGCTGCGGGAGCCGGCGCTGGGCGCAGCGGGTGGCCACGCACCGCCCGTACCCGGACCCGGGCGCGATGCTGGCCGCCGCCGACGAGGCCTCGTACGACCTCTCCCAGGCGGACCTGAGCGAGGCGCTGGCCTCGGAGGTCCCGGTCGAGCTGGACCACGGGGCCTCGTACGCCGCGCTGCTGGCGCTCGACGCCGCGCACGCCGAGTACGAGCGCAACTTCGGCCACGTCTTCGTGATCTGCCTGGACGGGCACCCCCCGGAGGAGCAGGCGGACCAGCTGCTCGCCGCGATCCGGCGGCGGATGGGACTGGAGGCGGACGAGGAGCGGTCGATCTCGGCGGACGAGCTGCGCCGCCTCGCCCAGGTGCGGCTCGCCGACCTGACACACTGGCTGACCTCCCAGGACGGGGTAAACGCCGAGGATTCAGGGCTATTCGCCCCTGTGGGATAGCCCGTCCGTGCCTGTTTGATCACACCGATGGACCCGGCGCGAGGGAACCGACAAAGCGTCGCTACGATGTCCGGGGCCGGAGGACCGTACCCGGCCGGGCCCGACCGACAAAGAAGCCGGCTGGCCCCCGCCCCGCTTCCGGAGGGTTTTCCGTGCCGGCTGGAACGTTGTACCGCGGCCGGGAAGGAATGTGGTCCTGGGTGGCTCATCGAGTCACCGGCGTCCTCATCTTCTTCTTCCTGTTCGTACACGTCCTCGACACCGCTCTCGTCCGCGTCTCTCCCGAGGCGTACGACGATGTCGTGGCTACCTACAAGACTCCGATCGTCGCGCTGCTGGAGTACGGCCTCGTGGCCGCCATCCTGTTCCACGCGCTCAACGGTCTCCGTGTGATCGCCGTGGACTTCTGGTCCAAGGGCCCCCGTCTCCAGAAGCAGATGCTCTGGGGCGTCATGATCGTCTGGATCATCCTGATGATCGGGGCCCTGTACCCCGTCCTGGGCCACGCAGCTGCCGAACTGTTCGGGAAGTGACACGCATGTCTTCTGACACTTCTTCCGCCCAGGCCATCGGCGACGTGGAGGGCGTAAGCCTCTACGACGTCGACAACCCGGCGCCGTACATCGAGGCCCCGCGCAAGCGCACGGGCAAGACGCCCCGCTCGACCCGCGGCAACTTCGAGATGGCCGCATGGCTGTTCATGCGCCTCTCGGGCATCGTCCTCGTCGTCCTCGTCATCGGCCACCTCCTCATCCAGCTGGTGCTGGACGGCGGCGTGTCCAAGATCGGCTTCGCCTTCGTGGCCGGCCGCTGGGCGTCCCCGTTCTGGCAGGTCTGGGACCTGCTGATGCTGTGGCTCGCCATGCTGCACGGCACCAACGGTCTGCGTACCGTCATCAACGACTACGCGGAGCGCGCCAACACGCGGCTGTGGCTGAAGGGCCTGCTCTACACCGCCACGGTGTTCACCATCATTCTGGGCACGCTGGTGATCTTCACCTTCGACCCGAACATCCGCTAGGCAACGGGGCTGAGGCGAAACCAATGAAGATCCACAAGTACGACACCGTCATCGTCGGCGCGGGTGGCGCGGGCATGCGCGCCGCCATCGAGTCGACGAAGCGCAGCCGCACCGCCGTGCTGACGAAGCTCTACCCCACCCGCTCCCACACGGGCGCCGCGCAGGGCGGCATGGCCGCCGCGCTGGCGAACGTGGAGGAGGACAACTGGGAGTGGCACACCTTCGACACGGTCAAGGGCGGTGACTACCTGGTCGACCAGGACGCCGCCGAGATCCTGGCGAAGGAGGCCATCGACGCCGTCCTCGACCTGGAGAAGATGGGCCTGCCGTTCAACCGCACCCCGGACGGCACCATCGACCAGCGCCGCTTCGGCGGCCACTCGCGCAACCACGGCGAGGCGCCGGTCCGCCGGTCCTGCTACGCCGCGGACCGCACCGGCCACATGATCCTCCAGACGCTGTACCAGAACTGCGTCAAGGAGGGCGTGGAGTTCTTCAACGAGTTCTACGTCCTGGACCAGCTGCTGGTCGAGGAGGACGGCGTCAAGAAGTCGGCCGGCGTGGTCGCGTACGAGCTCGCCACCGGCGAGATCCACGTGTTCCAGGCGAAGGCCGTCATCTACGCCTCCGGCGGCACCGGCAAGTTCTTCAAGGTGACCTCCAACGCGCACACCCTCACGGGTGACGGCCAGGCGGCCTGCTACCGCCGCGGCCTGCCGCTCGAGGACATGGAGTTCTTCCAGTTCCACCCGACGGGCATCTGGCGCATGGGCATCCTGCTGACGGAGGGCGCCCGCGGTGAGGGCGGCATCCTCCGCAACAAGGACGGCGAGCGCTTCATGGAGAAGTACGCGCCGGTCATGAAGGACCTCGCGTCCCGTGACGTCGTCTCGCGCTCCATCTACACCGAGATCCGCGAGGGCCGCGGCTGCGGTCCGGCCGGTGACCACGTGTACCTGGACCTGACGCACCTCCCGCCGGAGCAGCTCGACGCGAAGCTCCCGGACATCACCGAGTTCGCGCGTACGTACCTGGGCATCGAGCCGTACACGGACCCGATCCCGATCCAGCCCACCGCGCACTACGCCATGGGCGGCATCCCGACGAACGTCCAGGGTGAGGTCCTGTCGGACAACACCACCGTCGTCCCGGGCCTGTACGCGGCCGGCGAGGTCGCCTGCGTCTCCGTGCACGGCGCCAACCGCCTCGGCACGAACTCGCTGCTGGACATCAACGTCTTCGGCAAGCGCTCCGGCATCGCCGCGGCGAAGTACTCGCAGGAGAACGACTACGTCGAGCTCCCCGAGAACCCGGCGCAGCAGGTCATCGACCAGGTCGAGCACCTGCGCAACTCCACGGGCAAGGAGCGGGTCTCCGACCTGCGCCTGGAGCTCCAGGAGACGATGGACGCCTGCGTGATGGTGTTCCGTACGGAGCAGACCATCAAGACCGCGGTCGAGAAGATCGCGGAGCTGCGCGAGCGCTACAAGAACGTGTCCGTCCAGGACAAGGGCAAGCGCTTCAACACGGACCTGCTGGAGGCCATCGAGCTGGGCAACCTGCTCGACCTGGCCGAGGTCATGGCCGTGTCCGCGCTCGCGCGCAAGGAGTCCCGCGGCGGTCACTACCGCGAGGACTACCCGAACCGCGACGACGTCAACTTCATGCGCCACACCATGGCGTACCGCGAGGTCGGAGCCGATGGCTCGGACTCGGTCCGGCTCGACTACAAGCCGGTCGTGACGACCCGCTACCAGCCGATGGAGCGTAAGTACTGATGGCTACCCCCACCCTGGAAAAGATGGAAGAGGCGGCCGCGGCCTCCCCGTACATCACGGTCACTTTCCGGATCCGCCGCTTCAACCCCGAGATCTCGGACGAGGCGCAGTGGCAGGACTTCCAGATCGAGATCGACCCGAAGGAGCGCGTGCTCGACGGTCTCCACAAGATCAAGTGGGAGCTCGACGGCACGCTGACCTTCCGCCGGTCGTGCGCGCACGGCATCTGCGGCTCCGACGCGATGCGGATCAACGGCAAGAACAGGCTCGCCTGCAAGACGCTGATCAAGGACATCAACCCGGAGAAGCCGATCACCGTCGAGGCCATCAAGGGCCTCACGGTGATGAAGGACCTTGTCGTCGACATGGAGCCCTTCTTCCAGGCGTACCGCGACGTCATGCCGTTCCTCGTCACCAAGGGGAACGAGCCGACGCGTGAGCGCCTGCAGTCGGCGGAGGACCGCGAGCGGTTCGACGACACCACGAAGTGCATCCTGTGCGCGGCGTGCACCTCGTCGTGCCCGGTGTTCTGGAACGACGGGCAGTACTTCGGCCCGGCGGCGATCGTCAACGCCCACCGCTTCATCTTCGACTCGCGTGACGAGGCCGGCGAGCAGCGGCTGGAGATCCTGAACGACAAGGACGGCGTGTGGCGCTGCCGCACGACCTTCAACTGCACCGACGCGTGCCCCCGCGGCATCGAGGTCACGAAGGCGATCCAGGAAGTCAAGCGCGCCCTGATCACGCGCCGCTTCTGACCTGGCGGTCTGCGTTCGTACGAGGGCCCCGCACCCCGGTTCCGCACCGGGGGGCGGGGCCCTCGCCCGTTCGGGTCATCACGCGGCTTCCGGCCGCGGGGCCCTGCCCCGTCCTACGATGATGCTCTCGACAGCGGCCCACGGGAGGCACGTGATGTCCGCAGCACCCGCTGAGCAGCCCCACGGCGAACCGGAGCCCGAGCGCACGCTCCTCGAAGAGGCCAACGCGCTCATGGAGCGGCTCCCCGGCTACCGAGTCGAGATCATCGGGGGACAGATCCTCGTGTCCCCACCAGCAGACGGCGCCCACGCGCGGGGCCTGACCGACCTCATGTTGCCCTTCCTCACGGCCGGGCTGCACGGAGAACAGTCGAAGGTCCTCCAAGCGATCGGCCTCTGGCTCCCCGACGGGGGCGAGGACTACGCCGTCCCGGACCTCTCCGTGGTCGACGCCGATTTCGAGGACCACCTCGTCGAGAACAACTGCTACGACCCCGTCACCTTCCGCCTGGTCCTGGAGGTAACCTCCAGCAACTACAGGACGGACCTGCGGACGAAGGTCGCCGCCTACGCGATCGCCAAGGTCCCGGTCTACGTGATCGTCGACCGTCGGCACGACCGGCTGCACGTGCTCACGGACCCGGTGGCGGACGAGTACCCCACCCACCGCGTCCACGCCCCCGGCGAGCTCGTCACGCTGCCCGAGTCGCTCGGCGCCAAGGTGACCCTGGACGTCGAGGCCGTGCTCGCGGCGGCGCGGCGCAAGCCCGAGGGCGAGGACGACGGCAAGTCCTGATCGGGGTACTCGCCCGGGAGCGGCTGTGGAAAGATCGAGCGCATGAGCGAGCAGCAGCCCAATCCGTACGCGAAGGACAACGGGGCTCCGGGGGGCCCGGGTTACGGGTACCCGCAGGGGTATCCGGCGACTCCGGGAACGCCCGGCTACGGGTACCCGGCCACTCCGCCCGCGCCCGGTTACGGCTACCCGCAGGGGACTCCGGCCGCGCCCGGATACCAGCCGACCACGGGCGGCGCCGGCATTCCGGCCCCCGGGCAGCCCCCGATGATGCCGCCCGTACAGCCCCAGGCGCACGGCGGGTCCGGGCTGGCCCTCGGCGACATCACCATCGCCGGAGACCAGATCATCACCCCGTCGGGCCCGATGCCGCTCAAGGGCGCGATGTGGAACGCCACGGACTTCTCGCGCACCGAGACGAAGATCCCGACGCACGCCGTCGTGCTCGCGATCGTCTTCTTCCTGTTCTGCCTGCTCGGCCTGCTCTTCCTCCTCATGAAGGAGAAGACCACCACCGGCTACATCCAGATCACCGTCACCAGCGGCGGCCGCCACCACTCCACGATGATCCCGGCGGTGGACGCCAGCACGTACCCCTGGGTCATGAACCAGGTCAACTACGCCCGTTCCCTCAGTATCTGACGGGTGATCGTCGGGTCGGTGATGCCGGTGTCGTCCGCCAGCATCACCGCCTTGCTGAGGATCAGCGCGAGCGTCCGGTCCCCCTCGAAGGGCAGGTACCCGGTCTCCGCCCCGGGGGCCGTGTGCCCCGCCGGGACGATGCACAGGTACTGGTCGCCCGGGTCCATGAGGATGTTCCCCGACCCGAGGTGGATCCGGTACCCGCGCAGCTCGCCGCGCACGTGCAGGAACCGGCCCTCGATCCGGCACCGGTCGGCGATGGCGAGCCTGGGGACCAGCCGCTCCAGCAGGAGCCGGCGGGTCTCGGCGCTCTGGTTCAGCTCGCCGAAGCCGTACGAGGTCCAGTACTCGCGGTAGCGGCCCTCGGGGCCGCCGTCCTGCCACGTCGGGTCGTTGCCGACGCTCGCCACGCCGACGAACAGGTCGACGTCGCGCAGGACTTCGCTGAGCACGAGCGCCGGCACCTCGGCCAGCGGAAGCGGGTCCACCGGGTCCGCACCGCCGCGCAGGTACATCGTGTACTCGCCGCCGCAGGCGTGCGCCCGGTTCTGCGGGGCGCCGATCGGGTAGAAGCGCACCTGGTCGGTGCGCAGCCGCAGGAAGCTGCCCGAGTCGGTGATGTCCTCGTACTCGCCGTCCCCGGTGTCCCCCTCGATCCAGTACTCGGCGCGCAGCCCCCACTGCGGCAGCTCGCGCACGGCGGGCGGCACGGAATCGTCCACGGCGAGGCGCAGCTTGTTGTGCCAGCCGCGGACGGCGGCCAGCGAGTGGAACTGGTGCTGGCGCAGGTAGTGCGCGGCGAACCGGTTCGAGTACGTGCCGGTGCGCAGCTCGGCGTCGGTCAGCGGGTACACCTCGCGGTGGGCCTGCTTGAACGGCTGGGTGATGTCGTGCCGTTCGATCCAGTCCCGCCAGGCGGCGGCCTCGGCCGGCTCGTGGTCGACGGGGTGCCAGAGGGTCACCTCGGCGCCCTCGGTGACCGGGGTGTCGGCGAGGGTGCGCAGCTCGCCGTCGGCGAAGCCGACCGGGGTGCCGTCCACCACCCACAGCAGGCGCCGGGCCAGGGTCCCGACCAGGGGGTGGTCGACGTACCGCTCGCGCCACTTCCCGTACGACCAGGCGCGGCGGGCGAGGAACTGCCGGTCCAGCCGCTCGGCCTGCGCCCCGAGCATCTTGTCGATGTCCTTGACGGCGGCCTTGAGCTCCTTGAGCTCCTCGGCGTGGTCCCGGCGCACCGCGGCGGGGACGCTCTTGACCGCCTTGCCGGCGGCGCTGCGCCAGGAGAGCACCGCCCTGGAGCCGCGGACCTCCACGAGGGCGGTGGTCTCGCCCAGCAGGTGCTCGGCGCGGCCGACGCCGGTCAGTCCGTACGCCGGGACGGCGAGCTCCTCGATCTCCTCGCGGCTGAGCCCGAGGGCGGCGGCCCGCGCCTCCAGGGCCGAGTCCAGCATCTTGAGGGTGCCCTTGAAGGTCACGCGGGTGGCCAGCCGGGCCAGCTCGGCCAGGGCCGCCTCGCCGTCGATGCGGGAGAGGGCGGTGACGCCCGCGTTGGCCACCTTGGGGCCGCGCGGGCCGAGTCCCGCGACCTTGCGCAGCGAGGTCTCGACGAGCGCGCCGAGCGCCCGCGCGGTGTCCGGGTGCGGGGGCAGGAGGGAGAGCAGCCAGGCCAGGCCGCGCAGGGCGTTGGCGTTGTGGGTGTCGTACGTGTCGTTCGGGTTCGGCCCGTAACGCTCCTCGTCCAGGGCGAGGGTGCGGGGCGCGCCGACGAGCCGGAGCCAGCCGAGCAGCCGCTCGCGCACCGCCTCCTCCCCGGCCTCCTCGACGAGCGCCCGGCCCGTCTTCTCCCACTTGGCGGTCGGCTTGGCGGCCGTCGCGGTCACGGCGTGCGCGAGGAGGGAGTGCCAGCGCTCCCCGTCCGCCAGGGCCCGGTCCGCCCAGGCCTCGCCGATGTTGAGCACGGGCTCCGCCAGCCGGGGGGTGAGCTCCGTGAGCGGCTTGTAGGAGTACGCGCTCATGGCGCTGCGGCGCAGGGCGGCGACGACGGCCGGCGGGACCGTACGGCCCTCGTCGAGCTCGGCACGGACCAGCTCCGGCACCCACCCGAGGTAATGGACCTCGCCCTTGCGGCCGATCTCGGCGAGCTTCTCGCGCCGGGCGGCGGTGAGCGGTTCGCCCCAGGCCAGGTCCCGCCCGACGGCGGCGGTGACGGCCAGCGCGTTCACCCGGGCCGGGGAGTCGTCCGCGAGGGAGGGCAGGAGCTCGGCGAACGCGTCCACAAGCCGCTGTCTGAACGCGGCGGGCCGGGCGTTCACGGCGGCCAGGAGGGCCGCCGCCTCCTTGTTGTTCCGCCAGTGGCCGCTGTACTGGAGGGCCGCCTTCAGCAGTGCGGTCCCGAGCTCCGGGGCGTTCTCCTCCTCCAGCGCGCGGTACGCGGCTTCGGCGTGGCTGCGGTTCGCCATGTCAGCCACCCACCAGGGCGACGAGCTTCAGGAAGGTGACCTCGGTGCCGAGCGGCAGGTCGACGACCTCGTCGATATCGGTGACCTGCCGGTCTCCGACGAGCACGAGGAACCCGTTGCGCCGGAAGGCGGCGAGCGCCGTCTCGGTCTCCTCGTCGCCGACTGGGCCCTGTGGGCGGGCAGCCGCCCGACCGACCCCGAGAACGACGCCAACGTCCATCCCAACGTCGCCGCCCAGCTGGCCCTGGTGGCCGTGGCTCCACGCGTCGGCGTGACCGTGATCGCGGGCGATCTCGTACGGGACGCGGCCTCGGGCGGCGCCGTCACCTTCGGCCGCTGCTGGAGGGCCGTCGGCTTCGGCGACCCGATCGTCAGCGCCACGGTCACAGGGCAGCAGATCCACGACGCGCTGGAGCAGCAGTGGACGACCGCGGCCAGCGGCGAACTCCTCTTCGCGCCGCTGGCCGTGTCCAGGAACGTCCGCTACACCTTCAACACCCTGGGCGGCGTCGGCGACCGCGTGGACCCGGCCGGTGTGTTCATCGACGGCGTCGCGCTCAGCCTCACCGGCACCTACCGCCTCGCCGCCCCCTCGTACACCTTCCTGGCGAACGACGGCTACGGAGCGCTGAGCGGCTTCGAGGCCCCGTACCGCCACCAGCGCGACTTCGAGAGCTTCGTCGCGTACGTCCGCGAGATCCAGACCCTCACCCCGGCCGCCCTGAACCGCGTCACCGCCGCCAACACCACCCGCCGCGGCGCCGACGCCGGCATCGTCCTGGACCGCGGCCCCCTCCTCTACCCCGACGGCACCCCGCTGCCCCGCCCGGAGGCCGCGATCCTCTCGGCCGACCCGGCCCACACCGACCACACCGACCCCCGCGGCCTCCGGCCGCCCTGCTGACCGCAGCGGCTCCGCCCACGTCGGGGACCACCGGCACCAAGAAGGCTTGAACCTGTTCAAAAAGAGGTCTACAGTCAGTCCTGCCAACGAGTTGAACACGTTCAAGGGGGCAGAGGCAATGGACCTCACCGTCGTCGCATACGTCATCTACCTGCTCATCAGCATCGGACTGACCGTCTGGGTCGCCCGCACGCTGAGCCGCAACGGCCGCATCTTCATCGCCGACGTCCTGCACGGGAACGAGAAGCTCGCGGACGCCGTGAACCACCTCCTGGTGGTGGGGTTCTACCTCGTCAACATCGGCTTCGTGACCCTCTACCTGCGCTCGGACGCGGGCATCGACTCGGCCCGCAAGCTCTTCGAGGCCCTGTCGGTCAAGCTCGGTGTCGTCCTGCTCGTCCTCGGCGTCATGCACCTCGGCAACGTCTGGGTGCTCAACAAGATGCGCCGTCGCGGGATCATGGAGCGCCAGCAGACCCCGCCGGTCGCCCCGCAGGCGTGGACCGCTCCGGCCGGGGCCTGAGCGATGACCACGGCGACGACGGCGCAGGCGACCCGGCACCTGACGGTGCTGTACGACGCCGACTGCCCGCTCTGCGTCCACATCCGGCACTGGCTCCTCGGGCAGCGCTGGCTGGTGCCGCTCCGGCTGATCCCGGCCGGGTCCTTCGCGGCGCAGGGGAAGTTCCCACAGCTCGACCACGCGTCGACGCTCCGCGAGATCACCGTCATCGGGGACTCGGGGCAGGTGTGGACCGGGACGGATGCGTTCATCGTGTGCCTGTGGGCGCTGGCGGAGCACCGGCCGAAGGCGAACTGGCTCGCCACCGCGGCGGGCCGGCCCTTCGCCCGGGCCGCCATGTACACGGCCTCCGCATGGCGCCAAGCCGTGCGGACCGGGCCCGGCGCGGACGGCGAAGCGGAGCCGCAGGCCCCGGCCTGTGGCGACCACTGCTCCGTACCCGGCTAGGCTCGTGCACCGTGACTGATCAGAAGGCTCCCAAGAGCGAGCAGACCCGCACGCTCATCCTCGAAACCGCGCTCCGTCTCTTCCAGGAGCGCGGCTTCGACAAGACGACCATGCGGGCCATCGCCAAGGAGGCAGGGGTCTCGGTCGGCAACGCCTACTACTACTTCGAGTCGAAGGAACACCTGGTCCAGGGGTTCTACGACCGGATCGGCGCCGCTCACCAGGCAGCGGTCCGGCCCATCCTGGACAGCGAGACCGATCTGCAGAAGCGGCTCGCGGGCGTCCTGACGAGCTGGCTCGACATCGCGGCGCCGTACCACGAGTTCGCCTCGCAGTTCTTCAAGAACGCCGCGGACCCGGAAAGCCCGCTCAGCCCCTTCTCCCCCGAATCGGAACCCGCCCGCAAGGCGGCGATCGACATGCACCGCGAGGTGCTGGGAGGCGCGAAGACGAAGGTCCCGGCCGAACTGGCCGACGTGCTGCCGGAGCTGATGTGGCTCTCGCAGATGGGGCTCGTCCTGTACTGGGTCTTCGACCGGTCCCCGGACAGCGAGAAGACCCGGCGGCTCGCGGAGCGCGGCGCGCAGCTGACGACGCGGGGCATCGTCCTGGCCCGGTTCCGGGTGCTGCGGCCGCTGGTGCGCGAGGTCCACGAGCTGTTCGCGGACTTCCTGCCGGGGATGGCGCAGGCGGCGGTGTCCAAGAAGAAGCGGGCATCCGACCCGGACGCCGACTTCGACCCCACGGCCGGCGCCGACGGACCGGCTACAGCCAGTTGAGCTCCCACAGGCGCCAGACGCCGGTCCCGTCGGAGAGGTACTGGGCTCCGGAGACGGAGTCGCGGGACATCACGTAGTCCTTCTTCTGCCAGATGGGCAGCATCGGGACCTGCTGGGAGACCAGCTTCTGGAGCTCGCGGAAGTCGGCGGCGGCCTGGCCGCGGTCCGAGAAGGACTGGGTCCGTGCGATGAGGCCGTCGATGGCCTTGTCGGAGAAGCCGTTGTTCATGCTGGAGTCGGCGCCGACGAGCGGGGCGAGGAAGTTGTCCGCGTCCGGGAAGTCGGCGATCCAGCCGATGGTGTAGGCGTCGAACTCGCCGGCCGCGTACGCCTTCTGGAAGTCGGCCCACCGGTCGACGGCCTTGATCTTGATCTGGAAGAGCCCGGTGGCCGTGAGCTGCTTCACGATCTCGTCGGCCTCCGCGACGTTCGGGCCGCGCGTGTTCACGCCGAGGGTGAGGGAGACCGGGGCGGTGATCCCGGCGTCCTTGAGCAGCTTCTTCGCGGCCGCACCGTTGGGCGCCGGGTAGGTGTCGAAGAACGGCGTGCTGTGCGAGGAGATGCCCGCCGGGACGAGGGAGTAGAGCGGGGTCACCGTGCCGTGGTGGATCTCGCCGGCCACCTTGGAGCGGTCGATGACCGCGGAGATGGCCTGGCGCACGGCGAGCGGCGCGGTCGTCGAGCCGGGGCGGACGTTGAAGACCATGCTGCGGGTCTCGGAGCCGCCGGAGGCCTGGTACTTCGTGTCCTTCAGGCCCGGGTTGAGGCCCGCGAGCACCTCGGGCGGCATGTCGCGGTGGGCGACCTCGACCTCGTGGCCGGTCCAGGCCTGGTTGAGCTGGACCGAGTCCTTGTAGTACCGGACGGTGACGGCCGTCTTGGCGGGCTGCTTGGACTGGCCGCGGTAGGCCTGGTTCGGCTTGAGCTCGGCACTGGTGCCGGCCTCGTACGCGCCGAGCGTGAAGGGGCCGGAGCCGTCGACCTTGCCGTCCTCGCGGAGGGACTTCGCCGGGTACTTCTCCTTGTCGACGATCGAGGCGGCGCCCGTCGCGATCTTGAACGGGAAGGTGGCGTCCGGCGCGGAGAGCGTGAAGGTGACGGTGCGGCCGTCGGCCTTGACCGACTGCAGGGTGTTGAACAGGGGCGCCGGACCCTGGTCCGAGTTGATCGCCTTGATCCGGTCGAAGGAGTGCTTGACGTCCTCCGCGGTGATGGCGCGCCCGTTCGAGAACTTCAGGTCGGGGCGGAGCTCGCACTGGTACGTGGTGAGCTGCGCGCCGGTGAACTTGCAGGCGGAGGCCGCGTCCGGGACCGGGGTGTCGGAGCCGGTCTTGATGGTCAGGAGCGACTGGTAGACATTGCTGAACAGGGCCCAGGAGCCCGCGTCGTACGCCCCGGCGGGGTCGAGGGACGAGACCACGTCGCTCGTCCCGACCCGCAGGGCGGTGCCGCTGCCGCGGCCCTCCTCCGGAAGCAGCTGCCAGGCGCCGACACCGGCCACGCCGATCACCAGCCCCGCCGCGATGACCTTCGAGCGGACAGACTTCACCCTTGACCCCACCCCACCCATGAAAATGCCATGGTTTGACTCGCCCACCGGATCCCCATGTCCGATTAACGGTCATCCCATCACGGAATTTCAGCCTCGGGAAGGCTGATTCACGGCGGGTCGTTACCGGTTGCGCCCGGTCACGCCTGGTATGAGGCGAGTTCGACGACCGTGATGTCGGACGGGGCCCCGACCCGGACCGGCGGCCCCCAGGCGCCCGCGCCGCGCGAGACGTAGAGCTGGGTGTCGCCGTAGCGCTCCAGCCCGGCGACGGTCGGGTTGGCGAGCTCGGCGAGGTAGTTGCCGGGCCAGAGCTGGCCGCCGTGGGTGTGGCCGGAGAGCTGGAGGTCGACGCCGTGGCGGACGGCGTCGTGGATGACGACCGGCTGGTGGGCCATGAGCACGGCGGCGCGGGACGGGTCACGGTCGCCGAGGGCGGCCGTGAAGTCCGGACCGTGGCCCTCCGTCTCGCCCGCCACGTCGTTGACGCCGGCGAGGTCGAAGTACGGCAGAGGTCGGCGGGCGTTCTCCAGCGGGGTGAGGCCGAGCTCGCGGACGTGGTCGATCCACTGCTGGGCGCCGGAGAAGTACTCGTGGTTGCCGGTGACGAAGAACGAGCCGTGGCGGGCGGAGAGCCGGCGCAGGGGTTCGGCGGCGGGGCCGAGGTCGTGGACGCTCCCGTCGACGAGGTCGCCGACGACCGCGATGAGGTCGGGCTGCGTGCGGTTGATCGTCTCGACGATGCGGGTGGTGTGGGCGCGGCCGAGGACGGGGCCGAGGTGGATGTCGCTGACGACGGCGATGCGGAAGCCGTGGGCGGCCCGGGGGAGTTTGGCCAGGGGGACCTGGACGCGCTTGACGCGGGGGCCGCGCAGGACGCCGTACGTACCGGTGGCCACGGTGCCGGTGGCCACGAGGGCTGCCGCGCCGCCCACCGCTCGCGCGACGAACTGGCGGCGGGTGGCTCCGCCGGGGGGCGGGGTCGGCTCGGCCGCTGCGGCGGGCGCTTCCGTCGGCGGGGCCGGGGTGTCGAGGTCCGGGCCGGGGCCGGGGCCCTGCGGGGCGGGTCCAGTGCCCGCCCTTCCACCGTTCCCCGGGGCTTCGCCCCGGACCCCGGAAAGAACAGGGGGCTTCGCCCCCGTGCCCCCGCGCCTCAGCAGGAGTGCGCGTACCGGCTCCGCCACCAGCATCGCGAGGCTCAGGTACAGGAGGACCGCCAGCCACATGTAACCCGGCCAGGCCACCGACTGTTGGAGCCAGAAGGGGGCGCCTGCGCGGCCCGTGGTGAGGGCGGCCAGCGAGAGGAGCGGGAGTGCGAAGGCGAGGGTGGTGCCGATGCGGCGCGCCGTGCCGCGCGGGCGCGTCGTGTCGCGGACCAGCCGGATCCACAGCCAGCGGTGGACCAGGACCAGCAGGGCCAGGACCGCCAGCGCGATTCCCGCGAAGAGCAGGATTCTCATGCGTCCGGGCCCCGGCGTGATTCACGCCGCAGCGCGAGGACTCCGCGCAACCCGATCACACCAACGGCCGTCCCCAGGAGAAAGGAGGCGATGGCCAGGAGAAGGTGTACCCAGAAGTAGGCCGTCGGCTCGCCCGCCGCGTCGAATGCCAGACCACTGGCGTCCTTCCACAGGTTCCGGACGAAAGTTGCCCAGATGAACCAGCTCCACACTCCGAAGGCGAGCAGGAACCAGGAGACGGCGCGGCTGAGTTTCATGCCCCCAGTATCGGTTTGGTCCCCAGGACGGACGCGTCGGGGTGGGCTGTACCGGCGGTGGTTCGGCCACGTTGGCCGGTCCCTGACGGTCGAGCGCCGATCGGGATGTACTTTCACCTGCGTGTCTGCAAAGAAGACCGCGCTGACGGTCCTTTCCGCCGGGCTGCTCGTCCCCGCCATGCTCGTGGTGCCCGCGCACGCCGCGCCCACCCCTCCGACGGACGCGAAGGGGCAGCCGCCCAAGGCTCCGGCCGCGGCCGCGCCGCCGGCGTCGATGTCCACCGTCGGAGGAGCCCTGCTCGGCAAGCCGGGCGTGCAGGTCAACCTGCTCGCCGGGGCCCCCGCGCTGCCGACGAGTCTGACGGGGCGTTCGTGGATCGTCGCCGACGCCGAGACCGGCGAGGTGCTGGCCGCCAACAACGCGCACTGGCGGCTGCCCCCGGCCTCCACCCTGAAGATGCTCTTCGCGGACACGGTGCTGCCGAGCCTGCCGAAGGACCAGGTCCACAAGGTCACCGAGCAGGAGATGGCGGGCGTCGGCGCGGGCTCCAG
The DNA here is from genome assembly GCF_042752335.1 of Streptomyces sp. NPDC059355. Taxonomy (NCBI): domain Bacteria; kingdom Bacillati; phylum Actinomycetota; class Actinomycetes; order Kitasatosporales; family Streptomycetaceae; genus Streptomyces; species Streptomyces sp. NPDC059355. Next base: position 25,041 of record NZ_JBHYXN010000026.1, on the reverse strand, counting down.
CCTGGTCGGGGTCAAGGAGGACCACGAGTACTCGGTGCACGACCTGTGGCTCGGGGTGTTCCTGCGGTCCGGGAACGACGCCGTGCACGTGCTGGCCTCCATGAACGGCGGCATCGACAAGACCGTCAAGGACATGCAGGCGCACGCCGAGGAGCTCCAGGCCCTCGACACGCACGTGGTGTCCCCGGACGGGTACGACGCCCCGGAGCAGGTGTCGAGCGCGTACGACCTCACCCTCATCGCCCGCTCCGGACTGCAGAAGCAGGACTTCCGGGAGTACTGCGGGACGGCGGAGGCGAAGTTCCCGGGGCGCCAGGAGGCCGGGAAGCCGCGCGAGTACTTCGAGATCCAGAACACCAACCGGCTGATGACGGGCTCCAGCGGGCTCTCCCCGTACAAGGGCATCGCGGGGGTGAAGAACGGCAACACGACCATGGCCGGGTCGACCTTCACCGGCGCGGCGCAGCAGGGCAACAAGAAGCTGCTGGTCACGGTGATGAACCCGGCCTCGGGCGGGCTGAACTCGGTCTACGAGGAGACCGCCGACCTCTTCGACTGGGGGTTCGCGGCGATCGGCAAGGTCAAGGCGGTGGGCGAGCTGGTCCCGCCGAAGAGCGCGGACACCTCCTCGCTGGGCTCCCCCGCCCAGTCGCACGAGCACAACTCGTCGGCGGCCGGTGAGGGCGCGGGCGGCGGTGTCGGCACCGCGCTAGGGGTCGCGGGCGGTGCGCTGGCCGTGATCGCGGTCGGGGCGTACGCGGTCAACCGGCGCTGGCCGCGCGGCCCGCGCGGCCGCCGCAGCGGCGGCGGCGACGACCAGGTGGCCTAGGGAGTGTCGTCAAAGTAGCGCCGGCCAGACGGGACTTTGACGACACGACCCAGGCGCGCCCTAGGTGGTCCGGGCCGCCGCCTGGTTCCCGGGCTCCTCGGGCTCCGCGGGCCCCACGGGCTCCTGCGCACGGCCGTCCGCGTCTGCGCGGGTGGCCGTCCAGGCGGAGCAGTACAGCAGCAGCTTCGCCATGAGGTTGATCCAGATCAACAGGGCGACCGGCACGCCGAAGGCCCCGTACATGCTCTTCGCGGCGACCCCGCGCATATAGCCGCTGAGCAGCAGTTTCAGCAGCTCGAAGCCGGCCGCTCCGAGGAGGGCGGCCTGGACGAGGCTGCGGCGCGGCGGTTCGACGCCGGGCAGCAGGGTCAGCACGTACAGCAGGATCAGGAAGGCGGCGAGGACACCGACGAGGAAGGCTCCGGTGCGCAGGAGCGCGCCGCCCGCGCCGTGCTGCGGCACGCCCAGCCAGCCGCCGAACTTGCCGACCGCGCTGGAGCCGAGGATCGAGGCGGCCGCCGAGGCCAGGCCCACGCCGCCGAGGCCGACGAGGACGAGTGCGTCCTTGCCCTTGCGCAGGACGGGGTTCCCCAGGTCCTCGTCATCCTTCTCCCACACCGCGCGCAGGCAGTCCCGCATCGAGCCGACCCACCCGATGCCGGTGACGAGCAGCAGGGCGCCGGCGACGAGGCCGACCGTGCCCGCGTTGGCGACGAGGCCGTTGATGTCGAGCTGGTCGGAGATGCCGGGGACCTGCTCGGCGAGGTTCTTCTGGAGCCGGTCCAGCTGCTCCTGGCTGAGCAGCGCCGCGCCGATGACGGCGGCCACGGTGATCAGAGGGAAGAGCGCGAGGAAGCTGATGAAGGTGATCGCGGAGGCGAGGCGGCTCCAGTGGACCCGGTCGAGGCGTTCGTAGGCGCGCCAGGCATGGGTCCGCATCAAACGGACCACGAGCGGGCCGATCACCGGGAGTTTCGTCAGCCAGTCCATGGGGTCACGGTAAATGAGGGGGCGGAAATAGCCGGGATTGCCGGGTTCGGGCGCTACGGTCGTCGATTGTGACTTTTCGCGAAGTGCTTCCGACGGGCTGTTCATTCCCCACTCTGGTCCTACGTACGCTCCGCTTCCACGCCCGCAAGACCCTCAGGCCACTGCGTCAGGAGCGCGCTGCGGCGCCGTCGCCCGCGGCTCCCGCGGCAGGCGCCGCCTCATCGACCGGTGAGCCCGGCTGCGCCGGGACCCCGGCGATCGGGCCCGCGCCGAAAGGGTATTCACGCAGCTTGCGCCAGACCCCGTCCGAGCCCTGCTCGTAGAGCGCGAAGCCGGTGCAGGTCCACTGCGCCGCGTAGTCGGCGAGGGTGGCGGACGCCAGGTCCATCGCCTCCTCGGAGATCCCGTGGGCGACCGTGACGTGCGGGTGGTACGGGAACGCCAGCTCGCGGCCGAGCGGCCCGTCCGGGTCGCGGACCAGGCCCTGGAGCCGGGTGCAGCCCGTACCGCCCTCGACGACCTGGACGAAGACGACCGGCGAGAGCGGGCGGAAGGTTCCCGTCCCCTCCAGCCGCATCCCGAAGGGGCCGAAGGCGGCCGCGACCTCGGCCAGGTGTGCCCTGATCTGCGGCAGCCGGTCCGCCTCCACCTCGGTGGGCGGGACGAGGGTGACATGCGTGGGGATGCCGTGCGCGGCAGCGTCCCCGAAGCCGGCGCGCAGCTGCTGCAGCCGGCTGCCGTACGGCTCCGGGACCGCGATCGAAACGCCGAGCGTTACGGTCCCCACGTATGTCTCCTCCGTCGTCTGGTGTGTACGGGTTGCGTACGGGTCCTGCCGACCCAGTGTGGGGCCAGCACCCCCCGGATTGCCAGGGCCTCCGGCGGTCAGTGCTTCGCGGGCACCAGGCCGAGGCGGTCGTAGGCCTGTGCCAGGGTCTCGGCGGCGACCGCGCGGGCCTTCTCCGCGCCCTTGGCCAGGATGGAATCCAGGGTCTCCGGGTCGTCCAGGTACTCCTGGGTGCGCTGCTTGAACGGTGTGACGAAATCGACCATCACGGCCGCCAGGTCGGTCTTCAGCGCGCCGTAGCCCTTGCCCTCGTACGAGGCCTCCAGGGCCGGGATCGACTCGCCCGTGAGGGTGGAGTAGATCGTGAGCAGATTGCTGACGCCGGGCTTGTTCTCGGTGTCGAAGCGGACCTCGGCCTCGGTGTCGGTGACCGCGCTCTTGATCTTCTTCTCGGTGGCCTTGGGCTCGTCGAGGAGGTTGATCAGGCCCTTCGGGGAGGACGCCGACTTCGACATCTTGATCGACGGGTCCTGGAGGTCGTAGATCTTCGCGACCTCCTTGACGATGTGCGCGGCGGGAACCGTGAAGGTCTGGCCGTAGCGCTGGTTGAAGCGCTCCGCCAGGTCGCGGGTCAGCTCGATGTGCTGGCGCTGGTCCTCGCCGACCGGGACGGCGTTCGCCTGGTAGAGCAGGATGTCGGCGACCTGGAGGATCGGGTACGTGAAGAGCCCGACGCTGGCGCTGTTGACGCCGCCCTTGGCGGACTTGTCCTTGAACTGGGTCATCCGGCTGGCCTCGCCGAAGCCGGTGATGCAGTTCATCACCCAGCCGAGCTGTGCGTGCTCGGGGACGTGGCTCTGGATGAAGAGCGTGCAGCGGTCCGGGTCGAGGCCGGCGGCGAGGAGCTGGGCCGCGGAGAGGCGGGTGTTGGCGCGCAGGTCCTTCGGATCCTGCGGCATGGTGATCGCGTGCAGGTCGACGACCATGTAGAACGCGTCGTGCGTCTCCTGCAGGGCGACGTACTGGCGGATGGCTCCGAGGTAGTTCCCGAGGTGGAACGAGCCGGAGGTGGGCTGGATGCCGGAGAGCGCGCGAGGACGATCAGAAGCCATGGCTTCATTCTCTCAGGTACGGCGGCCGCGGCGGCCCGCACCCGTCCGGAAATCCCCCGGGGCCGAGGCCCCGGGGAGGGGACCGGTCAGGAGAGCGGGAGGCCCGGGGCGGGGAAGGCCGCCATCAGGTCCGCGACCTCGGCGCGGACCGCCGCGAGGGCCGGCTCGTCCGACTTGGCGGCGGCGTCCACGGCGCGGGACATCCACTCCGCCACCAGCGGCATGTGGTCCGTCCCCAGGCCCCGCGAGGTCAGGGACGGGGTGCCGATGCGGATGCCCGACGGGTCGAACGGCTTGCGGGGGTCGAACGGGACCGTGTTGTAGTTCACGACGATCCCGGCGCGGTCCAGCGCCTTGGCCGCCACCTTCCCCGGCACCCCCCGCGAGGTCAGGTCCATCAGGATCAGGTGGTTGTCCGTACCGCCCGACACCAGGTCGAAGCCCCGGTACAGCAGCGCCGCCGCCAGGGCCTTGGCGTTGGCGACCACGGCGTGCGCGTACGTCACGAAGGACGGCTGCGCCGCCTCGTGCAGGGCCACCGCGATGCCCGCAGTCGTCTGGTTGTGCGGCCCGCCCTGGAGGCCCGGGAAGACCGCCTTGTCGATGGCCTTCGCGTGCTCCTCCCGGCACATCAGCATCGCGCCCCGCGGGCCGCGCAGCGTCTTGTGCGTGGTCGTGGAGACCACGTCCACGTGCCCGACCGGCGAGGGGTGCGCCCCGCCCGCGATCAGGCCGGCGATGTGCGCCACGTCCGCGACGAGGACCGAGCCCGCCTCCCGGGCGATCGAGGAGAACGCCTCGAAGTCGATCGTGCGCGGGAGCGCCGTACCGCCACAGAAGATGATCTTCGGCCGCTCCGCCAGCGCGAGCTCGCGCACGGCGTCGTAGTCGATCAGGCCCGTCTCGGCGGACACCCCGTACTGCACGCCGCGGAACCAGGACCCCGTCGCCGAGACCCCCCAGCCGTGCGTCAGGTGCCCGCCCATCGGCAGGGCCATGCCCATCACCGTGTCGCCCGGCTCGGCGAAGGCCAGGTACACCGCGAGGTTCGCCGGGGAGCCGGAGTACGGCTGGACGTTGGCGTGATCCACCCCGAACAGGCCCTTCGCCCGCTCGACGGCCAGCGCCTCGACGCGGTCGATGTTCTGCTGGCCCTCGTAGTAGCGGCGGCCCGGGTAGCCCTCGCTGTACTTGTTCTGCAGCACCGTGCCGGAGGCTTCGAGCACGGCGGCGGACACGTAGTTCTCGCTCGGGATCAGACGCAGGGTCTGCGCCTGCAGGGTCTCCTCGGCGGCGACGAAGGACGCCAGCTCGGGGTCGACTGCGGTCAGGGCGGGGTGGCGGCTCGCGCTCATGGCGGCTCCTCCGGGGTCGATGTCGGCTCTCGTCCCCGCGAGGCCCAGGCGAGCGGCCCTGTATGCGGTCGTGCGCGCACGACTCCCCCGGAGTTGGTTCTCCGTACGCCAGTCGCCGTGCGTACCGCTCACCTTAGCGGGCGGTCCACAAGAAAGGTTTCCCCGTCCGGTATACGAGCGACGTATAGCCGTATACAAGGTGACGTGACGCAGGTGACGCCACCCCCGTCACCTCCATCGCCCTCGTCACGTCCATCACGCCCGCACCGACGATCGGAGACCCCGTGTCGACAACTGCTGAAGCGCTGCGTTCCGCCGAGGCGCACAGTGCGCACAACTACCACCCGCTGCCCGTCGTCGTGGCGTCCGCGGAAGGCGCGTGGATGACCGACGTGGAGGGCCGCCGGTTCCTGGACATGCTCGCGGGCTACTCGGCGCTCAACTTCGGCCACGGCAACCGCCGTCTGCTCGATGCGGCCAAGGCGCAGCTGGAGCGCGTCACCCTCACCTCGCGGGCCTTCCACCACGACCGGTTCGCCGATTTCTGCGGTGAACTCGCCGCGCTGTGCGGCAAGGAGATGGTGCTGCCGATGAACACCGGCGCGGAGGCCGTGGAGACGGCGGTGAAGACCGCCCGCAAGTGGGGTTACGAGGTCAAGGGCGTGCCGGACGGCCAGGCCAAGATCGTGGTCGCGGCCAACAACTTCCACGGCCGTACGACGACCATCGTGAGCTTCTCGACGGACCACGAGGCGCGCGACCACTACGGGCCCTACACCCCCGGGTTCGAGATCGTTCCGTACGGGGACCTCACCGCGCTGGCGGCGGCCGTCACGGCGAACACCGTGGCCGTGCTGCTGGAGCCGATCCAGGGCGAGGCCGGGGTGCTCGTGCCGCCGGCCGGCTACCTGCAGGGCGTACGGGAGCTCACGCGCGAGCGGAACGTCCTGTTCATGGCGGACGAGATCCAGTCAGGGCTGGGCCGGACCGGGAAGACCTTCGCGTGCGAGCACGAGGACGTCGTACCGGACGTGTACATCCTCGGCAAGGCGCTGGGCGGCGGCGTGGTCCCGGTCTCGGCCGTCGTCGCCGACCGGGACGTGCTCGGGGTGTTCCGGCCCGGCGAGCACGGCTCCACCTTCGGCGGCAACCCGCTGGCCTGCGCGGTCGCCCTGGAGGTGATCGCGATGCTGCGCTCCGGCGAGCACCAGCAGCACGCCGCCGAGCTCGGCGACCACCTGCACCGGGAGCTGAACCTGCTGGTCGGCGGGGGCGCCGTGACCGCCGTACGCGGGCGGGGGCTGTGGGCGGGCGTCGACATCGACCCGGCGCACGGCACGGGCCGGGAGATCTCCGAGGCGCTGATGGAGCGGGGCGTGCTGGTCAAGGACACGCACGGGTCGACGATCCGGATCGCACCGCCGCTGGTGATCGGCAAGGAGGACCTGGACTGGGGCCTGGACCAGCTGCGCGAGGTGCTGGCCGCGGGCTGACGCGTCCGCCGTGGGGGGGGGCCCGCCGGCCCGCGCCCCCACGGCCGGGCACCCCCACAACTGGTGAGGGGGGCGAGGAGCCGGGGTGAAAGTACCGGAAACGGCCCGCCCCATGGCCGGAGAGCAACCCCC
>NZ_JBHYXN010000026.1:0-18333 GCF_042752335.1 Streptomyces sp. NPDC059355 | reverse complement strand
CCCTCACCCCCCCCCCGTTTCTTTAGTTATTACTCCTCCGTGTTGGCGCGGACTCTCTGTTTGGGGGTCACCCGCGCGCCGGGCCGGGGGCGCGGGGGGCCGGGGGGGGGGGGGCGGGCCGGCCGCCCCCCCCCACGGCGAGACACCCCCTAGAGGATGACGTGCGGCAGGAAGCGGGCGTACTCGTCCGTGACCGGGCCCGCCGATTCGCGGATGCCCAGGCCCGCCGCCTCCTCCTCGACGACCCAGGCGCCGAGCACCACGCGGTTGCCGTCGAAATCGGGGAGCGGGGCAAGGCCCTGGAAGACGTATGTCTCCCCCTCGGCCGGCGTGAACGGCTCGTCGCCGCCGGCCGGGTGCAGGGTGACCCCGGCGCCCTCGCGGCCCAGCAGCGGCTTCGCCGCGTACCCGGTGGTCCGGGCGAGCTCGCGCGGGCCGTCGAGGTAGGCGGGCAGCAGGTTCGGGTGCTCCGGGAAGAGCTCCCACAAGATCGCCAGCAGTGCCTTGTTGGAGAGCAGCATCTTCCACAGCGGCTCGATCCAGGTGGTGGTCCCGGAGCCGCCGCCGTGGTCGTACGTGCCGAGGACCTGCGGGCCGAAGGCGTCGGTGACCAGCCATTCCCACGGGTAGAGCTTGAAGCAGCTGCGGATGAAGCCGAGTTTCCGGTCGACGAACCGGCCCGACAGGCTGTCCCAGCCGATCTGTTCGACGGACAGCTCCTCGGTCTCCAGACCCGCCTGCTCGGCGGTCTCCTGGAGGTAGGCGACCGTCATCAGGTCCTCGCCGAGCTCGTCCGTCTCGGAGTGCGCGAAGTGCACCGGGCCGGGCGGCAGCAGTTCCGCCTGCCGGCGCCAGGCTTCGACGAGCCGCTCGTGGAGGGAGTTCCACTGGTCGGCGCCGGGGAAGCGCTCCTCCATCCAGAACCACTGCGGACTGGCCGCCTCCACGAGGGAGGTGGGGGTGTCGGCGTTGTACTCCAGCATCTTGGCCGGGCCGCCGGCGCCATCGTAGCGCAGGTCGAACCGCCCGTAGAGGGAGGGCTGTTCGGCGCGCCGGCGCCAGGACTCGGCGATGAGGGCGGCCAGCTTCGGGTCGGTGACGCCCAGGTCGGCGAAGCGGTCGTGCTCGACGATGTGCGCGGCCGCGGCCAGGCACATGGCGTGCAGCTCCTCGACGACGTTCTCCAGCGCCTCCACCTCGGGGAGGGAGAAGGAGTAGTACGCGCTCTCGTCCCAGTAGGGCCGCAGGGAGTCGTCGGGGTAGCGGGTGAGGGGGTAGATCAGCCCCTGCTCCTCGACCGTCTTCTGCCAGTCGGGGCGCGGCTCGATGGTGTGGCGCTGCACGCTGGATCAGCCGCCCGAGGAGCTCTTGTGGCTGCCGCCGATGCCGCCGCGGGTGACGGCGGACTTGTCGAAGCTGCCGCCGCTGATGCGGTTGTTGTTCGCGACGGATCCGCCGTAGTAGTACGAGCCGCGGCCGCCGCTCTTGCACTCCTTGGTGTTCAGCTTCTCCAGGGTGACGCGGTCCGCGCAGCGCTTGTCGGGCTCGTTGCTGCTGCCGCACGCCACGAGAGCGGCGGCGAGCAGGCCCATGCCGCCGAGGGCGACGCCGCCGGAGCGCATGCGTCGTCGGGTGGTGGCGTTGTCGCCCGTTCTGCTGCCCGTACTGCTGTCGTCCATGGCGGACAGACTAGAACGGGGCGGTGAACCGATGGAATCCGGCCGTCGAAACCCCCTTATGACCTCCATCATCTAGAGTCATTTCGTGCTCCTTGGGATGGTTTGCGCGCTCGGTGCGGCGGTCTGTTTCGGTACGGCGTCGGTACTGCAGGCGATGGCCGCGCGGGCGGCGGAGCCGGGAACCGGGTCCGGCGTGGACGCGGCGCTGCTGCTGCGGGCGGCCCGGCAGTGGCGGTACGTGGTGGGCCTGGCGCTGGACGCGGCCGGTTTCGTCCTCCAGATCGTGGCGCTGCGGAACATCCCGATCTACACGGTGGGGGCGGCGCTGGCGGCGAGCCTCGCGGTGACGGCCGTGGTCTCGGCGCGGCTGCTGCACGTACCGCTGAGCGGGGCCGAGTGGGGCGCGGTGGGGACGGTGTGTGCGGGGCTGGCGATGCTGGCGCTGTCGTCGGGCGAGGAGGGCTCGGGGACGGGGTCGTTCGCGCTGAAGCTGGGACTGCTGGGGGTGGCGGGGCTGGTGCTGCTGGTGGGGGCCGTGGCGGGCGGGCTCCCGGACCGCTCGCGCGCGCTGGTCCTCGGCCTCGCGGCGGGGACGGGCTTCGGGGTGGTGGAGGTGGCGGTCCGCCTCATCGACGACGTCTCGCTCGCGACGCTCGCGAACCCGGCGCTGTACGCACTGCTGCTGGGCGGGGGCGCGGGGTTCCTGCTGCTCACCTCGGCGCTCCAGCGCGGCTCGGTGACGGCGGCCACGGCGGGCATGGTGCTCGGCGAGACGATCGGCCCGGCGGTGGTGGGCGTGGTCTGGCTCGGCGACAGCACCCGTGCGGGCCTGACCTGGCTGGCGGTCCTCGGCTTCGCGGTGGCGGTGGCCGGAGCCCTGGCCCTGGCCCGCTTCGGCGAACCGCCGGCGACACCGCGACCCGGCGCCCCGGACCCCGCCGGAGCCTGACGCCGCTGCGCCCCGATCCGCCCCGCCCGGCAGGACACCCCCTACGGCAGGGCGGCCAGCAGGGCTGTCAGCGTCGCCGACCAGGCGCTCGTCGGCGGGGTGCCGTAGCCGACCACCAGGGCCTCCCGCCGCGGGAGTTCCGCGTCCGGGTGGGCGAAGAAGGACAGCGGCACCACCGCCAGGTCCTGCCAGGCCGCGGACCGCAGGGCCGCGGCCTCGGTGCCCGCCGGGAGGTCCAGCACCGCGTGCAGGCCCGCCGCGATGCCCGACACCGCCACCCGGCCGGAGACGGCCTCGACCAGCTCGTCCCGGCGCCGCCGGTACCGCAGCCGCATGCCGCGCACGTGCCGGTCGTACGCCCCGGACCGGATGAACTCCGCCAGCGTCAGCTGGTCCACCGCGCTCGACGTCCAGTCGGTCCGCCCCTTCGCCGCGACGACCTCGTCCAGCAGCCCCGGCGGCACCACCATCCACCCCATCCGCAGCCCCGGAGCGAGCGACTTGCTCGCCGTGCCGAGGTAGACCACCCGGTCCGGGTCCAGTCCCTGCAGCGCGCCCACCGACTGGCCGTCGTAGCGGAACTCCCCGTCGTAGTCGTCCTCCACGATGATCCCGCCCGTGCTCCGGGCCCAGTCGACCGCCGCCGCCCGGCGGGCCGGGGTCAGCGCCGCCCCGGTGGGGAACTGGTGCGCGGGGGTCAGCAGCACCGCCCCGGCGCCCGCGCCCACCGGCCCGGCCAGGTCCGGCGTCCGCGCGCCCGCGTCGTCCACCGCGAGCGGCCGCGTCCGCAGCCCCGCCCGCGCCAGCGTCTCCCGGTGCATGTAGAGGCCGTACCCCTCCACCGCCACGTCCCGGACCCGGCGCGCCCGCAACACCCCCGCCAGCAGCATCAGCGCGTGCGCGAACCCCGCGCACAGCACGATCCGCTCCGGGTCCGCGTACACCCCGCGCGCCCGCGCCAGGTACCCGGCGAGCGCCTCCCGCAGCTCCACCCGGCCGCGCGCGTCGACCTGGTACCCGAAGGCGTCGTTCGGCGCGTCCGTCAGCGCCCGCCGGGCCGCCGTCAGCCAGGCGGCGCGCGGGAAGGCGCCCAGGTCCGGGGTGCCGGGCACCAGGCTGTACGAGTGCCGCTTGGGCGAGGGGTGCCGGACGCGGGCGGACCCCGCGGGCCGAAGCGGCCGGGCGCGTTCCGCGACCCGGGTGCCCGAGCCCTGGCGGGCTGTGAGCCAGCCCTCGGCGACGAGCTCCGCGTACGCCTCCGCGACCGTGTTCCGCGCGATCCCGAGGTCCGCGGCGAAGGAGCGCGAGGACGGCAGCCGGGTCCCGGGCGCCAGCCTCCCGCTGCGCGCGGCCTCGCGCAGCGCTTCGACGAGCCCGGCGCGCAGGCCGCGCCCGGCGGAGAGGTCCAAGTGCAGGTCGGCGCCGAAATCGGCACCGGGAGCGGCGCCCCCGCTGCCTGCCTCTGCATCGGAAGTGGCCCAGGATTCCTTCATGGATATGGACCATACGGGCGGGCCGCCTGCTTCCTAAAGTGGAGGCATGACCACCACGTACGAAGACACCACCGCACACGCACCCGAGCACACCCCCCGCATGGGCTGGGCCAAGCACGCACCCGAGGTCTACAAGGCGATCGTGAGCCTGGAGATGGCCGCGAGGAAGGGCTTGGACCCGGCCCTGATCGAACTGGTCAAGATCCGCGCCTCGCAGCTCAACCACTGCGCGTTCTGCCTGGACATGCACACCAAGGACGCCATCGCCGGCGGCGAGAGCGTCGAGCGGATCGTGCAGCTGACCGCCCTGGAGGAGTCGCGCCACTTCTACACCGAGAAGGAGGTCGCCGCGCTCGAACTGACCGAGGCCGTGACCGTCCTGACCGAGGGGTTCGTTCCCGACGAGGTGTACGAGAAGGCCGCGAAGCACTTCGAGGAGAAGGAGCTCGCCCACCTGATCGCCGTGATCTCGACGATTAACGTCTGGAACCGCTTCGCGGTCACCACCCGCATGGTCCCGGGCCACTACACGCCGGGCATGTTCAAGTAGCGGGCGGCCGGACCCGGGATCGATCCCGGTCCGGCCCCGGTCCGGCCCCGGTCAGGCCCCGGTCAGGCCCGGTTCCGGCCTCAGCCGGGCCGGAACGAGCCCAGGGCCGCCGCCATCCGCGCGCGGACGGCCTTGGTGTCGGCGGCCGGGCCGAAGCCCATCAGCACCCAGCGGCTGCCGTCGGACGCGACGGCCAGCCGCCCGATGGCGTACGCGGTCCCGCTGTCCCCGTTGGGGATCTCGTACACGAGCTCGCAGCCGGTGGTGTTCTTCGATTCGAGGGAGATCCGCCGGTAGCCCTCCCGGGCACTCAGCTCCTTGGTGCCGTCGACCAGGACCTCGCACGGGTTGTCGGGGCCGCCGGTGACCGGGAGGACCTGGAGCAGACTGTCCCGGCCCGACTCGGGCCGGAACACGGTGCCGGCCACCGTCCCCGTCTCGGACGTGCTGAGCTGCCAGTCGTCCGGGACGGCGACCTGGAAGCCGGCCCCGGCGCTGCGCAGCACCTTGTACCCGTCGGGCAGCTCCGCCGGGTCCGCCCTGAGGTACGAGGCCGCCACCGCGGCCCCGCCCAGGGCCACCGCCACGCCGACGGCGATGCCCAGCCGCAGCCGCCACCGGCGCGCCGTGTGCTGCGCGGGCGGGCTGTCCCGGGGCTCCCCGCCCCCCGGAGCGGCCCACGGGTTCCGCGGCTCGGTGTCCGGCGCGTGGGTGCCCGGGGGCTCGGTGCCCGGCGGCTCGGTGCCCGGCGGATAGGCCGGCATCGGCGGGAGCTCCGGCCCCCCGGACCCCGGCTCCTCACGCCCGGACCCGGGCACCGGACGCCCTCGCCGGCGCCGCTCCGGACCTTCCGGGCCTCCCGGGCCCTCCCACTGCTGCGTCCGCGGGTTCCACCGGACGGGGCCGCTCCCCGGGGCCACGGATCACCCCCCGAACGAGGTCAGCAGGGCGGCCAGCGCGGTGGCCGCGCTCACCGAGTCCACCAGCGGGGCCCACCGCTCCAGCGCCCCGCGCAGCCGGGTGGGCAGCCCCGGCCGGACCTCCTCGCCCGCGGACTCCAACTCCTCGGCCGCCGCGTCCAGTTCGGCGTCGAGAGCGGTCCTCCCGTCACTGCGGGGCAGGCGTACGAGGGCTGCGCGGAGGTCCCGTACGGCCTCCAGCAGCTCCTGCGCGGTCGGCCCGGCGTCGCCGGCGTCCGCCCCCGTACCGCCGTGGTTGACCGTGCTGTTGCTGACGTCCGTGCCGCCGATGCTGAAGGCGCTGCCCCGTACGTCGCCGATCCGCACCGAGGGCGGCCCGGCGCCTTCGCTATTGGCCACTTCTGCTCTCCTTGCCCGCGCGCACGCGCCCGCCCTTGCGGTCCGTGCCGTCCTTGCCCTGGTTCACCGTGCTGTTGTGGCTCACTCCGTTGATGCCGAAGGCGCTGTTGCTCACCGACTGGATGAACACCCCGCCCTCCGCGACGTTGACCGCGCGCTCCGCGAACTCCTCGGTGTGCCAGCCCGCGTCGTGCAGCGCCTGCGTCACCCCGCCGACGATGCGCTCCTGGATCGTCTTCACGTACCGGTCCAGGTCCATCAGCTGGAACAGTGACGGCTCCCGCTTCGAGGCGAGTTCGCGTACGGACGCGGCCGGTCCCGCCGCGAACGCGACCCCGTGCCCGGCGGTCGCCAGCCGCCACGGGACCCGGCAGGCCCTGGCGAGGCTGGCGAGGGCGACGCCGAGCGAGCCGGGGGCGTTGCTGAGGGCCAGCAGCGCCTTGGCGAAGGGAGTGTTGCGACGATGGCGCCGGGCGATGTCGTCGGCCCGCTGGAAATCGGGCCGCACCGGCAGCAGCACGTGCGGCGCGACCTCCAGCATGAGCATGCCGCCCTGGGTGTGGACGCGGATGAACACCGTGATGACGAGGTTCTCGTCCCAGCCGCCGATCCGGACGCGCAGGAAGTGCCGGCGCCGCTCCCCGCCCTCCTCGACCGCAGCCGCTCGGTGTTCGGCGAACGCCTCCTGCGACACGTCGGCCGCGTCCACGTCGGGCAGTCCCGCGGCCGGCAGGAACACGCACTCGTCGATGACCAGCTCGCGAAGCCGGTCCAGGACGCTCGCCTCCGCACCTTCGGAGCCGCCCGGCGAGGGCACCCGCAGGGCCTCCAGCCTGGGCCGGATCCGCTCGATGATCCCCTCGTTGTCGAGGCGGCGGGCCACCTCTTTGGCCCGCGGGCGCAGCTCCACCGTCAGCTGCCACGGCAGACGGGCCTGGCCCGCCCCGCAGAACGGGTTGTCGATGTCGTACAGGACCACCTGCGCGTGCTGCAGGCGCAGGATCCGGTCCTGGGTCCGGTGGAAGCGCGGCCCCCCGACCGGGTCGGCCTCCCAGTCCGCGTAGTGCTCACGGCTGAGCTTGGAATGGATGGACTGCGCGAAGTGCCCGCGCTGGAGATAGACGAGCACCGTGACCAGCACCGCGATCAGGATGACCGTCCACGAGTAGGCCTCGCCGTAGTACTGGCCGATCAGGGGGATCTCCGTGAAGATGCCGAGCGGATCGGTCTCCAGGACGTGCCCGAGGTACTGGCCGAGATAGCTCAGGTCCGGGTTGCCCCCGAAGCCCCCGAAGCCCACATCGTCCGCGAAGAAGCCGCGGAGCACGCCCCACAGGATCCGGCCGAGGAGGAAGGCGGCGCAGCCGCGCATGATCCACTCGAAGAACCGGACGCCGCGGCCGGTCCGCTCGCGGCGCTTCTTGAGGTGGCCGGCCCCGCTCAGGAGCAGCGCGGGGACGAGCAGGAAGAGGAAGAACGCGCGGGTGAGGAGGAGGCCGAGCGCCCACGCCGCGACGATCCCCGCCGACCAGGCCACCTCGGTGCGCAGGGCGCGCAGGGCGTGGGCGAGGACGCGGGAGGCGTCGAACCCGTAGGAGGGTGCGGGGAACCGCTCCTCGTGGACGTAGAGCTCCTCGATCACCCGGTCGCGGTAGGCGGGGTCGAGGTAGGTGCCGGCGCACAGCAGGCGTCCCGCCTCTGTCGCCGTCGGGTCCACGGGGGCCCTGCCGTCGGGTGTGCCACTCACGCGTTCTCCTCGCTCGGGAGGAGGGCAACCGTACGGCGCGCGGGGCGCGCGTAAACAGGGTGCTTCACGCCAAAAAGCCCCGGCGTGCACGCCGGGGCCTTTCAGGTGTCGCAGGATCGGTTCCGGCCGGGTCGGCCGGGCCCTTCGCAGAGCCGGCCGGGTCCCGTCCTACCGGTCAGATCAGGCCGAGCTCGCGGACCGCGTCGCGCTCCTCGACGAGCTCCGCCACGGACGCGTCGATGCGCGTGCGGGAGAACTCGTTGATGTCCAGGCCCTGGACGATCTCGTACTTGCCGTCCTTGGTGGTGACGGGGAAGGAGGAGATGATGCCCTCCGGGACGCCGTAGGAGCCGTCCGACGGGATGCCCATGGAGGTCCAGTCGCCCGCGGCGGTGCCGTTGACCCACGTGTGGACGTGGTCGATGGCGGCGTTCGCGGCCGAGGCGGCCGAGGACGCGCCACGGGCCTCGATGATCGCGGCGCCGCGCTTGGCGACGGTCGGGATGAAGGTGTCGGCGAGCCACAGCTCGTCGCTGACGACCTCGGCGGCGTTCTTGCCGGCGATCTCCGCGTGGAAGATGTCCGGGTACTGGGTCGCGGAGTGGTTGCCCCAGATGGTGAGGCGCTTGATGTCGGAGACGGCGGCGCCGGTCTTGGCGGCCAGCTGCGAGATCGCGCGGTTGTGGTCGAGGCGGGTCATCGCGGTGAAGCGCTCGGCCGGTACGTCCGGGGCCGCGGCCTGCGCGATGAGCGCGTTGGTGTTGGCCGGGTTGCCGACGACGAGGACCTTGATGTCGTCCGCGGCGTGGTCGTTGATGGCCTTGCCCTGCGGCTTGAAGATGCCGCCGTTGGCGGAGAGCAGGTCGCCGCGCTCCATGCCCTTGGTGCGCGGGCGGGCGCCCACGAGCAGGGCGACGTTCGCACCCTCGAAGCCCGCGTTCGGGTCGTCGAAGATGTCGATGCCCTTAAGCAGCGGGAAGGCGCAGTCGTCGAGCTCCATGGCGGTGCCCTCGGCGGCCTTCATGCCCTGGGGGATCTCCAGGAGGCGGAGCTTGACCGGCACGTCCGCGCCGAGCAGGTGACCGGACGCGATGCGGAAGAGCAGCGCGTAGCCGATCTGGCCGGCGGCGCCGGTGACGGTGACATTCACGGGAGTGCGGGTCATGGCCTTCTCCGTTAGACAGCTGGCGGTGGGGCTTCGCTGCCCCATGTGCTGGCGGACGCCGCTCCCCTGCGAATCTTGACGTGAAGAGACATCCGGCGTCAGGCTATCCGACCTTCCGGCGGCCCAATCCCCCGGTCTGTGTGGTGCAGGGCACACGGACCGGGAGTTCGAAGGCGCGGAGGGGGATTTCCCCCCTCTTTTCGACCGCCGGACACCGCCGGACGGGTGTACGAGTGGGTGCGAGTACGTCAGGTGCCCCGGCGGGGCCGGGCTCAGCGGACCGTGAAGCGGACCGCGCTCTCCAGGAACGGGATGTCCAGCCACGGCTTGGGCTCCATCACCAGCGCGAGCAGCGTGATGGCCACGCCCAGCAGCCCGTACGTGACCATGTCGGTGAACCGGGAGCGCACCGCCAGCATCCCCACCTGCGGCAGTACGCGCCGCAGCACGGAGGCCGCGATCAGGGCCACGCCGATCACCAGGACGCCGAAGCGGGGGTGGTTCAGCGCGGTCAGGAGCAGTCCGACCGCGGTGGCGGCGAGCACGCTGAGCATCGGCCACTGGCGGGCCGCGAGGGCGTCACCGGGCGCGGCACGGCCGTGGCCCTCGGGGCGGGCGGTGTCCTTGGTGATCGAGGGGAAGCGGCGCGACTTGGCGGCGTCGAGCCCGGCTTCGGGGCCGGCCTCGGCGCCCGCGGGCCCGGCTTCGGCGCCCGCGGGCCCGGGGCCGGGGCCGGGGCCGGCGCCGGACTCGGCGCCGGTCGCTTCCGCTTCGTGCTCAGCCCGCACTGGTCGACGTCCGTTCCGCCGCCTCGACGACGTTCACGAGCAGCTGCGCCCGCGTCATCGGGCCGACACCGCCCGGGTTCGGGGAGATCCAGCCGGCCACCTCGGCGACGCCCGGGTGCACGTCGCCGACGATCTTGCCGTTCTCGTCGCGGCTGACGCCCACGTCCAGCACGGCCGCGCCGGGCTTCACGTCCTCCGGCTTGACCAGGTGCGGGACGCCCGCGGCCGCCACGATGATGTCCGCCTGGCGCAGCTGGGCCGCCAGGTCGCGGGTGCCGGTGTGGCACAGGGTGACGGTGGCGTTCTCCGACTTGCGGGTCAGCAGCAGGCCCATCGAGCGCCCGACGGTGATGCCGCGGCCGAGGAGCACCACGTGCGCGCCGTTGATCTCGATGCCGTGGTGGCGCAGCAGCTGCACGATCCCGTACGGGGTGCAGGGCAGCGGGCCCGGCTCGTTCAGCACCAGTCGCCCGAGGGACATCGGGTGCAGGCCGTCGGCGTCCTTCGCCGGGTCCATCAGCTCCAGGACCCGGTTGGTGTCGATGCCCTTGGGGAGCGGGAGTTGGACGATGTAGCCGGTGCACTCCGGGTTCGCGTTGAGTTCCCGTACGACCGCCTCGATGTCCTCCTGGGAGGCCGTCGCGGGCAGTTCGCGCTGGATGGACGCGATGCCGACCTCGGCGCAGTCCTTGTGCTTGCCGTTGACGTACCAGCGGCTGCCCGGGTCGTCGCCGACCAGCAGGGTGCCGAGGCCGGGGGTGATACCCCGGGCCTTGAGCGCCGCCACGCGGGCGGTCAGTTCGGACTTGATCGCGGCGGCGGTGGCCTTGCCATCGAGAATCTGGGCGGTCATGACCCCATCCTCCCGGATGGACCGGCTTCGCTTCCAGTCGCGGGCCCGGCCGGACGCCCGGTCGCGGGCCCGGGCGGGCGCTCCGTGGCGGACTTGACCCGTTCATTGTACTTGCACAACAAGTGACCGGCCCGGCGCGCCGTCGCTGGACAACTCCGGCCCGGGCGGACCACGATGGCGTAAAGAGTGCCGCGGGCAGTGCCGGGGGGCGTACCGCACACAGCAGTGACTCCTCCGTGCGTGCCGTGCGTCCCCGCACTTCCACGGAGGAACACCCCAAGATGAGCTTCGGCGACCCGAACAACCCGTACGGGCAGCAGCAGCCGCCGGCCCCGCAGGGCCAGCCCGGCTACGGATACCCGAACCAGGCCCCGCAGGGCATTCCGCCGCAGGGCGGCTACGCCTACCCTCAGCAGGCCCCGCAGGGCCAGCCAGGCTACGGATACCCGAACCAGGCGTACCCGGCCGGCCCCGGCGGCTACCCGGGCATGCCCATGCAGATGCCGGGTGTGCTGAAGACCGCGCGCGTGCTCCTCTTCATCATCGCGGCCATTCAGCTGATCGTCGGCGCGTTCGCCCTGCTCGGGGCGGCCTTCATCTCCAGCGCCGATTCCGGCAGCAGCTACGGCGGCAGCAGCTCGGGCCAGGTGGCCGCCGGTGTGATCGCCCTCATCGCCGTCATCGCCATCGCGTTCGCCGTGTGGGCGATCGTCCTCGGCGTGAAGTTCGGCAAGGGCGGCAACGCCACGCGGATCACGACGATCGTGTACTCCGTGCTCTTCCTGCTCAGCAGCCTCGCCAACTTCGCGAACACCGGCAGCAACGGCACGGGCCCCGCGCTGGCCGGCGGCGTGATCGGCCTCGCCATCGGCGTGGTCATCCTGGTCGCCGCAGTCAACAAGGACTCGGTGGCCTGGTTCAACCGCCCGCGCTACTGATCCCCGTACGACCACCGGAGATGCGGCGAAGGCCGCCACCCGTGACGGGTGGCGGCCTTCGCCGTGCGCGGGGAGCCGGACTCAGTGGAAGAAGTGCCGGGTCCCGGTGAAGTACATGGTCACGCCGGCCGCCTTCGCGGCCTCGACGACCTGCTCGTCACGGACCGAACCGCCCGGCTGGACCACGGCCTTGATGCCGGCGGCGGTCAGGATCTCCAGCCCGTCCGGGAACGGGAAGAAGGCATCGGAGGCGGCGTACGAGCCCTGCGCGCGCTCGGCGCCCGCCCGCTCGACGGCGAGCTTCGCCGAGTCCACCCGGTTCACCTGGCCCATGCCGACACCGACCGAGGCGCCGTCCTTGGCGAGCAGGATCGCGTTGGACTTGACGGCCCGGCAGGCCTTCCACGCGAAGGCGAGCTCGGCGAGCTCCTCCGGGGAGAGGGCGTCGCCGGTGGCGAGGGTCCAGTTCGCCGGGTCGTCGCCCTCGGCCTGGAAGAGGTCGGACTGCTGGAGCAGCGCGCCGCCGGAGATCGGCTTCAGGTCACCCGGCTGGTGCGGGGTGCCGTCGACCTTGAGGACGCGGATGTTCTTCTTCTTGGCCAGGATCTCGACCGCGCCGTCCTCGTACGCGGGGGCGGCGATGACCTCGGTGAAGATCTCCGCGACCTGCTCGGCGAGCTCGACGGTCACCGGACGGTTGACGGCGATGACGCCGCCGAAGGCCGACAGCGGGTCGCAGGCGTGCGCCTTGCGGTGCGCGGCGGCGACGTCCGCGCCGACGGCGATGCCGCACGGGTTGGCGTGCTTGATGATCGCGACGCAGGGCTCGTCGTGGTCGTACGCGGCGCGGCGGGCGGCCTCGGTGTCCACGTAGTTGTTGAAGGACATCTCCTTGCCGTGCAGCTGCTCGGCATTGGCGAGCCCGCCCGGCCGGCCGTCGGTGTAGAGGACGGCGGCCTGGTGCGGGTTCTCGCCGTAGCGCAGGGTGGACTTGCGGTCCCAGGCGCCGGCCAGGAACTCGGGAAGCACGGCCTCCGGCTCCGGGGCGTACGCATTCGTGAACCAGGAGGCCACGGCGACGTCGTACGCGGCGGTGTGCTGGAAGGCCTCGGCGGCGAGCCGCTTGCGCGCGGTGAGGTCGAAGCCGCCGCCCTGGGCCGCGGCGAGGACGTCGGCGTACCGGGCGGGGCTGGTCACGACGGCGACCGAGGGGTGGTTCTTGGCGGCGGCGCGGACCATCGACGGGCCGCCGATGTCGATCTGCTCGACGCACTCGTCGGGGGTGGCGCCGGAGGCGACGGTCTCCCGGAACGGGTAGAGGTTGACGATCACCAGGTCGAAGGGCTCGATGCCGAGCTCGGCGAGCTGGTTGCGGTGGTCCTCCAGGCGCAGGTCGGCGAGGATGCCGGCGTGCACGCGCGGGTGCAGGGTCTTGACCCGGCCGTCCAGGCACTCGGGGAAGCCGGTGAGCTCCTCGACCTTGGTGACGGGCACGCCGGCCGCGGCGATCCTGGAGGCGGTGGAGCCGGTCGAGACGAGCGAGACGCCCGCCTCGTGCAGGCCGCGGGCCAGCTCCTCCAGTCCCGTCTTGTCGTAGACACTGACGAGCGCGCGCCGGATCGGTCGCTTCGACGAGCTCGACGAGGTGGTGCTGCTCTCTACGGCGGTCACTGGATTGTTACCTTTCGTCCCTCAATGCGGTAGCCGTGCCGGGCCAGGCGCCCCACGACGTCGACGAGCAGCTGGCGCTCGACTTCCTTGATGCGCTCGTGCAGAGCGGCTTCGTCGTCCCCGTCCCGGACCTCGACCACACCCTGGGCGATGATCGGACCGGTGTCCACGCCGGCGTCCACGAAGTGGACCGTGCAGCCGGTGACCTTCGCGCCGTAGGCGAGGGCGTCCCGTACGCCGTGGGCTCCCGGGAAGGCCGGGAGGAGGGCGGGGTGGGTGTTGACGAAGCGGCCGCCGAAGCGGCCGATGAACGAGGCGCCCACGATCTTCATGAACCCGGCGGACACGACGAGGTCCGGCGCGTGGGCGGCGGTCGCCCCGGTGAGGGCGGCGTCCCACTCCTCGCGGGTCGCGTACGCCTTGACCGGGCATACGAAGGTGGGGATCCCGGCCTTCTCGGCCCGCTCCAGGCCGACGATGTCCTCGCGGTCGGCCCCCACGGCGACGACTTCGGCGCCGAAGCCCTCGGATCCGCCGGGATGGGCGTCGATGGCGTCGAGCAGGGCCTGGAGGTTGGTGCCGGAACCGGAGACCAGCACGACCAGGCGGGAGGCGGCCATGGGAGGCCCTTTCTGCGGGAATGCGTCCATACGCACGTCACGTGGTCTCACGCACCGGCGTACATCTTGTGTGATCAGACGAAAGTGAGGTGCCCCTGAATACGGGTGACCCTACGAAGCCGCCGACCGCCTGCAACGATACCGGCACACCGGACCGCCCCCGAGGGACGGGGGGACGGGCGAGAGGTAGCGTCTGGCATACAAGCCGCATACGGCGCGGTGCGCAGCACCGTGCCACACGTCAACAGCCCTTCGACGCACGCCGCTCACGAGGCCCACGACGTCCCGAGGACGTCCACGACACAGGGGAAGTAACGCACTCGATGCCGGATCGCCGCCAGCCCGACTCCTCCACCGACGACAACCCCTTCGCGGCTCCCCCGGAAGGCCGGCCCGACCAGCCGTGGCAGCCGCGCGGCAACGGCGACGGCGGCGGTGACGGCCGCCAGGGCCAGGACCCCGGATCCGGCACCGGCGGACCGGTGCGCTGGGACCCGACGGACCCGGTCCAGCGGCGGGCCCGCTACGCGCTGCTGGCCGGCATGTGGGGCTTCTTCTTCGGGATCTTCGGGATCCCGTCGGTGGGGCTGCTGCTCGGTGCGCTCGCCATGTACTGGGGGATCAGCGGGCTGCGCGGGAAGCCTGCGGCGGCAGAGCCCGCGTCCGCGGTGGACGCCCTGATGGGCCGTGCCCCCGCTCCCGCCCCCGCTCCCCAGGGAGGCCTGGCCGCCCTCGGTCCGGCGGCGCGCCCGCAGCGGACGGCGGCGATCGGCGGGCTGGTCGCGGCCTCGCTGGCGATCCTGCTGGCGCTGAGCTCGTACGGCCTGCAGCTGGCCTACAAGGACTTCTACGTCTGCCGTGAGGACGCCCTCACGAAGTCGGCGGAACTGCAGTGCAACAACCTGCTGCCGGACAACGTGCTGGGCAAGATCCTGAAGGTGCAGCAGTAGGCCTGGCGGCGCCGGTTCACTCCTGCGGCTTGCGGCGGGGCAGTACGCGGGCGTCGGCCACGGCCGCGACGAGGGGCAGGGGCGTCGCGTCCGCCGGTTTCGTCGGGACCGTCGGGACCGGAACCGGCGTCAGGTCCAGGTGAATCCCCGTCACGACGGTGAGCCGGCGGGGCGGTTTGGGCGCGGCGACCGGGACCGGTTCGGCAGAGGCCGGGACCGGTTCGGCCGGCGCCGGAGCCTGGGCCTGGGCCTGGGCCTGGGCCTGGGGCGGATCCTGGGGCGGATCCTGGGTCAGGTCCGGTACGAGGGCGCCCGCCGCCCGGCGCAGGGCCTCCCAGCGCAGTTCCCGTACGCCGCTGTCGTGCCACTCGTCATCCGCGTCCGGCGCGAGGGCGTCCGCCTGCCGGGCGGGCCGGGTCCGCCAGGAGTGCACCGCCACCGCTACCGGCACCGCCGGGAGCAGGGTCCAGGCGAAGGCCGCCGCGCCGACCGCCCACCACACCGGGCCGAAGCTCGCCAGCCCCCGGGAGCCGAGCGGCCCCGAAGAGGCCGCCGCGAGCCCGGCCATCAGCAGCGCGCACACCAGGGCGCCCAGAGCCGCCGTCAGGGCGGTTTCCCTGTACGAGACTTCACGCGCCCGGCGTACGGCGAACCACCCGACCGCCAGCCCGGCCAGTAGCGGCACACCGGTGGTCGCACAGGTCAGCAGGGTTCTGGGGCCCTCCGGGGGCAGCGCCGCCAGCAGCGGGAAGCTCGGGAGCGCGGGCGAGCCGGCGAAGCCGAGAGGGGTCGCGGTCGCGCCGGCGCCGAGGGCGAAGCCGGGGCCGAGGGAGTAGGCGGCGCCCCAGACCATGGCGTTCGGGAGCAGCGCGAGGGACAGGAGCAGGACCGCGAAGCGGCCCGACCAGACCCCGGTCAGCGCCAGGAAGGACGCCTGGACCTCGGCGGCGTGCCAGGCGAGCGAGGCCCCGACGAGCAGCGCGCCGCCGCCCAGCAGCATGAGGGCCCCGGCGGCTCCGGCGCGCAGCGCGAGGGGGTAGCGGGGGCGGGCGGCGGCCCGGCGCACGGCCCCCGGAACCCAGTGCGGCAGCGGCCCGACGGGGCGCCCCTTGGCCGCCCAGACCCCGCCGGCGGCGGCGAGCACGGCGACGAGCGGTACGTGCCAGGCGGCGCTGAGGGGGTCGGCGGGCATCGGCCCGGCGGCGGCGTAGACGGTCGCCAGGGAGCCGACGGAGAGATATCCGCAGGTCACAGCGGAAAAGATGGCTGAGGCGGGCAGCACTTCATCCCCGTCCCCGCCGTCCCCCGAGGCGCTGCCGAGCCGCGCCGCCCGGCGCATGAGCAGCGCGGGCAGCGCGACGAGCAGCAGCGGGATCACGCCGACGGGAGCCGGCACCCCGGAGAGGGTGTCGTACCGGACGAGCTCGGTCCCGTGGGCGAGCAGCCAGAGCCCGGCGGCCAGGTGCAGGGCGCCGCCGGGGCCGCTGTCGGGGTAGGGGGAGCTGATCCAGAGCACGATGACGAGCACGGCGAGGAAGCCGAGGCCGAGCCCGGCGGCGACGGCCCCGCCCAGCACGCAGGCGGCGGCGGCCGGCGAACGGCGCCGCCCGGCGGCGGCCCGGGGGGCCGTCGGCAACGGGGTCCCGCGTTCGGTCACTTGGGTCACCCCGCCATGGTGCCAACGACACGCGCTATGGGCGGGTAACAGGCGAATGTCCGTGGTGTCGCTCAATATACGTTTTATGTACTTTTTCGCCCAGGTCTGTCGGCAGGTCACGGGGAGCGAGGCATGACAGAGAGCGTCGAGGAGCCGAGGCTCCCCTCGCCCAAGGAACGCCGCAGACTGCGCGAGGCGGCGGGCCTGACGTACGAGGCCGTCGCGACGGCGGTGGGCGTCCGGACCAACACGGTCCGCTCCTGGGAATCGGGCCGCACCCACCCCCGAGGCCGCAAACTCGATGCCTACGCCGCTCTCCTGAGGTCCCCGGCCCCGACGCCCGCCGCTGCGGACACGGCCCCCGCCGCGGCGGCCCCGCCGGACGCCGCAACGCAGGACCCCGCCGGAGCGGCCCCCGGCGGGACGCCCGCGGGCCCGGGCCACGAGGCCGATCGGAGCGCCGCAGAGGAGGCGCGGGGCGGGGCCGTGGTGAGGCTGCCCGGGGGCCTGCGGCCCTTCGGCATGAGCGGGCCCGGGCAGCGGACCCGGCCGCAGGTCGCGGCCAAACGGGCCGCGAAGCCGCCCACGGCCGTGCCCCGCCGCGAGGCGAGGTACACCGTCAAGGCCACCGCCCGGGCCATCGGCACGCCCGGCCGCGGAACGCTCGAGCAGACCACCCCCGCCGAAGCGGAGCCCCCGGCGCCCGACCACCCGCCCGCCCAAGGCGCGGCGGTCTCCCCGGAAGGGTGCGAGCAGCCCCCGTCCGGCCCGGAGGGCGACGGGCACACCTCCGGTCCGGGGGACGGGCCGGCGCCCACCGGAGCGACCACGACCGGGGCCGGCGGGCACCAGGCGCACCCGGCCGGGCCCGCGCCCGGCGAGACGCCCGGCGAGACGCTCGGCGAGGCGGCCGGCGAGGCGGCCGGCGAGGCGCTCGGCGAGACGCTCGGCGAGGCGGCCGGGCCGGTCCCTGCCGAAGGCCCGGTCGGGCCGGTCACTGCGGAGGCCGCGGCCGAAGGATCCGACACGGTCGAGCCGGCGGTCGCCGAAGCCGCCGGACAGGCCCCGGCCGGGGACGCGACCGCCGGGCCGGCGCCCGGGCCGCCCGGACCGGGAGCCGTGTTCGACGCGCTGTACCGGTACTCCGCGCCCGCGCTCGCACGGCAGGCGTACCTGCTGACGGGCCGCCGCCGGCTCGCCGAGGAGGCCGTCGAGCGGGCCTTCCAGCAGGCCTGGGCGCGGTGGCCCGAGGTGGCAGCGGATCCCGACCCCGTCGGCTGGGTGCGCGCGGCCGTGTACGAGTACGCCCTCTCCCCCTGGCACGGGTTCCGCCGCGCCCACAAGCACCCCGACAAGGCTCCCGCCGCCCCCGCCGACCGGATCCTGATGGACGCGATGCTGGCGCTCCCGCCGGCCCACCGCCGTACGGTCCTGCTCTACGACGGCGTCGGCCTCGACCTCCCCGACACCGCCGCCGAGACCGAGGCCAGCACCCCCACCGCCGGCAACCGCCTCCTGCACGCGCACGACGCCCTCGCCGACCGCATCCCGGAGCTGGCCGCCGCGCCCCCCGAGAAGCGGTCCGCGGTGCTGCGCGAGCGGCTCGGCGCGGTCACTCCGGCCGTGCCGCTGGAACCCCGCCCGGCCGCCACCGTGCGTATGGCCGCCGAGTACCGGGCCACGCGCTGGACCCGCGCGTTCCTCGGCCTGACCGCCGTGATCGCCGCGGCGACCGCCTACACCACCGCCACCGCGCCCCGTCAGTACGAGCCCCCCATCGCGCCCGGCGCGAGCGTCTCCGGGGTCCCCCCGCTCGCCGGCCCCCAGCGGCTCACCGACGAGACCCGGCAACTGCGCGAGAAGCTCCGCTCGCACCCGGCCCACCGCCCCGAGCGGATCGCCCCCGGCCTGGAGTGACAACACGAACGGGCGTGGCCCGCACCCCACTCGGGGA